>DAOOUZ010000054.1:0-7208 GCA_035369785.1 Candidatus Cryosericum sp. | reverse complement strand
GCGGGACAGCGAGGGTGCGCTGTGGTTTGCCTCCGAGCGTGGCCTGGTGCGGTGGAAGGATGGGGCGCCGACCTGGTTCACCACCCGCGAGGGCCTGCCGGACAACAGGGTCAACTGCGTTCTCGTTACGCGGGCGGGCGACCTGTGGGCGGGGACCTGGAGCGGGGCTGCGCTGCGGACGGGTGACGGCTGGAAGGTGCTGCACAGGGAGGACGGCCTTGCCGACGACATGGTGCGCGTCATGCTGGAGGATACGAGTGGCGGGCTGTGGTTTGGTTCCTACGTGGCGCCAGCCGGTGGCCTGGCCATCCGCACGGGCTCTGAGTGGCAGGGGTTCTCGACGCAGAACGGCTTGCCGCACAACAACATCGCCTCGCTGTACGAGGCGGCGGACGGCACGGTCTGGGTGGGAACGGGATTCTTGGACGATGGTGGAGCTGTGCAGTTCAAGAGGACAGAGGGGGAATGGCACATCGCCCGCGTCCTGGAAAAAGCAGGCGGGCTCGCGGGCGGCAAGGCGCGCTCCGTGTACGTCACGCGGGACGGGACGCTGCTTGTGGGGTCCGAGTACGAGGGGATGGCCGTGCAGACGCCGCAGGGATTCCGGGTGCTCACCACGGCAGACGGGCTGTCGAATGACGAGGTGAAGTGCATGCTGGAAGACGGGGACGGCAACCTGTGGTGCGCCACCCGCGACGGGCTGACCATCATCGACCGGGAAACGCTGATCCAACTTGCGGAGGGCACGCTGTGAACCGTCGGCAGGTCACCTTGCTGCTGCTCGTTGCCCTGACCGCCGGTCTCGCGGTTGGCTGCCGCCAGACGAGGAGAGCGACCGTGTCGCCCGAGGAGGCGGTTGCACGGGTGAAAGCCGTGCCAGAGGTCGCGGAGTGGATCCGGAACGTCGCTGTGGAGAGGCCGGAAGATCGCGTTGTGATCGAGGTCGACTCGGAGGATTCCGGCACCTACACGGTGCATGCCTATGAGATGGTCCAGGACGAGCTGGGGGGACACTCGGCCACGTTCGGCTGGTACGAGGTCGGCAAGAAGGATGGCGTGGTTCGCCCGGTTCTGCCTTGACATCTTGCAGAGGGCGACGAGCCGCGTACACTGCGGTCAGAGGGAGATCGTTCACGTCTGGTAAGGGGTGCACAACCACGAACAATCGGAGGCTGTGATGGACTTCGACGAACTGCATGCACGGTACCTGACACTGCGGGGACAGCTGGACAGAGGGGAGATTGCCCTCAAGGAGTTTCAGCGCCAGGTGGCGGAGCTCCGGTTCAGAACGCCGCAGGGGCAGTGGTGGCAAATCGACCCGGCGACGGGCGGGTGGCTCGTATGGAACGGGCGGGCATGGACTACTGCGTCTACCCCACCAGCGGAGGCAGAGCAGCAAGTGCCAGCGCAACCCATGCAGCGTCGCGGCAGGCGGGCTCCTCCCACTCCGCAGCCGGCGCCCCAGACCCTGTGGCAGCTGGTCGTGCTGATGGTCAAGGGGTGGATTGCCAACCTGCCCCTCACCATCATCACCTCACTGCTCATGGCAGGGGCCACTTGGTTCTTCCACACCTGGCTCGTGGTCGGACCCAACAACACGATGCTGTACGCCACAAAACCCGTCTTCAACTACCTTATCAACACGGTTCAGAATCCGCAGGGCGGCACAGCATTCTGGGGTGTCGTCGCGTACTTTGTTTCGCCATTTCTTGGCAGGCTCTTCTCCTCCCCTGTTGCGTGCCTCAAAGGGATTGTGCTGTTTCCTTCGTGGTTAGCCCGAGGCTTTCAGAAGCTGCGGTGGCGCGCAGGTATTCCGTTGCTCATCGGCGGGATCGTCGCCATCGTCCTCAGCTGGAAGATGACCAACTATGTACTGGCATGGACGTATGCGGCCGGCTTCCTGCTGCTGACTATGGCCTTGGACATGAGTTTCGAGTACATGGTGCTGAAGCTTGTACTATCGGATCTGAGGCGGTATCTGCACCTGCGGCTGGCTCCCACTGGCACCGAGGCTGAGTGTGTCTTCCTGCTGTTTCCAGGACTGGCGCTCGGGTTTGCCATCTCTGCCCTGCACCGCACGCCAGCACTGTGGGCCAGGTTGACCTTCTGGGGTGGGCTGGCCGTGATTCTCGTGGCAAGCGCTGCTTCCATCGCCCACCGGCGAAAGTCGGCGCGGGAGACGGCGGGCATCGTGATGCTGATGATGGTGGTCTGCAGCTGCATCCTCGTGCTGGGCACCGCGCTTGCCGACGATGGCGGCTGGGCGGAGAGCGGACGAACTATTCAGGGACTTGTGAAGAACTCCGGCTGGCCAATGACCAGAAAGCTTGGCATCCCTCCCGCGGAGGCCGCTGCGCTCGCGAGTCTGCTGTCCACCAACCTGGGCGCAGCCTATGCGTACATGCTGAAGCACGGGATCGACCCCACCAAGCTGGGGCTGCCGGACACGCCCCCGCCCGAAACCATGAAGGTTGCGCCGCAGGGTGCTGTGCTGACGCCCCAGGAACGCGAGGCCAGGAAAGAGCAGATCAGGCAGGAAACGGCCAGGGCGCAGGCGGAGGCGCAGGCGGCCAACAGCTGGAGCGGCATCCTCTCGCTCGCCTGGGGCAACTGGGAGAAGGAGGCCGTGCAGATTGGCGACGCAGCCGTGGGCCTGGTGAAAGGGGCGAAGGATGTCGCCGTGAAGGGAGCCACCTCACTGTACCAGGGGGCAAAAGCCGTCTACAACGACCCAGGGCTGGTGACACGGCCGCTTGTGAACTTTGGCAAGGACGTGGTCGAGGCAGCAAAGGACGTGTGGAACAACCCGAGCCTGGTGTGGGATGCGGCCACGGGAACCTGGCAGGATGTGAAAGCGGGCACCTCAGCGCTTGTCGATGCAGGGGGAAAACTCATCAAGGGCATGGCCGAAGGAATCTACACCACCGTGACGGACCCAGGCAAGATGTGGGAGGCTATCAAGGATTCGGGGGGTTGGGAAAACTGGAAGAAGTCATGGGATCCCAACGTTCCTGTCCTGGAGCGGTTTGGCAATGTATTGATCGCAACCGGCAAGATCGGTTTGACGATTGCGACTGCCGGACAGGTCAAGGCAGCTCTTGCCGCGGGGAAGGAACTGCTGACGGTCGGAGGCGCGCAGGTCCTGAAGGGGGACCTCAAGGGGGCGGCGCAGACCGTCATCAACGGAGTCCTCAAGACAGGCGCCTCGGCAGAGGCAAGGGCGTCAACAGCAGTGGCCGAGAAGGCTGGCGCGCTCAAAGGGGGGAAACTCGCCTCGGTGCGCAGCGCGGTTCCGACGACCGGCATCAATCCGGGGAACCTCAAGACCATTCAGGAGGGTGCGCAAAAGTTTGGTGTGAATGTGTCGGTTCGCCCACAGGGGGCCGTCTCTGGATTTGTCAAGAATGGCATTCCCAAACCCCCGATCATTAAGAACAAGAGCATCAACTTTGTCGACCAGCTCATCGGGGCAAAGGGACCGGAGGGCGCTATCGGACACTTCAGGCCAGACCCTGCCGCTACCCGGAACCTCATTCAGGGGATCAAGTCCTCTGCACTTCCTGCAGAACGCAAGGCGCAGATGATCCGCGAGGTCGTTGACCGATATGCGATGCGCCTGTCCGAAGTGACCTCGCCCAAGATGCAAGGTCTCATCAAGGAAGGCAAGGTAGCACTCAAGGCTGGCACTCTTGTGGATGTCGAGACTGGCCTTCCCTATGTCAGCGACCTGGACTTGTTCAGCCTCAGCAAGGCTGGCGGCGGACCCCTCACGGCGGCCGAAGAAAAAGCCTTTGTCGACTGGTGCGGGGCCCGTGGCGTTCCGGTCACGCATGGGGCACACCTGAACTGGAACCCCACGACGGCACACGAATACGAGATCTTCGAAGGCATCACCAAAGGACATGGTCCGGGCGGCAAGGCCCTGATTACCGTGGGGTCGGATGGTTCAGTGGGCGCGGCCAACTACGTCCCACCCACTCCCTAGGAGGCTCTCATGCCATCATCATCCATGGAAGTGAGACAGCAGTTGCTTGCACGCTATGCAGCGCTTCGTACGCGTCAGTCTGAGCTGCTTGGCGACCTGAGCAGAGACCCGGAGCATGTGGCTCCGGAGAACCTGGACGAGCTGGAGCGGGTGGGGACCGAGATTGGTGCCCTGCGCGAACAGTATCTTGACAGTCTTCCTGTGGTGGCGCTGTCGCGGAGCCCTATGACGGGTGACATGCTGGAGTATGCCATTGACACGGCTGGCCTGGACGGCCCCTGGTGGGATGCCATCCAGGCCGTGCGGCCCCTGCAGCAGGGGACAACCGACCTTGTCGGCCTCGCGGGAGCCATGCGTCTGGGCAGCCCGCTGGAAGTGACGCCGTTTGAGGTGCGGCCGGGACCGGAGGTTCCGTACGTGGTTCCACGTCTACTGGCGCTGCCTGGCGTGCATGCCGTCGTCAGTCAGGTGTCGGTTGGCGTGCATACAGGGTATGTCATGACCTACTTTGCGGAACACCCTGAGGAGGTTCCCCGCCGGGTGAATACGTGGGGAACCGATTCTTACGAAGTCATTCGTCCTGATGGGACGCTTGCCTGGTCGCAGGACGACGACAGTGCTTTCCTGGACCGGGACTATGACCTCGAGCCGTGGATACGGGCTGGCAAGCTGTTGTGGATAGCTCCAGGGGACACATCTCTTCTCCTGCGCGCGGAGACCGTGGCCTGCCCGTACCTGGCGCTCCCCGGCAGCCGCCGGGATAGGACCATTGCGAATGGCGTCTGCACAGAGGATGAGGAAGTTCCGTTTGTGGAGGATGTCATCGAGAGCAGCGCAGGACAGCCTGTACCGACGGACCCCGTCCCCGATGAACTGTGGAGGACGATGGCACCAGAACTTCCGGAAGGAGACAGCGATGAACAGACAATCTGAGCACGAAGGCGACGGTTCTGTGTTCGTGGTGCAGCCCGAGGACCTCGGGCCCCTTCTTGTCGACCAGCTGCACTTGCAGGCTACGTCCTTTTCGCCGTTTGCGGAGGCGCTGGCGGACTATGCCGCCGGTTCGGCGGCGCTGACAGAGGACGGCAAGGCACTTGGAGGCGATGACAGCTTCCTGGCCGCGGCTGCTGTTTTGGCGCGTCCCGACCTGCGGCTGGACGTGCTCTTCGGAGGTGGGATGCAGCCACTGGGCAGCCTCCGCGCCTACGCAGCAAAGAACGCGGGCGACAGGATGGTCGCGGTCGCTCCCGGGGATGGTGAATGGGATATTCGACTGTTTGACGGCCCGCGTGACGTGGCCACATGGGTCGCGCGGCAGCTGGGGACCGCGGCGCCGGAGGGTGAACCCAATATGCTGACACCGCCCTGCACGCTCTCCACCCTGGTGGCCGTCTTCCATACCATCGACATGTTCCGCAGGTCTGCGTATCAGGATCTGCTGGAGTTCCGAAGATCCCCGGACCCGGTCATGACGCCCCAGGAGTTCCGCTCCGCCGCTCAAGCCAGCATCCGCAGCCAGGACATCCGCTGGCTGCTGCCCTCTCTGCTGGTGCTCGTCCCGGACCTTGCGGCCCACCTGGCGACGATGGGGGATGACGGGCTGGAACAGGCGGTGGGGAGGGACTTCCTCGTCGGAACGACACGCGCGGGCGGAACCGACCCGGTGCTCCTGTTCGGTGAGGCAGGGAGGCACATGGGGGCCGAGGTTCTGCAGAGCTGGGTCGGCAGCGTCGGCTTCAGCGTCGATGTCGTGGCGGAGGGCGGCGCCCGCACCCTGCACCGCGGGTACGTCGCCTCGACTGGCCTGGCCAACCACTGGTTCCGCTTCGAGGAGAAGGACGGGGCGCTTGATGTCACGCACCAGCCTCTCAGTCAGGAGCAGTACGCGCAGAAACTGGGCGACCTTC
The DNA here is from genome assembly GCA_035369785.1 of Candidatus Cryosericum sp. Taxonomy (GTDB): domain Bacteria; phylum Caldisericota; class Caldisericia; order Cryosericales; family Cryosericaceae; genus Cryosericum. The sequence goes on along the minus strand of DAOOUZ010000054.1, from coordinate 1,316 downwards.
TGCTGTCCGCGGCCGTGGTCGACCGGCGGGCAGATGCCGCCGGGCCTCTGGTGAAGCCGGTGAAGGCGGCCGCGCCCGCAGGGCGGGCGAAGACGCAGGTGGCTCCAGCGGCAGAGCCCAAGTTTTGCCCCGGATGCGGCGCGCCAGTCAAGCCGGGCGCCAAGTTCTGCACGGTCTGCGGCAGGCCCTTGACTCCCGGTGCTGGTGGCGGCAAGAGCTGAGGCATGATGTGACAAGCAAGGAGGATGAACCATGAACACGGGAGAACTGGTTGCGAGCATCGTTCTCATAGCACTGTCGATCCTGTTCTACTTCTCGTCGCGGGCCCGCAAGTCGCAGGCGGCGGTCATCGACAGCGCGCCCGCACTGGACCTGACCAAGCCGGCGCAGGGGAGGCTCTACGGCAAGTTCCAGGGCGTCCTTGTCGCGGACCAGACCATCATGACCCCCTACTCATCGCAGCCGAGCGTGGCGTGGAGCGCCTACCTCCAGCGGGAGAAGCGGGAGCTTGATGATGACACGTCGTCCACGCGAACAGAGTGGGAGACCGTGTGGTCCAAGTCAGCCTCCACCCCCTTCCGCCTGCGGGGCGCGGGCGAACTGTGGTTCGATGAGCGCGGCGGTCTGCCGCCCATTGACGGCCGGTCCACGTTCAACCAGGACATCCACGACCGGGACAACCCCATTATTGCTCCCTACGTTGCCACACGGGGCCTGCTGGCCAAGCTGTCCCGCCCCAGCTTTCATGCGGTGGAGACCGCGCTCCTTCCTGGAGAGCAGGCGTTCTTCGTGGGGCCGGTCGAGGCGGTCAACGGGTACTGGGTGGCACGGCGCGGCAAGGGCAAGGAGTACTCCGTGCTGACGTGGAAGAGCGAGCAGGATGTGCGCAGGAACGTGCACGGTTCCGGGACCTTTCAGGTGGTGCTGAGCGTCGTGCTGCTGGTTGCCGGCATCATCGTGCTCATCATGGCGCTGGCCTGAAGTGAACTGGATTGTGAATCCCTTGGTGCCAGGCACCAAGGGATTCACAATTGTGGAAGCGTGGTAGTTCTAGTTGGCTGAATAGCCTCCGTCGACGACGACTTCGGAGCCGGTCATGTACGAGGACTCGTCGGACGCCAGGAAGAGAACAGCATAGGAGACTTCCTCGGGCTCAGCGGGCCGGGCGATGAGCGCCGGTCCAAGAGCTGCCTTCACGATAGCGGGGTCGACCATCATGCCCTTTGTCATCTCTGTCTTGATGACGCCCGGGTGCACAGAGTTGACGCGGATGTGGTCCCTCGCGAAGTCGACGGCAGCCGCCTTGGTGAGCAGCC
>DAOOUZ010000053.1:0-7454 GCA_035369785.1 Candidatus Cryosericum sp. | reverse complement strand
ACACGGCCTGTCCGAACCCGTGGATTGCCGACTTCGTCCACGAGTGGGAGTCCGAGAAACCAACCAAGCCCAGGAACTGGCAGTACAGCCGCGAGCCGTTTGCTGCCGACGTGAGCGAAGGCAAGAACGACCCCATCTACAATGCGCACGCCTACCATACGAAGGTACCGCACAAGGCCATCATGCGGTACATCCTGCACTACACGGAGCCGGGCGACATCGTCTTCGACGGGTTCTGCGGGACCGGTATGACCGGTGTCGCGGCGCAGTTGTGCGGCGACCGCAACCAGGTCCTGTCCCTGGGCTACCAGGTCAAGCCGGACGGCACGATCCTGCGGCAGGAGACCGATGCAGAGGGCAAGACGACCTGGGTGCCGTTCTCGCGGCTGGGGGCGCGGCACGCCGTGCTCAATGATCTGTCCCCCGCGGCAACCTTCATTGCCTACAACTACAACACCCCAGTGGACGTCGATGCCTTCCGGCGCGAGGCGACCCGTATCCTGGACGAGGTACAGAAGGAATGCGGATGGATGTACGAGACCAAGCACACAGACGGCCGCACTGGCACCATCAATTACACCGTCTGGTCCGATGTCTTCGTCTGTCCCACATGTGGACACGAGGTCGTCTTCTATGACGCGGCCGTGGACCAGAACGCAGGTAAGGTGCTGGACACGTTTGCCTGTCCAAACTGCGGCAGCAACCTGACAAAAAGCACCATGGAGCATGCCATGGTGACCCGCTACGACGACGCTCTGCAGCAAACCATCCGCCAGACGAAGCAGGTACCTGTCCTGATCAACTACACTTGCGGCGGCAAGCGATACGAAAAGAAGCCGGATGCTGGCGACCTGGCACTCATCGACAGAATCGAAAACGCAGATATCCCATACTGGTACCCCACCAACCCCCTGCCAGCGGGCGACAAGATGGGAGAGCCGCTGCGCATTGGCATTACGCATGTACACCAAATGGTTCGCCCGCGGGTACTGCACGTGATAGCAAGCTACTACGATAGACTCACGGACACAAGTTCAATGGCTCAATTGCGCGAGGTTCTGACGGGCAGTATCTTTGGCTTATCAAGGATGCAGAGATACGCGCCCAAGAGTACTTTCCCCAACATGATACTGACGGGAACGTTGTACGTCGGGTCTCTGGAGCGCGAGTGGATGGCGCCTCGCTGGCTACTGGGTAAGACGCGCTCTCTGGCACGTGGATTATCGCTTCAGGAGAACTCGTCTAGGATTTCAACACAATCAGCAACCTCAAGCACTCTGCCAGACAGCACTGTGGATTATCTCTTTCTTGATCCTCCCTTTGGTTCGAATCTCATGTATTCTGAGCTCAATTTTCTGTGGGAGTCCTGGCTCAAGGTCTGGACCAACAACAAGTCCGAGGCCATCGAGAACAAGACGCAGCACAAGGGTATCGACGAGTACCGGCAGCTCATGCTCTCCTGCTTCCGCGAGGTCTTCCGCGTTCTCAAGCCGGGACGCTGGATGACGGTCGAATTCTCCAACACGCAGGCCAGCGTCTGGAATGCCATCCAGACCGCCATTCAGCAGGCGGGCTTCGTCATTGCAAACGTTGCGGCATTGGACAAGCAGCAGCACAGTTTCAACGCCGTGACAACGACTTCGGCTGTCAAGCAGGACCTGGTCATCTCCGCCTACAAGCCGACAGAGGAGCTCGAAGCCCAGTTTGCCCACGAATCAGGCACGGAGCAGGGTGTCTGGGGCTTTGTGCGCATGCAGTTGGAGCATCTGCCGGTCGTATCCCTGCGCAGTGGCATCCTGCGCACCATCGAGGAGCGCACGCCCCGCGCCCTGTACAACCGCATGGTTGCATGCTACGTTGCACGCGGCGCGCGCGTGCCGCTCGACTCGGCAGACTTTCAGCAGCAGGCACGAAACCTGTTTGTGGAACGGGACGACATGCTCTTCCTTGACCAGCAGGTCGCCGCGTATGACAGGGCAAAGCTCAGGGCCAGCAGGGTCGAGACTGAGGAGCTGTTTGTCACCAACGAGGCAACAGCCATTGCATGGCTGCGCCGCGAACTGGGCCACGAACGGAGCACGTATCAGAACATTGTGGGTCCTTACATGAAGGTGGCGCAAGCCATCAGCAAGCACGAGAAGCTGCCCGAGCTGAGGGTTCTGCTGGAACAGAACTTCCTGCAGGATGAACAGGGGCGGTGGTATGTGCCGGACCCCCACAAGGAAAGCGACCTGCAGAAGCTGCGCGACCGGGACCTGCTCAAGGACTTCGACCAGTACCGTCAGGAGGTCATGCACGGGCAGAAGCGCCTGAAGGAGTTCCGGATCGATGCCATCCGTGCCGGCTTCAGAAAATGCTGGGAGGATCGGTTGTACTCCACTATTACGATGATGGCCGAGCACATTCCGTCCGATGTTCTCGAGCAGGACGAACAGCTACAGATGTACTATGACAACGCGCTCCTCATGCTGGGCAAGTAGCAGATGATTGTCCGCGTCCTCGAGCGGTACACACTGTGGGGCAGAACCTGGTGCAGGGTCCAGCAGACAGATGGCTCGACCACGGTTGTTGCAGAGGATGAGCTCCAGTCGGAAAGTGAAACGCTTACCGGTCCCCGCCTTCAGTATCTGGCCCTTGCGGCGCGCATCCGGGAGGCGCTGGGCAGTGAGGACATCGCCGCCGCGTACGGTTCAAGTCTGCTCCCGCTCCCGCACCAGGTCCTGGTGCTTGAGCGCGTTCTTGGTTCAAGCAAAACCAGGTTCCTGCTGGCCGATGAAGTCGGGCTGGGCAAGACCATCGAGGCGGGCCTGGTCATGAAGGAACTCAAGCTCCGCGACAAGGTCCGGCGTGTCCTGGTGATTGTCCCTCACTCGCTGGCAGGGCAGTGGCAGTCCGAGATGTCCCAGCGTTTCGGCGAGGAATTCCGAGTCATCCAGCCGACGGACCTCTCAGCCCTCGCGCGTCTCATGGCCACGAAGAGCGAAAGTAGAGAAGCGTTCAACCCATGGCGACTGTTCGATCAGGTCATCGTGCCTCTCGACACAGTCAAGCCGCGTCTGGCTCGCGGCAGAGCGGAAGATTCGGATGTCGCAGACTACAATCGCCTGCGCTTCGATGAGCTGGTTGCAGCCGGATGGGACCTCGTCATCGTCGACGAATGCCACAAGCTGGCCGGGTACGGGGGGCGCATGGCGCGCAACGTTCTTGGTGATGTCATCGCACAGGCTGCCCCGCGCATCCTTCTGCTCTCGGCAACACCTCACCAGGGCAAGACGGACCAGTTCAAGCGCCTGCTCCATATCCTTGACCCGCAGGTGTTCGGCACACAGGGCGACATCGACCGTGACCTGCTCAGTCGCTACGTCCTGCGCACTGAGAAGAGGAAGGCCATTGACTATGACGGCAAGCCGCTGTTCCGCGCCCGCCACACGCACCTGTGCCAAGTATCCGCGGGCAGTGACGCACGGCCGAACCAGGCGCTGTTCCGCGCGCGCATGGATGACTTTGCGCGTTCGACGTACTCCATGGCAACCCGCCACCGGAACACCATGCTTGGTTTTCTGGTCCTACTGCTGGCACGCATGGCAAGCAGCTCGACCGAGGCAGGGCTTGAGGGCCTGACCAACCGACTCGCTGTCCTCAACGGCAGCAGCGACATCGACGACTTGGTTGAGGTCGACGATCTGTTCGATTCGGGCAGGGCGATTGATGCAGAGCCCGAGGATGTTGAGTCAGAGAGGTCCTGGCTCCAGGAGCTTGTCAGCCTGGGTACCGCCGCTCAGGCGGAAGGGCCAGATGCCAAGACCCTTGAACTCGCAGCGCAGATCGACCGGTTTCGTGCACAGGAGGCCGATCCTGACCTGAAGGTGCTGATCTTCACCGAGTTCAAAGCCACTCAGCGCATGCTCAAGCGCGTTCTGAGCAATATGGGCTACCGGGTTGTCCTGGTCAACGGCGACATGTCGGCAGACGAGCGCACAGCGGCACAGAAGGAGTTTGCAGGGTCGTCTCAGATTCTCGTTTCCACCGACGCCGGAGGTGAGGGCGTCAACCTGCAGTTCTGCCACGTCGTCTTCAACTATGATCTTCCCTGGAACCCGATGAAGATTGAACAGCGCATCGGAAGGGTTGACCGCATCGGCCAGGCCCGTGACGTCGAGGCAGTCAACCTTGTCGTCAGCGGCAGTGTGGAGGACCGGGTGCAAACTGTTCTCACCGGCAAGCTTGCAACCATCCTCAATGAACTGGGCGTTGACAAGATAGGGGACGTGCTTGATTCGTCAATGGTGGCCGACGACGTTGAGCATCTGTACCTTCAGTCGCTCCTCGACCCGGCTGGGTCAGGAGACGCGAGCGAAGAGTTCCTGGCGACCGTACGCGAAAAGCTCGCCAACTACAAGGCAACGGCGTCCGTTCTGCCGGTCCTCGAACAGGCCGATCCTTCGCGGGCAAACGCCATCGCGCACAGCCCGATGCCCTACTGGTGCGAACGCATGGTTCGTTCATACCTGGCAGCAGAAGGCGGACACATGTCGGCAGACCTTTTTGGGTATGACATTGTCTGGCCTGATGGCTTTCACCAGACGAGTGTCACCTTTCAGCCGCAGGTCGCCGTCGACCGGGGGTACGAGCAGCTGACGGCGCACAGCGAGCGCGTGCGGCACATCATCGACAGCGACTTTGTCTTCGGTCCAGACCGTGGCATTCCTGTTCTGTCCGCAGCAGAGTGTGCCCCAGGACTGTCGGGGCTCTGGTCGCTCTGGCAAGTAACAGCGAGGACTGCAACAGATGACCTCGTTGCCATGGCTCCACTGCTGATCGATGATGCCGGACATCCTTTCGTTGCTTCTGGACGCAGAATATGGGACGTTCTGTCTGGTGACACGGTGCCTCATGTCACGCGCGTCCTTGACCCAGCTGAGACACTAGCCTGCATTGCTGTCTCGCGGGCAGCCATCGAGCCTCTGACGTTTCAGATCTATCAGGACCTTGTCACTCGCCACCTGCGGAACATCGAGCGTGATGACGAGGCTCGACAGTCTGCCTTTGCAGCACAGCAGGAGGTTATCGACCACATCGCGCTGAACAGTGTCCGAGCCGCACGGCAGCGGGAACTTGATGCCGCGAGAAGTGCGTGGAAGGCAACGATGGAACGGAACCGCAAGGTGGCGCCCCTTCTTGAGTGCATCCTCCTCGTCCGCATCGAAGGTGATCATGAACAGCACCCTGACTGAGCGAATTACAGAACCCTTCGACCAGCAGGATGTCCGTCTGTTCGTCGCAGATGACCCTGACAATCTCCTTGTACAGGAGGAGCCGATGGCGGCCCTCCTGGCGCACCAACTGACAATCCTTCCCTTTGAGTCGCCCGTTGAGTTCCGCTACCTTTACGAAACTGGATACCGTCGCAGCAAAGAAAGGCTTGTTGTCCTGACACACCATGGAGTGCATCACGTTCCCGTTGATATTCTCGCTGACGCCCGTCTGGTTACAGCCGACCTCGCCAGTTTCTTCCCGCACCTCGCGACGGATGTTCTTCGCCAACTCCCGTACCGCGCGCTCGCGCGGCTGTACGAAGCGCAGGGCCATCAGTCCGCTGACCTGACGCGCCGTGAGACCGCGAAGGTCGTCGCAGAAAAGGGGTACAACATCGCGGCGGACGCCGTGTCCTCCGTCGAGACCCTGTACGGTGCTCTCCTGCGCCTGCATCTCAACGAGGAGCCGTTGCCCGGTTGCATTGCAGACTACGTCATCGAAACATGGAGCCAGAACCCGGCATTCGACCAGATCCCGCTTGAGCGCCTGGTCCGCAACCGCCGCGCATTTCTCGACTACTTGCAGAACCACTGGAATGCATGGGCAACTGCGCTCCCCGGTGTGCAGGTCACAGGTATCGCCGAGCCTTCGCTGGTTGCAGCGTATACCAATGCTGGGACCGAGCGCCCAGCCACAACCGTTCCCTGGAAGTCCCTGCAGGTCCGATCTGTGGTCGATGATTATTTCGAGATGGGTCTGATAAAACCGGTGCGGGTGATAAGCAGGGACAGCGTACCAGACTGGGCGCTGCCCGGCGTCAGCGTTGATGAAAGTGAAGCAATACAGCGGGGCATAGACAGACTGACGGCTCTCCTGGACGATCCGGCGCGCAGCTGGGACGTTGGCGCATGGGACACGGTCGCGACGGACCTGGGTTCGCTTCTGGCACGCTACTACACGGTTGAGCAGGCAGATTCCGGCCTGACTCGGGCCGTTGATGCTCTCATGCACACGGTTGATGAGCGCTTTGGCGAATGGCTCCGGTCAAGCTACGACACATCGCTGTCGCTGGCCTATCTTCCCCGCCCTGTCTCCGTGCATCAGATTGCCCCCTACCTGGCCGGTACAAGACGCGGTCGCACCGCACTGGTTGTCATGGACGGCATGAACTGGTGGCAATGGCACCTTGTCGCACGCGGTCTGGAGCAGCAACGTTTGAGAGTCTCTGACCTGGCATCTGTGCTTGCATGCATTCCGACAATAACCCCCGTCTCTCGCCCTGCTATCTTCGGTGGAGCGCTCCCAAGGTCGTTCTTTCATGCGGACCGGGCCAGTGATGAAGCGGTGCTATGGAGCGACTTCTGGTCGCGGAATGGCTTGGCTGCCGAACACACAGCGCTGGACATTGTCGGGCCAACTTCAAATATGGCTTGTTCGCTGGACAAAGCACTCCCACCTTCTGTACTGGCATTCGCAGCTGTCGTGCCGAAGGTCGATGAACTCATCCATGGTGAGGGGCTCGACCTGCGCATGCTGGCCTCGACCATCCGTACCTGGATCAACGGTGAAGAACTTGCAACCTACCTGAGTGGACTCCTTGACGCAGGCTATGACGTCTATGTCACGGCAGACCACGGGAACACGTGCGCGCGGGGCATCGGCCTGCATGGCACCGGAGTTCTGGCCGAAAGGAATGGACAACGGGCACGCATCTTTAGTTCCAGAGTCCTCCGCGACAACTTCGTTCAGGAAAACGGCCAAGTTGCGGAGCCATGGGACAGCACTACCTTGCCGGATGACGTGCACGTTGCGCTCTGCCGCCGAAACGGTGCGTTTGCGCCCAACCAACAGGCACTCAACTGCCATGGCGGCATATCTCTGCTGGAGGTCATGGTCCCCTTTGCACGCATTTCCCGGGAGGCATGATGGAGCATCAACTGGGGTTCACACGCAAGGTACGTCTGGCTCACCTCGACTTCGCCTTTGACCGCCTGTGCGCCGCGGGAGCGGTATCAGCGCAAGAGCTGGATGCCATCCTCGCTCCTGACATCCGCGGCCCGAACCGTCGTGCAAAAGCGGTCCAGGAAATCAGGAAAGCCTTTACAAGTCCTGGCACGCAGCCATTGGTTTCGCAGGCGCTGCTGCTTGCCAGAGACAAACCGCTTGTAGAAAGCGATCGTCTCGCCCTGTACTGGTCG
>DAOOUZ010000052.1:0-7597 GCA_035369785.1 Candidatus Cryosericum sp. | reverse complement strand
TAGAGAGGCTCCAGCGTCAGGGGATCTTCCACATGGCCCCCTAGGGCTGCGGCAATCATACCCTCGCATGTTGGATACACGTCGAAATGCCAACCCTTCATGCCCGTCCCGTCCGCGTCGCCAAGGAGCGACTGCCCGAAGGCGCACAGTGCCACCCCGCCAAAGTCCCGCACGGCTTCGAGCACCTCGCGCCCCGTACACCGCGGCTCCTCTGCCGGAACAAGCGTATCGCCGCGGCATACGAACTGCTGGGCGTAGAACTCGTGGCGCCGGGCATCCAAAAGCGTCCACAGGGGCACGGCGCTGGCCCCCCGGGCGATCCTGGTCACACCGGTCCACCCCACGCACTCCAGCGTCGTGACGGATACCAGCGGACAGCCCGCCACGTAGGCGACGGCCTTCGCGATGCTCGTGCCAACACGGGACCCCGTAAAGGTCCCCGGTCCTTTTGCGACAACAATCTTCTCGATGTCCGAGACGGCACAACCCTGTTCGTCCAGCATCCGCCGAATGGAGGGGACAACCATGTTGGACGCTGCAGCCAACTGCAGCCGCTCGGACGCGACAGGGATAGTCCCGCAGGCGAGCCCCACCACGCCCGAAACAGTGGCTGTATTAATAAGAAGAGATAGCGGTTCCGACACCGAAACACCCCGCAATGAGCGATGGCTGGTAGAAGTCGCGCACGGTGATGCGCCGTGCCTCATCACCCAGCACCTCAAACCCGATCTCGATGCGCTCATAGAGTTCCAGAAGATCTCCGGCACGTTCGGCCCACTCGATGACCGTAACGCCAGGCTTTTCCAATTCTTCTTCGAATCCTACTTCCATGAGCTGGCCCGGGTCATCGATGCGATACAGATCAAGATGTCGCATCGGTTGCCTGCCCCGATAGTTGCGTTCAAGCACGAACGTGGGGCTCGCAACTGCTGAACGTTCGATGCCGAGAGACATCGCCACTCCGCCCGTGAGGACGGTCTTTCCGGCGCCAAGCGGTCCGACAAGCGCCACAATGGCGGACGAACGAACCCCGCTAGTCAGCATTTCCAGAAGGCAGCTTCCGACCAGGACGCCGATGCCCTCCGTCGACTGACGGCTGCGGCTTGCGAATGGTACTTCTATGCAACTTGTGTACGTCATTGTTGGCCTCTCATCATAGCAACAAGCCCCGCGTTGCGCAAGACTTCGCCGGCGCACCTCCGTTCGCGGCTGAGAACGCGAGCACCTGCGCACGGTCTTCACACTTGACAGCCACCGGAGCGCACATATAATGGCTTAGCACTCAGCAGTAGAGAGTGCTAATCCATCCAGACCTTTGTACAGGAGGCACGATAGCATGGCAAAGTTGGTTCCAATTGGTGATCACGTCGTCATTAAGGTTGAGACAGCCAAAGAAACTGTCAAGAGTGGCATTGTTCTTCCTGACAGTGCCAAGGAAAAGCCGCAACAGGGCACAGTCATGGCAGTTGGTTCCGGCATGATGCTGGACAACGGCACTAGAGTCCCCCTGGAAGTCAAGGAAGGCGACAAGGTAGTCTATTCCAAATACAGCGGAAACGAAATCAAGATTGACGACGAAGAGTTTGTTGTGCTCTCGCAGCATGACATCCTTGCGATCGTCAAGTAAGGAGGAATCTCTATGGACGCAAAACAGATTATCTTTGATCAAGATGTCTACGAGAAGATTCGTTCTGGTGTCGACAAGCTCGCTAATACTGTCAAGGTAACACTGGGGCCCAAGGGCCGCCACGTGGCGCTTGAGAAGAAGTACGGTTCTCCGGTTCTTTCGGATGATGGCGTAAGCATCGCCAAGGAAATCGAGCTCGAAGACCCCAACGAGAACATCGGAGCTCAGCTGGTCCGCGAGATCGCCCAGAAGACTGAGGACCAGGCAGGCGATGGCACGACGACTGCCACGGTGCTGGCCCAGATCATGGTGCAGGAGGGTATCAAGAACGTGACTGCCGGCGCAGACTCAGTAGCACTCAAGGCAGGCATGGACAAGGCGACCGCGGCGATTGTCGATGAACTCAAGAAGGTTGCCCGCGAGGTCAAGACCCGCGAGGAAAAGGCACAGGTCGCGACTGTCTCCTCCAAGATTCCAGCAGTAGGCGAAGCCATTGCCGACGCCATGGACAAGGTTGGCAAGGACGGTGTCATCAGCGTTGAAGAGTCACAGGGACTCGATATGAAGGTTGAGACTGTCGAGGGCATGCAGTTTGATCGCGGCTACATCTCCCCGTATCTCGTCACCGACCCGGACCGCATGGAAGTCGAGCTCAAGAATCCGCTGGTCTTCATTACCGACAAGAAGGTTACGTCCATCCAGGAGTTCCTGCCCGTGCTCGAGAAGTTGTCGCAGAAAGGCCGTCCATTCCTACTTGTTGCAGACGACATCACGGGTGAGGCCCTTGCGACGATCGTACTCAATAAGGTACGCGGCACGTTCTCCGTTGCTGCTGTCAAAGCCCCAGGCTTTGGCGACCGCAGGAAGGAAATGCTGCAGGACATTGCCATCCTTACCGGTGGACAGGTGCTCAGCGAGGACCTTGGTCTTACGTTCGACAAGGTTACGGATGACATGTTCGGTTCTGCTGACGAAGTCAAGGTCGACAAGGACAATACAACCATTGTCGGTGGCCATGGCGACAAGGACGAGATCAAGGCGCGTGTCAACCAGATCCGGAAGCAGATCGAAGAGACGAAGTCCGACTATGACAAGGAGAAGCTCCAGGAGCGCCTTGCCAAGCTCGCTGGCGGCGTGGCCATCATCAAGGTCGGCGCCCCGACTGAGACAGCCATGAAGGAGCTGAAGCACCGCGTCGAAGACGCTGTCAACGCTACCAAGGCCGCAGTTGCCGAGGGAATCATCACCGGCGGTGGCGCTGCCCTCGTCAAGGCGGGCAAGGCGATCGACAGGCTCAACCTCACCGGCGACGAGAAGACGGGCGCCGAGATTGTTCGCAAGGCGCTGCGCGAGCCGCTCAGGATCATTGCCGATAACTCTGGGTATGAAGGAATCATCGCAGTCCAGAAGGTTCTCGAGGGCGAAGCCAACCTTGGCTTCAACGCTCTGAACTGCAAGTTCGAGGATTTGTTCAAGGCCGGCATCGTCGACCCGCTGAAGGTCACGCGTCTGGCACTGCTCAATGCCGAGAGCATCGCGAGCCTGCTGCTGTCCACTGCAGCAGTAGTCACGAGCATTCCCAAGCCCGAGACTCCAGCCCCTGCGGCTCCCGCCTATCCAGAGTACTAGGACTTTGACCAGCTTGCTCACTTCCAACCCCCGGCGGTCTGCCGGGGGGTTGTTGCTTTTCCCCCGACGCGTTGCAAAAAAACGCAAAGGCGCTATATAGGAATATAGCTGAGTTCCAGGCTAATTCTCTATAGGAGGAAGAACGTGAAGAAGCTGCTAGCTGTGTTGCTGACGTTCATGCTGGTAGGCGTGCTGTTTACCGGCTGCAAGACGACTCAAGAGCCGAGCGGAGACACGGGCGCGAAGTACCACATCGGTGTAGTCACCGGGACCGTTTCGCAGTCCGAGGATGACCTCCGGGGTGGAGAGCGCCTCGTCCAGGAGTACGGCGATGCCGCCAATGGCGGCATGATCACAACGCTCACGTACCCGGACAACTTCACATCGGAACAGGAAACCACCATTGCCCAGATCGTCGGTCTCGCGGATGACCCTCTCATGAAGGCCATTGTCGTGAACCAAGCCGTCCCGGGAACTGCTGAAGCTTTCAAGCGCGTCCGTGAAAAGAGACCCGACATTCTGCTGCTTGCCGGAGAGCCTCACGAGGACCCCAACGTCATCGAAGCTGCCGCCGACCAAGCTGTCAGCGCTGACAACGTGGCACGCGGCTACCTCATCATCTGGGCAGCCAAGCAGATGGGAGCAAAGACCTTCGTCCACATCTCCTTCCCTCGTCACATGAGCTATGAGCTGCTGAGCCGCAGGCGCTACATCATGGAACAGGCATGCAAGGACCTGGGGCTCAAGTTCGTGTTCGAGACCGCTCCCGACCCCACGAGCGACGTAGGTATTGCCGGGGCGCAGCAATTCATGCTCGAGAAGACTCCGGCCTGGGTTCAGAAGTACGGCAAGGACACCGCGTTCTTCTGCACCAACGATGCTGAAACAGAACCGCTGCTGAAGCAGCTCATGAAGTACGGCGGACTGTTTGTAGAAGCCGATCTTCCCTCACCCCTGATGGGCTATCCGGGTGCACTCGGCATCGACCTCAGCGCCGAACAGGGTGATTGGCCTGCGATTCTCAAGAAGGTTGAGCAGGCAGTCATCGATGCCGGCGGTTCAGGGCGCTTCGGCACATGGGCGTACTCATACGGCTACACCACTACCGCAGGACTGGGCGAGTACGCCAAGCGGTGCATCGATGGAACGGCAAAAATGGGGAACACCCAGGATCTGTTTGATGCGTTCAACAAGTACACACCTGGCGCAACGTGGAATGGTTCGAACTACAAGGACCTCAACACTGGGACGACCTCCCCGAACCACGTCCTGATGTACCAGGACACCTACGTCTTTGGCAAGGGTTATCTCGGAACGACCAAGCAGGTTGTCCCGGAAAAGTACCTGACCCTCAAGGCGCCATCCAGCTAGTCAGGAATGACCTTGCGGGCACATGGGCCCGCAGGAGGGCCTGAACGGCATGCCGAATACAAGACAGCAGGTGGCATGCTGTTCAGGCTGTCAAAGCAACGGAGTCCGGGGAGTGCTCCACGCGCGCCGGACTCCGTTGCTTTACCTCGTACAAAATGCTGGCCGCCGCGACGGAAACAAGCAGTGCAGTTCCGCCGTGTACCTTTGTATCCCACGGATGCCAGCGATGAAAGGTGGTACAGATGAGTGAGCAAGAGCCCTTGCTCGAGATGAAGAGCATTTCGAAAGAGTATTACGGAATCAGGGTACTGACGGACGTGTGCCTCAATCTGCGACGCGGCGAGATACTGGGGCTTGTTGGCGAAAACGGGGCCGGGAAATCGACGCTCATGAATATCCTGTTCGGCATGAGCGTCATCTCCGAGACGGGCGGGTACAGCGGGGAAGTCTGCCTGGAGGGAACAACGGTCAACTTTCAGAGCCCGTTCGACGCGCTTGCGGCTGGCATTGGCATGGTACATCAGGAGTTTTCCCTGATCCCCGGCTTTACCGCAACCGAGAACATCCTTCTCAATGGCGAGATTCTTCACGACAACATCGTGACCAAGGTGTTTGGGCCGCGCATGAAGACGCTGGACTTTCCAGCCATGCGGGCCATCGCCAAGAATTCCATCGACCTGCTCGGCGTCGATATTAGCCCGGATACCCTGGTCGCCGAAATGCCGGTCGGCCACAAGCAGTTCACTGAACTTGCGCGCGAGATACACCGCCCCGGGATGAAGGTGCTCGTCCTCGACGAACCCACGGCAGTCCTGACGGAATCAGAGGCTCAGGTGCTGCTTGCGTCATTGCGTCGCCTGACAGACACCGGCATCGCCATCATCTTCATCACGCACCGTCTTCAGGAGATCTTCGACGTCTGCAACCGCATCGTCATACTCCGCGACGGCAAGGTGGTGAAGGAGGTTGCAACAACGGACACGACCATGACACAGGTTGCAGAACTGATGGTCGGGCGGGACCTTTCCGGACATGCCGTTGCCACAAGAGAATACGACGCCGCTACGGAGACGATCCTGTCGGTCGAGCACCTGTGGGTCGACATGCCTGGCGAAACAGTTCGCGACGTATCCCTTGACGTGCACAAGGGTGAGATCCTTGGCATTGGCGGACTCGCTGGCCAGGGCAAGCTGGGCATTCCCAACGGTATCATGGGATTGTACGCAGCGGGGGGAACGGTACGCCTTCACGACAAGATAGTGCCACTCAACGACCCTGCAGCTGCCCTTGCGGCAGGGATGGCGTTTGTGTCGGAGGACCGGCGAGGCGTCGGGCTCCTGCTCGAAGAGGCACTCGACTGGAACATCGCGTTCACCGCTATGCAGGCGCAGAACAAGTTCATGCGCCCGCTGCTTGGAGGTTTGATCAAGTGGCGCGATGACAAGGCAATCCGCGACCTGGCACAGAAGTACGTGAAAGCGCTGGATATCAAGTGTACGGACACCAACCAGCCGGCGCAGGAGCTTTCTGGCGGCAACCAGCAGAAGGTCTGTCTGGCGAAGGCATTTGCCGTGGAACCGGACCTCCTCTTCGTGTCCGAGCCCACGCGCGGCATCGACGTGGGCGCCAAGTCTCTTGTTCTGGATGCATTGCGCTCCTACAACCGCGACAAGGGCACGACAATTGTCATGATCTCCTCAGAGCTTGAGGAACTACGGTCCATCTGCGACCGCATCGCCATCGTCGATGAGGGACGCATTGCGGGCATCCTGCCTCCAACCGCGAGCGCAAAGGATTTCGGCCTGCTCATGATCGGGCGGAGAACTCATGAGGAAGAGACGGTGAACAACCATGACTAGCATTCGGACACTGATTGACAAGGCGGGCTGGCCCCGCATCATCATTGGACTCCTGCTGCTGTCACTCTTCCTGGCAGCCCCGGCCGTCGGGGTCAGAATCGACCAGTCGCTGACTGACACGATTGTCCGATTCGGCATGAACGGCGTTCTTGTCCTTGGCATGATTCCCATGGTACAGACAGGCTGCGGTCTGAACTTTGGGTTGCCGCTGGGAATCATTGCTGGCCTTCTCGGAGCAACGCTGAGCATTGAGTTTGGCCTGACAGGCGCAGCAGGATTCTTCGGCGCAGTGGGCCTTGCCCTGCCGTTCGCTGTGCTTCTCGGTTGGGGATACGGTCTCCTGTTGAACCGCGTGAAGGGCGATGAGATGATGATAGCCACGTATGTTGGCTTCTCGTCTGTCTCCTTCATGTGCATGATGTGGATGCTCCTGCCGTACCACAGTCCCACCATGGTATGGGGCTACGGCGGAACAGGCCTCCGTACGACGATCTCGCTCGAGGGATTCTGGCTGCACATCCTGGACGATTTTCTCGCGATCCGCATCGGACAGAATTTCAAGTTTCCAACGGGGATGATCCTGTTCTTTGCGCTGATGGCCTTCATCATGTGGGCGTTCTTTCATACGAAGACGGGAACCGCCATGACTGCCGTGGGATCGAATCCCGACTATGCCCGCGCATCCGGTGTGAACGTCGATCGAATGAGGACCATCTCGGTCGTCATGTCCACCGTGTACGGAGCTATCGGCATCCTGGTCTACCAGCAAAGCTTTGGGTTTGTCCAGCTCTATAACGGCCCGTTCTTTATGGCGCTTCCTGCCGTCGCAGCCATTCTCATCGGTGGAGCAAGCGTCAACAAGGCTAACATCACCAACGCTGTCATCGGGACCGTTCTTTTCCAGGGTATTCTGACGATGACCCCTTCCGTTATCAACAGTGCCATCCAGTCAGACCTTTCGGAGGTCGTCCGCATCATTGTGTCGGACGGTATGATTGTGTACGCGCTGACGCGGTCGACACGAAAGTCCAGGTGAAACCATGACCAGTAAAACATTTCGACAAAGCCTCTCCCGCTTCTGGGTTGCCAATGCCGTTCCTGTCATGTTCGT
>DAOOUZ010000051.1:0-7789 GCA_035369785.1 Candidatus Cryosericum sp. | reverse complement strand
TTCGACAAAGCCTCTCCCGCTTCTGGGTTGCCAATGCCGTTCCTGTCATGTTCGTTGTGCTCATCGCCTTCGCGATTCCGTTGTCCGGGTTCTCAGCCAACTACCTTGTAGGAGAGGTCATTACCCGACTGGGACGCGATTCGTTCCTTGTGCTGTCCCTTCTGATCCCCATCATGGCGGGCATGGGCCTGAACTTTGGCATGGTGCTTGGTGCTATGGCCGGACAGATCGGCATCATCCTTGTCACCAACTGGGGAATGACTGGCGTCGGTGGATTGTGTGTGGCGATGGCGGTGGGAACGCCACTGGCCATTCTCCTGGGCTGGGCTGCCGGTGTTGTCCTCAATCACGCCAAGGGGCGTGAAATGGTCACGTCACTCATCCTTGGCTACTTCATCAACGGTGTCTATCAACTCGTTGTGCTCTACATCATGGGGAAGATCATCCCTATCAGCAACTCTGCCATCGTGTTGTCCCGCGGCTACGGTATCCGCAACGCAATCGACCTCAAGACGATGCGCCAGAGCCTTGACAGGCTCATTCCTCTCAAGATCGACGGCATCCAGATTCCTGTCGCCACGTTCATTGTCATAGCGCTCCTGTGCCTGTTCATCTGGTGGTTTGGCAAGACAAAACTCGGCCATGACATGCGGGCCGTCGGACAGGACATGAAGGTAGCGGAAGAAGCTGGCATCAAGGTCGAGAGGACGCGTATCATTGCGATCATCATCTCCACGGTGCTCGCCTGCTATGGTCAGATCATCTTCCTCCAGAACATAGGGACGCTCAATACCTACAACAGCCACGACCAGACGGCCACCTTCGCGGTCGCTGCACTGCTCATCGGCGGCGCAAGTGTGGCGCGTGCGTCAATTCCGAACGTGTTCATTGGCGTCATTCTTTTCCATACAATGTTCGTGGTCTCGCCGACAGCTGGCAAGCAGCTTATGGGGTCGGCGATGATCGGCGAGTACTTCCGCGTCTTTGTCTCCTACGGCGTCATAGCGCTCTCTATCGTGCTCTACGCGTGGAAACGTGTCAAGGAGCGCGAACAGTCCAGAAGTTCACTCCGAGGTGATCAGGACCAGTAGGCGCTTGTGTTGACCAGGCGTTTGGAGGGCCTGTCGGGCGGTTCCGGCAGGCCCTTTTCATGCGGCCATGGAACCAATCCTGTTGTGCCACGCCGGCCGGCAGCTACAATGCTCATGAACATGGGAGGTGTACGGTGACAACCATCTTGCATCTTGACGATAGTTGGGCCCTCGACGGCATCAGCCGTGACCGTCTCGACCTCGCCGGCAGCGAGGCGGCGTCGCAGCTCCAGGCCTTGTTGAGGAGGGCTGGTCGAGGCGCCGAGTACACTGGCTGGCTGGACCTGCCCGTGGCAACAACGCCGGACATGGTCGCCCACCTTAAAGGAACGGCGGCCGAGCTGCAGGACCGGTCGGACATTGTTGTTGTCTGTGGCATCGGCGGGTCCTACCTCGGAGCACGCGCCGGCATTGAGTTCCTGAACAGCGCGCGCTCTAGCGGTGCGACACCGGAGATGCTGTTCCTGGGAAACAGCCTGAGCCCGTGGCACTTGTCGAGGACCCTCGACAAGCTCGTCGACAGGCGGTTCTCGGTCATCGTGATCTCCAAGTCGGGGACAACGCTCGAGACAGCCCTGGCGTTCCACGTCCTGAGAGAGGAGCTCCGGCGCAGGTACGGCCCCGAGGGTGCGCGTGAGCGCATGGTCGCCGTCACCGAACGGGGACGGGGAACCCTCCGGCCTCTTGCAGAGGAAGACGGCATCCCCGCGTTCGACATGCCTGTCGATGTCGGAGGCAGGTACTCGGTCCTGACTGCCGTGGGGCTCCTGCCACTCGCAGTGGCGGGGTTTGACATCAGCGCCGTGTTGGAAAGCGCTGCCAGGCAGCGTTCTGAAGTGATCGAGGCGAGGTTCCAGGACAACGACGCGCTCCGCTATGCCGCAGCCCGCCGGCTGCTGAACTCGGAGGGCAGACAGGTCGAGCTGTTCGCAGACTTCGAGCCGTTTCTGCATATGCTTGGCGAGTGGTGGAAACAACTGTTTGGCGAGAGCGAGGGCAAGGACCACAAGGGCTTGTTCCCCGCCTCGGTGGACTACACGACAGACTTGCATTCTCTGGGCCAGTTTGTTCAAGAGGGAACGCCGTGTCTCTTCGAAACCGTCGTGGACGTGCCGGCCCCCGTCGATCTGACCTTCTCCTGCGACGTTGCGTCGCCTGATGGCCTTTCCTACCTGGACGGGCAGACAGTAGCCGCAATGAACAGGCAGGCCATGCTCGGAACCATCATGGCACACCACGATGGCGGTGTCCCCGTGCTTCGCATATCGCTCCCGGACGTCACGGAAGGTACGTTCGGCGCCGCGGTGTACTTCTTCGAGACAGCCTGCGCGGTGAGCGGCTATATGCTGGGAATCAATCCCTTCGACCAGCCGGGAGTCGAGGCCTACAAGCGCAACATGTTCGCGCTGCTGGGCAAGCCTGGGACGGAGGCCGAGCGGGCAGCACTGCGCGCCCGTCAGTCAGGGCCGGTGGACTGAAGCAGAACCTGCTTCCCGGCGCTACAGGACGGCAGCCCCTTCCGCAAGGTCAGGACTGGAATAGATGGGATGCCCCTGCAGGAGCTCCTGGGCAAGGAGCGCCGCGCCGATGGCCCCAGCGTCGTTGCGATACTGTGCCATGGCGAACTCAACGCCCTCAAGCAGCAGCGGCAGGGAGTACCTCCTCGCAACGCGCTGCATCTCGTCCATGATCAGGCCTGACTCCGTCACCCCGCCTCCGACCACGACCAGTTCGGGGTCGAGGACGTTAATCATGGTCGCAGCGGCCCGTCCGAGGTAGCCCGCCGCACGCTTGAACGCTCGCACTGCCAGGGGGTCGCCCTTGTGGGCAAACTCCGCGATGCGTCTGGCGGAGGCGGCGTCCTCTGCTGTCATCGCGCTCTTCACCCCACGGGCCAGCGCACCGTTCACATATCGAGCAATGCCCGTGCCCGAGGAAATCGTCTCCAGACAGCCTGTGCGGCCACAGCCACAACGAAGGCCACCGTCAATCATGTGCATGTGTCCAAGCTCGCCGGCGTAGCCGTGCTTGCCGACATACAGGTGCCCGTCGACAATCAGTGCGCCGCCGATACCGGTTCCAACCGTGAACAGCACGACATTGTGCTTGCCTCGCGCGATGCCGGCAACCCACTCGGCAATGAGCGCGCAGTTTGCATCGTTCTCCAGAAATGTTGGAATCCCCGTGGCGGAACCGACGATTTGGGCAAGGGGTACATCGCGCACGCCAGGCATGTTGGGAGGAAAGAGGAACATGCCCCGCTGCTGATCGACCATGCCTGCACACCCGATGCCGACCCCTTCGATGTGAGATCCTTGCCCGGCCGCATGCGCCTCAAGGTCGCGCATCCCTTTGAGCACCAGATCGGAAAACTCTCCGCTCGACCTGGCAGTGTAGGGCAGGACCTCCCGGTACGTGACACCGCCGGCGGCCCACAAGGCAAATGTAATCTTCGTCCCTCCGACGTCGACCCCGGCAACTGTGTGCGCACCCATCCTCAGTACCTCCCCTCGGTCGCCTGCATGGCAATTTTTACAGAATGTTACTATTGCCTCATTCTACCGACGGGACGCTGACTGTCAAGCGCCTGTGCTGGGGGCTCCTGCACGCCGACCCTGACGGGAGGCCAGGAAGTCGTACGGGTTCTCGAGAAAGTCATCGAGCACCACTGTCATCGCACCCAGCAGTGAGCTGTTCACTGACAGTGAGGAGACGGTGACAGAGACCTCATCGGCTACATGGTAGAAGCACCGCTGGGCCATCACGCGCTTCATTGGTTCAAGGATGGGCGCACCCAGGGCTGCCACCTGGCCAGTGAAGATAATCCTCTGGGGTGCCAGCGTGTTTACAAGATTCACCATGATGTACCCGACCAGCTCGCCCTTCTCCTTCAGAACCGCAAGTGTGCCAGCATCGCCCTGACCGGCAAGCTCCTCGATTTCTGCGAAGGACAGCTGGCGACCCGCCTGAGCCGAGCAGTCCTCGATAATGGCCCTCAGGCCGGCGTACAGTTCGAGACAGCCACGGTTGCCACAGTCGCACCACTTGCCGTGCCGACGGTCCACCGAGGTGTGGCCGATTTCACCGGAAACGCCGAAATTCCCGGTGTACAGGTGCCCCCCGACGATGATGCCGGCCCCGATGCCGTAGCCAAGGTGAACCAGCACGAAGTCGGACGTGTCACGGCCCTGTCCGAAGAACTTCTCCGCCACCGCCTCGGCGTTTGCGTCATTGGCAACAAACGTCGGAAAACCAAAACGGGACTGCAGGAGCTGGCGCACCTGAAGGTTCCGGATAGAGGGAAAGTTGGGAACGCTGATGACAACGCCCGCCTCGGAATTGATCAGGCCGGGGGCCGAAAACCCCATCCCGATGATGCGGATACCCCTGTGCCTGTTCAGCAGCTCCTGCACCGATTCGAGAACCTTCTCGAACTCAGTCTTGATGGGGCCGTGGGCGTCCACGATGCGCTCGGCGTGGTCCAGGATGCCTCCTCCCAGGTCCATGAGCGCAACCCTGACATGCGCCCACGAGAAGTCGATGGCAACGATGTAGCGGGACCTCCCATTGAACCGCAGCACCACGGGCTTCCGGCCAACGCCCGAACTGGTTCCGGGCGACTCGGTCACGACTCCTTGTTCGACCAGAAAGGAAACAATGCGAGAGATCGTGGGGGCAGTGAGACCCGTCAGACGAACAAGGTCTGCACGGGACAAGTCGCTCGTCTCGTAGATGGTCCTCAGAATCGTGGACGTATTCTCGGACTTGATGCTTGTCTGGTTCTTGCCGACCCGCCTTCCGCCCCTGTTCCTGGTCATGCGCGCCTCTCCCGTGTACGACGTCTACCCTTACTGCTCCGACAGATGCCAGTATAGAGTCATCCCGCGATTCGCAAGCGACGAGAACAGCCACGGAGATGTCGCACACCCATCCGTATCGGTCCAAAAGCCGCTCCCGTGAACCGGGGTGCGGCTTGTAAACAGTCTGAATCGCCATACAATCTAACCTGAATCCGTGCATGTGGTACACGATGAGGAGCAGCGCATGTCAAGCAGCATTGATGAAATCCGCACCAATCTGGCAGAACAGTTGAAATCAGCGCGCGACGTTCATGACGTCCAGAACCTCCAGGTCGCGTTTCTGGGCAAGAAAGGACTGATTACATCACTCCTCAGGCAGATTGCCAGCGTTCCCGAGGCTCAACGACGCGAATTCGGCGAAGGGGTCAACTCCCTTAAGGAGTGGGCCGCAGGACAGGTTCAGGCCAGACTGGCGGAGCTGGCCGAAGGTGCGGCACGGCACGACCTGGACTTCTCGCTCCCAGGACGACGCCTTCCCCTCGGCAAGAAGCACATCCTTGCTCAGGTGGAGGAGGAGGTGGAGTCGGTCTTTCTCTCGATGGGGTTTGACATCGAGGAAGGTCCCGAGATCGAGGAGGAGTACTACAACTTCGAGGCGCTCAACATACCAGCGGACCACCCGGCCCGGGACATGCAGGATACGTTCTACCTTGCGCCAGGGATTCTGCTGCGCACGCACACGTCCCCCATTCAGGTGCGCACGATGAAACGAGAACAGCCCCCCATACGCATGGTCGCCACAGGCCGGTGCTACCGGAGAGACGCCGTCGACGCAAGCCATTCACCAGTTTTCACGCAGATAGAGGGCCTGGTGGTTGACAAGGGCATCTCGTTTGCCGACCTCAAGGGTGTGCTTCAGGAGTTTGTGACCGGCGTCTTTGGATCCTCGGCCTCTGTCAGGCTTCTGCCGTCCTATTTTCCCTTCGTGGAGCCCGGCGCGGAGACCGCGATTTCGTGCCCCATCTGCGGGGGGCACGGCTGTCCAACCTGCAAGAACTCTGGATGGATCGAAATGGGAGGCTCCGGCATGGTGCACCAGAACGTCCTGCGCGAAGTTGGCTACGACACGGATGTCTACCAGGGTTTCGCATTTGGCTGGGGCATCGAGCGCATTGCCATGATCAAGTACGGTATTCGCGACATTCGGCTGTTCTACGAAAATGACCTTGACTTCCTGGGCCAGTTCTGAGGTGAAGGGGTGAAACTCAAACTGTCGGCCCTGCGTGGTGCAATCGATTTCCCATATGCGCTCGACGAGCTTGTCCAGCGCCTCGGCGATGTTGGAATAGAAGTCGAGGGTACAGTCACGAGCGCAGTCGAGTTCCGCGACGTGGTGGTAGCCAGGGTACGTAGCAGCACGCCCCATCCGACGCATCACAGGCTGCAGGTTGTTGAACTCGACCTGGGGCACCGTGGCTCGACGACGGTTTGTACGGCGGCGACGAACGTCGACACCGGCGACACCGTCCCGGTCGTGCTGCCGGGAGGCAGTACCGCAGACGGAACAGCGATCGAGCCGCGCTCGTTCGGCTCCATTGAATCCAGAGGCATGCTGTGCTCGTGGAAGGAACTTGGTCTGGACGCCGACTTGCTCACCTCGGAGGAGAAGGAGGGCATCCTGCACCTGGAGCCGGGGGCAGTTCCCGGCATGTCGTTCGAGGAAGCCTGGCCGGTGGCCGACACAACGCTGGACATCAGCGTGACGCCGGACCGAGGGGACGCCCTGTCGGTGTTGGGCATTGCCCGGTGGATCGAGGTCCTCAGGGCACATGACGAGGGCCGGGCATTCGACATGAGCGACATCAAGCTCCCACTGCCCGGGGTGCTGCCGCGTGCAAAGAACGATGGCGAGCTGGTCGTCGACATCGAAGACCATGCCCTCTGCTCTTCCTACATCGGCATGCTTGTGCGTGACGTATCGTCAGGAAGGTCCAGCTACGAGTTCCGGACGCAACTGTACCAGCTGTGCGTCCGGCCGGTGAGCCGCGTCGTGGACATGACGAACCTCTGCCTGAAGCAGTATGGACAACCGACCCACGCCTTCGACTACGACAGCATCGAGGACCATCACATCACGGTTCGTGGGTCGAGGGAGCATGAGACGATTGTCACCCTTGACGGAGTTCTGCGGCACCTGGAACCTGGCACGCTGGTCATCGCCGACAGCCGCGGCCCAATCGCAGTCGCCGGCGTCATGGGTGGCCTGGATTCTGGCGTCACACCACAGACCACCAACGTCGTATTTGAGATTGCCCGCTTCGACCCGCGGGCCGTGGGCCGCGCCAGCAGGCACCTGGGGCTCAAGACAGATGCCGCATACCTGTTCGAGCGTGGAACAGACCCATCGTTGACCCTCATGGCTGTTCCCTCCGTCCTGTCAGCCCTGGTCCGCGAGCAATGTGTCGGTTGCTATGTCTCACGGGTTGCTTCCGACGGCCTGCCAGCGCCGGCAAGAACCCCCGTCATTCTGGATCTGCAACGCGTGAACGGCTATCTCGGAACAGACCTGGGGACGGCCGAGATACAAAAGCTGCTGGCTCATGAGGGCATCCGGTGCGCGCAGAAGCAGGGCGGCCTGTCGGCAACGCCTCCCTCCTTCCGCGGTGACCTGACGACGTGGCCCGAGTTTGTCGAGGAAATCGTTCGCATGGAAGGGTACGACCAGTTTCCATCGCACGTGCCCAGCCAGGCACTGCGGCGCGGCAGGCAGTCCACGCTCAAGTCCCTGACAAAGAGAATCCGCGCCTCGCTCACGGGCCTCGGCCTCACAGAATCTCGGACCATTTCGTTCGTCCGGCAGAGCGCGATTGCCTCCCTGGGTCTCGCGCCGGCCCCGGC
>DAOOUZ010000050.1:0-7808 GCA_035369785.1 Candidatus Cryosericum sp. | reverse complement strand
CGTGTACCCGACGACCGCTACCTTGGCAACTGCCGCCGACTGCCTTGCACGAGCCTTGACCGCGTACCGGGTGTCGATCCTGCCCACCTGTTCCTTGAGCCCGTGAATCTCGGAGCGCTTGGCTCTGCGACGTTCCTGAAACAACGTCTCACCGGGGCCACGCATGCCAATGTAGCCGGCCTGCTGATCGTATCCGGCATTCATGGCCCGCAGCTGCGTAAGCTCGAACATCCGCTCTGCGATCTGCACGCGCTTGCGCGCTTCAGCCGTCTGAGCCTGGGCAGCAAATGTCTCAAGAATCAGCCGCGTCCGGTCCATGACCACCACGCCCAGCACATCGGCCAAGTAGCGATACTGGAGCGGGGTCAGGTCTGTGTCAAACAGCGCTACGTCGGCCCGAAGGGCGGAGAGCAGTTCACGCAGCTCCTGAATCTGACCCTTGCCAAGGAGGAAGCGCTGAACCGAATGCTCGGCGAAGGCACGGGTGTCCAGAACTTCCAGGCCGATGCCCTCCGCCAGCTGACGTGTCTCCTGCACATCGTCCAGGTCGACATGTTCCCCCGATGGTCGGACACTGACGATGAGTGCACCTCGCAGAGCTCCCGCTGTTGTCATGCAGTTTTCAGAAGGTACTTCCTGATCAGCTCGTCAGAATAGTTGATCGCTGTCAACGGGTCCATTCCTCTGCTGGCCAGAAGACGCTCGCACTCGGTCACGTTGCCGACTGTGTAGGAGATGTGTGAGTCCGAACTCATGAGCAGCGGCATATGGTACTTCGACAGAAGCGTCAGAACGCGCTCATAGTGGGCGACGTTCTCGGGCTTCCATGTGTGCAGCGCAGACTGGTTCAACTCGACCAGAACCCCCTTGGCAGCGGCTGCGGCAATACACTCCTCGAGGTCGACGGGGTAGGGGAAGCGGGGGTCTCCAATGTGGGTAATGACATCGATCCGGTTCTTCTCCAGGGCGCTCGTGAGCGCCCTGGTATTCTCGGCCACCGAGGAGCCGCCGTATCCCGTGGCATTGTGAAAGCCGGCCAGAACGATATCAAGTTCGCTCAGCAGCTTGCTGGGCATGTCGAGGTCGCCCCAAGAGTTGATGATGTTCGCTTCGACCCCTACCAGCACGTGAATACCGGGAAGTTCGCGTAAGCTGTCCTGCCTCTTGAGATTCTTGAAGTAGTCCAACTTGGGTCCATCCTGCCTCGCAGGTCCGTGATCCGTAATGGCAACGTATCGCAGACCCTTTCCCTGTGCGGCGGCAATGACCTCCTGAAGCGTCGAGAACGCGTGTCCAGAGGCAATCGTGTGGATATGGAAGTCACCCAGCAGGTGGCCGTCAGTCACTGCTGTACCCATGACGCTTGCCGTCCTCCCCAAGAATGGACGATATGACCATACTTCCTGCAGATACCAGAAGCCATCCGAGCAACGCAGCCCAGAATCCGCTGACGCTGAATCCTGACACAAAGAATGAGGTCAGCGCCATGACTGCGGCATCGACGACAAGCGTGAACACGCCAAGCGTGAGGACGCTCACTGGAAGACTTACCAGAAGCAGCACCGGCCGGATGAGAGAGTTGATGACTCCAAAGATGAGGGCGGCCCACAATGCCGGCCAGAACCCCGTGACGACAAACCCGGGAAGGAATGAGCTGACGACAAGAAAAACACACGCATTGAGAAGCAATCGCACAATGAACTTCATGGTTCCTCCCTTCGATTACATGTTCCGCTTCAGCCACGGACGACTGCGGTCAGCAACCCGTCCCTGAAGCGTAGCAGGCCATTATCTGTGCTTCAGCTCACGCTGATGCCGGGCGTGAAACTCCCTCTTGCCGAAACGGTGTGCTTCATCCCGGACAGCCATGAGCAGCAGCAGTGCACCAGATTCATGAGAAAGTCTAACCGGTTCGGGGGTCCCTTCACGATAGAGGAGCTCCTCCTTCTTCGCAATACCGACAACGGGTACGTGCACCCCGGCAGCGTCCCTCTCCCTGCACACTGCGTCGAGTTGCGACTTGCCGCCATCAATCAGCAGCAGGTTAGCCCGCTCCCCAAAGGCAACGTCGTCCCAGCGAGCGAAACGGCGACGAAGCGCTTCCGCTAGCATCGCAGGATCATTCGGAGTCGACAGCGATCGTATGTTGAACAGTCTGTATTGACCTTTCGCGGGTTTTCCCGCCACAAACACCACCATGGAAACGGTAGCATCCTTGCCCGAGATGTTGGACACGTCGTACCCCTCGATGCGCATGGGGAGCTCAGGGAGGTCAAGGACCACTTTCAACACGTCCAGCTGGGCAGGGATGTCCGTAGCGCGCGTCGATGCAATCAGCTTCTGTTCGGCATTCTCGCGGGCAAACCGAAGCAGCCTACCTATTTCCGCCGACCTGGGCGAGGCCAGCGTGACACTGTGGCCAAGCGTGGACTTCAGGCGATCACGGACGACTGTCGCTTCGGCCCCGGTTACATCGACCGCCATTCGCTTCGGGGTCTCGACATGAAACCGCTCGTAGAAATCGATGATGATGTCTGAGATCAGCACGCCGTCCAACACATTCCTGCCCTTGAGATCATAGATGAAGTCAGTCGAAGCAATGAGTCTTCCCTCCCGGACTGCCTGTCGCACGACAGCCACGAGGTTGCCCTGCTGATGAAACGCGAACACGTCCATATCTTTCACGCCAGGGGCGAAGACCGCGTAGCGTTCAAAGAGCCCCTTGAGCGCAAGGTAGGAGTCGCGGTAGCGCACGGCACGCTCGTACTGCTGGGACTGCGAGGCCTGATTCATCGCGCTTTCCAGTTGCCGCAAGAGGGTGCGCATCCGGCCGTTCAGGAAGCTCGAGAGGTTGACGACGATCCGGTTGTACTCCTCCTGCGTGCACTTGTTGCCGCATGGGGCAACGCACAGCCCCAGGTCGTAATCCAGACATGGCTTTGTCGGCTTTGCAGGATTGATCTTCCTGTGACAAGTCCTGACAGGGAAGGCATGCCGGAGACTGTCGAGCCCAATGTTGAGCAGGCCCGAGCGCGGGTACGGTCCGAAGTAGTGGTTGCGTGGCGTCGTCACGCGCCTGGTCTTGCGAAGGATTGGAAACGCCTCGCCCGTCAGTTCTATCAGCGGGTATGACTTCCCGTCGACTAGTTGGATGTTATAGTGAGGTTTGTAACGCTTGATGAAATTGGATTCGAGAACCAGGGCCTGGTCTTCGTGCCCCGCAGTGATAAAGCTGAAGAACGCTGCATTCGAGACCATGGCGCGGGTTTTGGGGTTCAGGTCATTCCTGAAGTACGATTCTACCCGCTTCCGCAGGTTCTTTGCCTTCCCAACATAGATGATGTCATCTGCTGCGTTCCGTATGACATAAACTCCCGGTTCTCCCGGGAGTTTAGCCAGTGACTCTTTCTGGAACGGCAGTCTATATGAAGTATCCAGACCGTCAAAGGAGTTATTTGGCGTAATCAGAATACCTCGTTTCCCGCACGACCGTGACTTTGATCTGACCGGGGTACGAAACCTCGAGCTCAATCTTGCGGGCGACATCCATCGCAATCTTCGCGGCCAGAGCTTCGTCAACCTCTTCTGGCTCGACCAGGATGCGAAGTTCCCGCCCCGCCTGGATCGCGTAGGATTTCTTGATGCCAGGAATTGAGTTCGCAATGGACTCGAGTTTCTCAAGCCTCTTGATGTAGCTCTCGACACTCTCCCGGCGAGCTCCGGGCCTCGATGCAGACAACGCGTCCGCGACATGAACGATCACGTCCAGCACACTTTCCATGGGAACGTCGGCGTGATGCGCCGCTACCGCGTGCACGATATCGGCCGCCTCACCGGACTTGTTGAGGATGTCAGCGCCAATCAACGCGTGCGGTCCTTCCACCTCATAGTCCACGGCCTTGCCGATGTCATGAAGAAACCCCGCCCGCTTCGCGGCTGTTGCAGGGAGCTTGAGTTCGGACGCAATATTGGCCGCGATGAAGGCCGTCTCGACGGAATGCGCGAGGACGTTCTGCCCATAGCTGGTGCGGTATTTCAGGCGCCCGATGAGCCGCGTGATGTCGTCCGACAGTCCGGCAATGCCCACACGTGCGGCGGCCTGCTGCCCCTCGCCGAACACCCGCTCGTCCATTTGCCGCTCCGCTTCCTCCACGAACTGCTCGATGTGGGCCGGATGAATACGCCCGTCAGCAACCAGGCGCTCCAGGGCGATCCGCGCTACTTCGCGGCGAATCGGATTGAAGGCCGACAGCGTCACTGCCTCGGGCGTGTCGTCTATCAGCAGGTCCACTCCGGTCAGGGTTTCAAACGCGCGAATGTTCCTGCCTTCTCGTCCGATGATGCGGCCCTTCCATTCCTCTGATGGCAGGGGGACAACGCTTATCGTGGACTCGCCGACATAGTCCGTGGCAATGCGCTGGATGGACGAGGCAATGACCTCTGCCGCCTTCGCGTCCGCCTGCAGTTCCGCGTCGTGAACAACATCGCCGACCATCTTGGCAACGCGGGAGCGTGTATCCTTTTCCGCACGGTCGAGTACAATGGCCCTCGCCTCATCGGGTGTCATCTGGGCTACCCTCTGGAGTTCCGCCTCGGCGGCAAGTTTCTGCTGTTCTATCTCCTGGGCGCTCCCACGCAGCTTCTCCTGCGCTATGTCCAAGTCCCTGCTCTTCTGCTCGACCTGCTCGATGCGATGGTCAAGGAATGCCTCTTTCTGAACAAGCCGGTGCTCTGTCTTTTCCAGTTCGCCCTGTCTGGCAAGGTACCTGTTCTCGAGAGCGTTCTTCTTTTCTTCCAGCTCTTCCTGAAGCTTGAGCCTATTCTTGGCATTCTCGGCCTCGATGTTGGAGCGGGCTTCCTCCTCCATCTTTCGAACAAGTTCCCGCGCTGACTCCACGCGGTTCCTTGCGATGTATCCCTCGATGACGAGTCCTATGACAATGCCAAGAATCAGCATCCCCGCATATATCGCGGAGGAGATGATTCCGTTTGGTCCAGGCATATCTACTCCCTCAGTTCATATCGTTCCGGCAGACGAAGGCCCGCCGGAAATAACTCATGGATGCGCCAGCCGCTACTCCTGAGAGGCGGGTCCGGACTGGGCACTCAACTTTTCCCGGACCTTGCCCTTGATCTCATTCATAACATCCTGGTGTTCCTTGAGATACGTTGCAGCATTGTCCCTTCCCTGGGCAAGCCGCGTGCCCCCATAGGCGTACCACGATCCACTCTTCTCAATGATGTCAAACTGCACGGCCAGATCCACAACCTCGCCGAACGTCTGAATACCTTTGCCGAAAATGATATCAAACTGGGCAACGCGGTACGGAGGAGCCATCTTGTTCTTGACTACTTTCACCTTGACCTTGTTGCCAATGACGGTGTCACCCTCGGTAATGCTCTCCACACGACGAACTTCCATGCGGACCGACGAATAGAACTTGAGCGCACGTCCCCCGGGTGTCACTTCGGGATTCCCGTAGGTCACGCCGATCTTCTCACGCAGTTGATTGATGAAGATGGCGCACGTCTGTGACTTGTTGAGGATTCCCGTCAGCTTGCGTAGGGCCTGCGACATGAGGCGAGCCTGCAGCCCCACAAACTGGTCGCCCATCATGCCCTCGAGTTCGGCACGCGGGACGAGCGAGGCGACTGAATCCAGCGCAAAGACATCCAAGCCGCCAGACTGGACAAGCATGTTCGCGATCTCCAGCGCCTGCTCGGCGTAGTCCGGCTGAGAGATAATCAGCTGATCGACGTCAACCCCGATGTTGCGTGCGTAGACCGGGTCGAGAGCATGCTCCGCATCAATAAATGCAGCCCTTCCGCCTGCCTTCTGTGCCTCTGCAATCGCCTGAAGAGCCAGGGTCGTCTTGCCCCCGCCCTCTGGACCATAGATCTCGACGATCCTTCCACGCGGGAGGCCCCCGATGCCCAGTGCGGCATCCAGCGAGAGGCTTCCCGTCGAAATGGCACTCACCGACCCCCTGTCCGGCCGGTCCCCAAGCTTCATGACCGACCCCTTGCCAAACTGCTTCTCTATCTGCGACATGGCGGCTGCAAGAGCCTTGTCGCGTTCACTGTCTCTCTCAGCCGCCTCGTTCTTCTGTGCCTTGTCAATCATTTTCCCGTTTTCCATGGAGCCTCCACGTATGGTGTAAGCCTTGTAGTTTAGTATACTTCAGTCTTAC
The DNA here is from genome assembly GCA_035369785.1 of Candidatus Cryosericum sp. Classification (GTDB taxonomy): domain Bacteria; phylum Caldisericota; class Caldisericia; order Cryosericales; family Cryosericaceae; genus Cryosericum. The sequence goes on along the minus strand of DAOOUZ010000050.1, from coordinate 1,617 downwards.
CCTTCGGCAACTGGAGCCAGTTCCACCACCCCCTGTGGGAGGTAGGTCGGGGCACCGGTTCCCAGGACGCTCTTGTAGAGTACCACCCTGCTGACGGGAACCACCAGTGGTTGAATGGAAGGAAGGCGGAACGGCATAGACGGTTCCGCTGCGTGCCCGTTAAAACGAGCGATCGTCACGTGGGGTACGAAAGGCTCGGAGCGCCTGTTCGATCCAACACCGGTCAGGCTCGCAGTCACGGCACCGGCAACGGCCTGGACCTCTGCCGGGGTAGAGGCTGGCCCGACCCACAGCACCGATGGGTGGTCGTCCCGGTAAAAGACCCCGACCCGGTTTAACACCAGGGTCGTTGCGCGCTGTGCCGCGAGTGATGTCCGTAGGCGCTCCATGACAGCAGGCACGTTGTCAGCCGGGAGGTCGCCAAGAAACCGCAGCGTCATGTGCCCGGAGGCAGGCGGAACGATACGCAGGCCGTCGGACATAGCAGCCAGGAAGGGGCGCTGCATGTCCAGCCACGAACCGAACGAGTCAGGTAGTGGAATGGCAACAAACGCTCTCACCTGAGCGTTCCCTTCAGGTCATACGGACCAGTCTCGACGATATGGGCCTGAACGATCTGACCGGGTACAGGTCGTGCCTGGCCCCTGCGGACACGTACATGCACGACATTGTCTACGTCGGGAGCATCGAGAAGCGTCCGCCCTGTCACGTCCGAGCCTTCGGCCGCGTCCACTAGCACGTCGACGTCCTTGTCGAGATAGCGACGCTCATTCACCGCAAGGGAAACCTTCTGCTGCACGGCCATGAACTCGCGCAGCCTGCGTGACTTCGTAGCCCCGCACACCTGGTCGGCATATCGCGACGAAGGTGCAAGATCTTCCCGCGAGTAGGCCAACGCGGCCGCATGGTCAAGCTGAAGGACCTCGAGGTCGGCGAGCAGATGGTCGAACTGAACCTCCGTCTCGCCTGGAAACCCCACAATGAAGGTGCTGCGGATTGCCGCATCAGGAATAATGCGCCGTACACGCGCGACGATTCTGGCCGCCGAACCGGGTGCCCACGGCCGGCCCATGGCTTTGAGGACACACGGGTCCGTGTGCTGTAGAGGAATGTCGACATAGTGGGCGACATGCTGAGAAGCGGCAATCGTTTCCAGCAACTCCCGGTTCACGAGAGTCGGATACAGATACAGAACCCGTATCAGTCCGATGCCAGGCAGGCGGTCCATATCGCGCAGCAGCTGCACGAGCTGCGGTTGGTGATCCGGCGAGAAGTCCATCCCGTAGGCACTTGTGTTCTGCGACACCAGGATGAGCTCGCGGGCGCCTCCATGGACAAGTTCTTCGGCCTCTCTCAGAACCACATCTGGGGACCTGCTGATCAGAGGGCCTTTGATCCTCGGTATGGTGCAGTACGTGCAACGCTGTGAGCACCCATCTGCAATCTTCAGGTATGCATACCCGCCTGAAGTACTGACTAGCCGAGGCGCAGCAAACTGCCTCATCGCAGGAGTTGAGACCTGGGCGTGCGCTGCGAGTGGTCCATCGTCGCGAAGAACAGACGCCCAGAAGTCACGCTGGTACAAGGCATCCACCCCCATGATGTCGGACAGTCCCT
>DAOOUZ010000049.1:0-7881 GCA_035369785.1 Candidatus Cryosericum sp. | reverse complement strand
ACACCCCATGCGGTATCCATAATGTATAGTCCTTCTGCACACGATACCGACCCATGCGCCCAGGACCCCTTCCGGCCTCCCATTCCACCAATTGCCTCCTGACCGCCTCGTCCCTAAGCTGTTTCGCACGCCCTACCGATACCCCCAAAAGTTCTGCTATCCTCGGCATCGGTATCTCGCGCCATGTCTCATTCCACCCCCATGTCTCACGCGCGATCACAAGGACAAACTCCTTCACCGACCCAGGATATTCAGCGCGAATGAATGCCTCCAGCCATTCGGTGGCGAACCGCACGAACCCGTCTTCCAATTGTGGCGTCGCCTTTGCCACTCAATACCACCCCAGGCAAGCACAACGGCCCGGCACCCTTGGAAGAAGGGCACCGGGCCGCAGGCGCAGAAAAGCCGCTCGGATGGCCGCAGCGTTGACCGGGCAGGAACAACGCAAAGGGAGCCCGAGCGGCTTAGTCTGACTGCTAGACCAATCATCGCGAACCATCGTGAGGCCCCCATGCCTTCGCGTCCTGCCCGGACTGTTTTATGGTACCGTACTGGGCACGTCGTGTCAAGCGCCGAAGAGCGACACCCAAACCGTTCGACCGAAACTAGAGGAATCTACCTTCGGTCGTTCGAGAAGACTTTGAGAACATCGATCCTCTCTGGCCTTGCGGCAAGGCTCCTATCCAGTCGGACGATGAAATCATCGTCGTCCCGGAATACCTTCCTGCCGATGTTGCAACTCCCATTGACATCGGCATTCAACGACCGTCCATCCGAGGCTCGATAGAGCCCTCGATGGACTCGTCTCCCGGAGATGATGGACCCATCCAGGGGGTCCCTGTCCAGGAAGGACGCCTTGGAGGTGTACGACTCTTCCGTGTAGAGAACCTTGATACCAGCATCCGCCGCCTTGTACTCGATCTTCTGCAACAACAGATGGAACGGGATGTACTGGAAATTCTGATTGTTCCTCTTCCCGAGGTTCATCCCGTCCTTCCATCCCTCGTTCCTGCCGATGATGATGGTTCCGATCCCATTCTCCTGACAGGATCGGATCAACCACTTGGAAACGTGGTGGAAGTGGTTCTCGATGCGGAAGTATCGTTTCCTGCTGTTGTGTCCATTCGGTCTCTTGTTGAACCATCGGTTCCAACTCTTGACCTGACGGCCGCTGACCAGTATGGGAGAATGCTGGTCTGATGTCACCGTCAACAAGTTGTTGACTCCGATGTCGATGCAGCAGGTCCCACTCCCAGGGGACTTCGTCCTCTCGGTGGGAACCTCGAACTGGACCTCGATGATGAACCCGAAAGACTTCGGAGTGATCATCACCTGCTTGAGGTCATTGGCATGTTCTGACCTGATCTCGAAACAGTCATTGGTGGGGCGGATGATCCCATCCCTGAGGGGTTTTCTCCGGATGGTCTCGGAGTAGAATGTGACCTGGGCGAGTTGATCTTTGTAGTGCGGTGGTCTCGGTCTGGTCCTGAACTTGGAAGGGGCGGTCTTGAAAACCCGCAGGGCCTTGAAGAAGTTGGTCCAGTCCGTGAGAACCTGACGGATCGTCTGCTTGGCCACCTTGGTGTTCCCAAAGTCCTGAAAACAGGACTCTGCCTGAACCTGATGGACCAGCATCCCAAGACTGGGGAGCCTCTCGTGGGCGAAGAAAGCCTGACGCATCAGGAAGTTGCACCTGTTGTAGAGTTCTTTCGACAGGGTGCACAGCCTGATGATCTCCTCGGTCCCCTTGATGTGATGTCGTTCCACTCTGACCATGATGGTGATATGTTCGGGGTTGAACCCGATCATTCCTGCATCGGCAGGGAGATTCTTTTGATCGAATCGTCTTGGTTTCTGCTGTTTCACCCAGATTTTCTCTGGCTGTCAATCAACCCATCATTGGTCCCCGAACGGGTCCTCATCGTCGCCAATCTCCTCCGCACGCGGAACCAGCCGCGAAGCCTCCGCCTCCGCAAGCGAGCGCAACGGTTCCGCCTTCTTCTTGCCCCGCCGACGCTCCGCCTCCTCCATCGTCTCCTCAGCCTGCACGTGCTCAGCCACTATCTCAACCGTCTCCCGATTCTCCCCAGCCGACGTCTTCCACTTCCGCATCTGGAGACGCCCGTGCACCGACACCCGCGAACCCTTGTCAAGGTGCGTCGACACCCACTCAGCTTGCTTCTTGAAACACACCACACCGAAGTAATCGACGGGAGGCTGACCTTCGGTGCGGAACAACCGGTCCACGGCAATGCGGAAGCTACATACGGCGGTGCCACTCGCCGTATAACGAATTTCCGGGTCATCCGTAAGCCTACCCACTATCGCGACCACGTTCATGCTCATCTTCCTATCGGTGTCTCCTTGTAGGTTTGAATGATGCGCACAATTTGCGCACCTGGGTGTGCCATTTGTGCCTCTTCTTCCGTCTTATAGACGAGCAAAACGCCAATAGCATCGTTGGGCAATTTGGCATCGCCGCCAAGCCAGAAGAGGGGACTCTCTACCCGCAATTCGACGATCTCCAGAGGGACGAAAGAGATACGCTCTTTCATACGCCGTCACTCCCCGCATCGGGCTTCGGAATAGCTTCCCCGCACACCGCAAGACTATCCTGTGCGATCAATTCCAATCGTACAACGTCTGTACGTGTCGCAAGCCTGTTCATTGCTTCGCGCGCTTGATTGTACCGCGCCTGGTCGACGCAGGTTTCGATATACGCCATCAGCGTGTCCCGCACAATCCTGCGCGCTTCGCTGTCACGGTGAAACTCATCAAAAACGACGTCCTCTAGACCAATGGGGTCCAGTCCTTCGTTTTCCCTGGCGACCTGCCTGACCGCATCTTGAACGAAGGAATACAGCCATTCACGTCGGAAGTTACCTACCATGATTACCCTCTCATCCGACATTGGAGTACCTCCTCCATATTGACAGTCCGGCTTGCGCGCGGTGCAGATGCGTCCTCCGAAAACGACGACGTTAATCATGCAGCTTCCTACTTGTTCCGCCTGCGCTTAAGCGCTGCGGTGTGTATCGCGATGAGGTGCATCCAACTCTCCGACAGGGAAGCCCGCAGGCGCCCCATGTTCAGATGCTTGACGTCTCCAGCGAGCAAAGCCTGGAAGAGGTACACAAGGGTATCAGCGATTTCCGGCTTCCCCTCGGCAAGATTGTCGCGGTTTAACCAGGCGTCCCCGTACTGCTTGTAGCCCATGATGTACCGCTCGCGCATGAGATTGCGCAGTTCGGCGGGTAGGTCTTTGGCGAACACGTCCAGTGCGGCGAGTTGTTCAGCGAGGCTCGGTGCGGTCACTCGGGCACCTCCTGCGGATCCAGCGCGGCGCGGATGGCGGCGAACGCTTCACGCAGCATGTGCGGCCACAGTCCAGCGGCTTTCTCGCTCACGCTTCCACCCTCTTCCCGGCTTTCGCGGCTGCGAGTTCCTGCTTCAGCAGGTACGCCTGAACGTTGATGGTCTCGCCGTCCTCGGTGAGATACGCCGTGCAATGCGGGCACTGCCAGCGGATCTTCTCCAGTCCGGCCTCTCGCTCATCGGGCCAGACGAACGTTGCGTCGGCCTCACAACATTGTGAGACGGGCTGATGGTCCGCGATCCAGTCCTCCACGCCAGGCGCGTCCCCGGTCACCGCGTCTGGGTTGATCGGGTCGCCGGGCTCCGCGCCGCACTCGGGGCACTCGGTGTCGCCCCAAAGCTCCTCCGCGTCGCCGTACATGATGTTCCCAAAGTGCCCGTTGGGGCAGGTCCAAACTGCTGACTCGACGCGACCCATGCTCATCTCTCCCTCGTTTTCGATTGTACATGACCTAGCGATCGCAACAGATTTGCGGCTACCCAATCCCAGAATTCCTCAGGTATATCATCCGGAGGCGGATCATAGTTAGGCAGGTACTTCGACAAGAACTCCTTCATCGACCGAACTGGCTTTTCGTCGGGCATCATTACACCTCGTTCGCCCCTTTTAGTTCCCTGGAATCACCGCCCCGATAGTCGCACCACATCGGGGACGCGAGGCCATGCTTGCGAACCGCGGCCCGGAAGTTCTCGTGATGCTCGTTGCTGTTTGCGCCAGAATCGCGCACCTGGCGGATCCCCTTGGGCGTCCAGATCCAGTCGTTCTCCATGGTGCGCCACCGGGCCCGTGAGACGGCACAGGTGCGCAGACTGCAGGTCCTCCTCAAATGACAGCCGCCCACATTGTGGGCAAGTCCGGATGCTCATCGTGTCCCAGCCTCCTCATCGCTCTTCCTCGGCTCAGGGCGCACGATGTAGGCGCACCCCCAGTGTGTCTCCTCGTAGCTCATCGTCGCCCGTGCGCCAACACGGGCATCTCCCGTCACATGACAATCGTCAATGTAGTGCTCCCGACCATCATCCGTGCGCACCGTCCAAACAGGTCGCTTGCGCACCGAATTGTGGTACTCTTCCAAGCGCACACCAGTGATTGTGCAGTTAGTCATGCTGACCATCGCTCCTCTTGTCATGATTACAAGCGACTGCAAGCTATTGTCCTCTACTCATCTTCCTCCAACCGCCCTTCGCTTGCCGCGTGTATCCCGAAATCCCGCTCAATGCAGGTTCGCGCCACCGACAGCAATATCTCCTTCGCTGGTTCCGGCGCATCAGCCACCGCTTTCGCGAATTGAGCCGGCGTGATAACCAAGTATTGCCACGGCTCGATACCAGCATCGCCGCAAGCGAAGACGAAATCTTGCACAGTGCGAGGCTTGAGCACTTCGCGCTCTCGCCACGACCAGACCTTACCATCCCCGGCCTCCAGGGGAACACCTGTCGAGGATACCAAGGCCTTGATAGTCTTCTTGCCAAGCGTCCTTACCGCATCCGCCGCAAAGACGCTCTCCGAAATTGCAGCGGGGTCTTCGCGCAATGCGCCCATCGCCGCCGTTCCCGCGTGCTTGCAACTCGCCGCCATCACGCAAGTGGCGCAATGCGGTCCCATATTCGGGCGCAGATCCTTGTCTGCGTAGATGCGCTCGACGCAGGAGAGGATGCGGTCGGCCACCCACCCCATGTCGCCGCTGAGACGCCAGGGGTCTGGGGATCTCCCGGAGAGAGACTGGATGGAAAGGGCGAAGTTCTTGGCGTCCGGCCACCGCTGCTGCACCAGCCAGGCGTACCCAAGCAATTGCATCGGCGGCTGCTCGTCCCTGTACTGGTAGAAGCCTGACTTCCAATCGATGATGGCCCAGAGGGTGTCGTTGTCGGCGTCGGAGAAGGGATCGTCCGCAGCGCCTCCCTCGTAGCGTTGCAGGAGGTCGATAACGCCGCAAAAGCTGTCGCCATTCGGAAGCGGTGCTTCGTACAGGACCTCCACTGGCCCGGTGTCACCTGGCAGCATGCTCCCCCAGTCCCACAGGATGTTTTCCAGCACCCGCGTGATCTCTTCCTCCAGATCGGGGTAACTTGCGGCGATGAAGCGGGCCTTGTCGAAGTCTGACTTCACGGGGCGCTTCCCGAGGCGGTAGCAATGTGTCGCATACCGTTGAATGGCCTCATGGTATTGCTGCCCGCGAACCATGCCCTCTGTCGGAATTTGCGGTTCGCCTTCCACGTACTTCAGCCGGTACGCTTCCGGACAACGCAGATAGGTATCGATACGCGTGTGAGACCATCGCGTCGTGTCCATACTATGATGCCCCTCTCAAAGTTCCTCTGATGGACCACTGGACCATATTTCCAGCGTGTCAATGAGGACTTGGGTTTCGTCCTCATTGAGGTCATTGATGCTGGTGCTGTCGGGCGCGATGTCTCTCCGAAACTTCGCTGTGGCCGCCTTGATGGTTTCAGCGGCAAAGCCTTTTTCGAGGAGGGCTTTCTGCTTGGCGATGACGCGCGCGGCATTCATTGACGGGGTAATGGTGCCTTCATCTCCTTCCGTCGCTTGTGGGGCTTCTGGAGCCCAGGAATCGGTATTCTCGTCATGGGCCCCGACCAGCTCAAACTCTCCATCGACGGTATCGGCGTCAGTGGTCGATGAAGCCGCCTGCTTTCCGATATGTCCCACGCGGTTTTCCACTTTGGCATCAACGGCATCATGCGCAGTTTCAGGGAAGAATTCCTCATTCGTCACCCGCTGGTCATCCTGGTCCTCGATGAGGTCCATCGTCGAGGCCACCTGGCTAGCCTGCAACTGCTTAATGACGCTATCTTGCCCCCGCCAACGCGCGAGAAGCGGAATCATGGTGTCGCGCAGGGCATCCACATTGCCTTGGTACTCAAAGCGCAGTACCGGAATAGCCTGACCGTCCGCCGACCGTCCCCAGTCCAGCACGAGGAACAAAGGAATGTCGTGCAACCAACCACCCGTCTGAAGCCCGATGGTAAGCAGACTATCGCGCATCCCGAAATATGAAGCCCATCCCGTGGTCTTCACTTTCGCGGCACTTCCTACCGAGGGGGCAAAGGGAAGACAGACGCTGGCAATAACATGGGGCTTGCAGAGGGCAATACCGCTGTACTTGCTGATGTTGTGGCGTCCTGTCGCGTAAGGGCAGGTCGCGGGGTCGCAAGCAATTTCCTCTTCGCCTGTGAAGACGGTGACCTCGCGCCCACTGCGCGTTTCCTTGGCATAGTTCCGCTTCTTCGCCGTCCCGACCCCCGTTTCCGGGTCCCAGTACTTGCAGCAACACTCGCGCCGCCCACCCCAGTACCGCGCCATCTCCGCAAAGAGGATACTCTCTGGAATGACTGGCTTTCCATTCACCATTTCGATGTTTCCTACCAGTGTCACAGGGACAATGGTAGGCTTCTCGGTGACACCGACCGCCGCGCAGAGGGCCTTCTGTAACGGTTGGTCGACGACATAAGTAGGTTTGTCCCCTTGGCGCGTAAGCCTGCGGATCTGGAAGTAATCCATCTTCCTCGGCGCGGTCTTCCCACTACTGGTGGTTGCCATCTCTCCGATGCTCAGTCGATACTTCATCGGGGGGACGGGCGGCCTATCGTTCTCACCGGGTAGCGGCATTTGTAGCTCCTTTCCCATTCGCATCGGTGGCGTATCCGGCCTGCTTGAGCACTTCGTTCCAACGCAAGTCACGGGCAGCGCGTTGCTCAACTTTTGCTTGGCGGCAAGCATGAATGCCCGCGATGATAGCTGACTGGAGCGCCGGGGTGCCCTTGACCTTCCCAGTCTCGATGGCGCAAATCGTCGGCTGACTGACGCCGGATGCGGCAGCAATTTCCTCTTGCGTTGCATGGGCGGCGAGCCGGAGCCGCTTGATGTTGATGCGCTTTGCGGACTGCGCCTTTTGCCAGAGCACATCGTCTTTCGCTTCGCGGTTGATGCGTTTTTCCCGTTGCTTGACGATAGCCTGAAGGACACGTCCGAAGACAAGCGGGCTTAGTCCACGAGCTCCACGTTCGAGTCTGCCGAGATGATTGGGCGAAACACCAGCGCCTCCTGCGCATACGTCTTGGAGCGATAATCCAGCGGCCTCACGCAGGGCTTTGAGGATATCAGCGTTTGTCATTGTTCACCGTCCGATCTTCATGGTTTGGGGGGGGGAGACACTGGGGACTGTCGCCTTGGCGGGTGAGCCAGCCCCCGGTGCGTGCGAAACTACGCCATCAGACCTTCACATACCACTTTCCCTGAGTCTCCGAATGGTCGCCTCCAGGAGCGAGCGTGTACTCCGCCAGCACCTTCCCGGTCGCGTGGTCGATGATCTTCCGCTTTCCACCCGTCTCGGCCGGTTGCGGAGGAAGCACCGGCCCGAACTGCTTCATCCGCTGTTCCCAGAGCGCCTGGTTCTCCACCTTCGCGCCGCCCTCAAGCAGTTGGATGGTCAACTCTGTCGCCTCGAAGTGCATTGGGTCGCAAGTGCTTGTCCAGATGCCGCC
>DAOOUZ010000048.1:0-8165 GCA_035369785.1 Candidatus Cryosericum sp. | reverse complement strand
GGCATCATCAAGGTGGGCAACACCAACTTCCTGTCGACGGGCATCCGCTGGATCATCGAGGCGCTCAACAGCCTGGTTCACAACTATGCCATCGTGATCATCCTGCTGACCCTGCTGCTCAAGCTGGTCACCGAGCCCCTCACGCGCATGCAGTTCAAGTCTACGGTGGACATGCAGAAGATTCAGCCGCAGCTTGTGAAGCTGAGAGCGAAGTACCCCAACAAAGAGGACGCTCAAAAACTCAACGAGGAAACGATGAAGCTGTACAAGGACAACAACGTGAACATCTTCAGCGGCTGTCTGCCGCTCTTGGTACAGTGGCCCGTGTTCCTTGCGCTGTTCACCGCCATCAACAACTACTCGCCGTTCAACACCGCCCCGTTCCTCTGGGCGCCGGCGCTCTCGATGTCGTCCAGCGCGCTTCCGCTGGCAACGCGGTTCATCATGCCCGTCCTCGTGGGCCTGTCCACCTACGTCCAGTCGATCACGTCGTTCGTTCCCGGACAGGACCGTTCCCAGACAGCCATGCTGACGTACTTCATGCCGCTCCTCATGGGATACTGGGCATACGGGTTCAGCATTGCCCTCGGTCTCTACTGGGCATTGTTCTCGCTCTTCTCCGCAGCCCAGCAGTACATGGTCATCAAGCGCCTGACCAAAGGCATGCCCGCGCCGGAGCCCGTCGCCAAGACGCCGCCCAAGAAGAAGTAGCAGGAGGCAAGCATGAGGCTTTCCAAGCAATCTGAACAGCACGTGACCGGGTTCCTGGGTGACTTCTTCGCAGCCCTGGGCGAGAGCCCGTCCATTCAGCTCTCGTACTCCGACGGGGACCCATATGTGAACATCACCGGACTTACCGGTGGCGGCACGTTCCTTTCCAAGGACCAGGTCTGTTTGTCGGCCCTGCAGCACATCGTCAACGTCGTGGCGCACAAGGACCGCGACGGAACGCCCGGCATCATCACCGTCGATGTGGATGGGTACGTCATGCGCCAGCACGAGATGCTCAAGCGCATTGCCATCGACGCAGCGCTGCGGGTCAAGCGCGAGCACCAGGCGGTGGCGCTTCAGCCGATGAGCGCCAAGGCGCGCCGCATCATCCACGTGACGCTCAAGGACTATCCGGGCATCACGACCTACAGTGAGGGACGCGACCCCCAGCGCCACGTCATCGTCGACCTGACGAAGTAGAGGGGGCCTCGATGCCCCGTACCAGCACCATTGCCGCTCTTGCCACCGCGCGTGGCCCGAGCGGCATCGGCATTGTCCGGCTCAGCGGGCCGGATTCCTGGAGCATTGCGGAGACCCTGACCCGCGGCCAGCCGCCCCTCGTGGACCGCGCAGCCAATCTGCGACGCATCAGCGACCCGGTGACGGGCCGTGTCCTGGACCAGGGCATCGTCCTGGCCATGCGAGGCCCCCGCTCGTACACCGGCGAGGATACGGTCGAACTGCAGCTGCATGGGAGCCCGCTCCTCCTCGAGAAGATTCTGGAAGCCTGCCTGACCCTGGGAGCGGAGCCCGCCCGGGCCGGAGAGTTCACCTTCCGCGCCCTGCTTGCCGGGAAGCTGTCCCTGCTGCAGGCGGAGGCCGTGCGCGACCTCGTCGATGCCACGTCAGATGAGGAGCTGCGCCTCGCGGGCGCGTCGCTGGTCACGGATGCATCCGCACCGTTCCGTGAGGTTCTCGACCTGGTGACCCGCTCGCTTGCCGCACTCGAAGGCCCCCTCGACTTTCCCGACCAGTTCAGCCCGGACGACGAGGCCGACGCCCAGCGGGTCGCCGCCACGCTCGTGACTGACGCACGGTCCAGGGTCGCCGGGCTGCTCGCCGAGGCGCAGGCGGCGGAACGCCTGCATCATACGGTGACGGTCGTCATCGCCGGCTCGCCGAATGTGGGCAAGTCCTCGCTCATGAACGCCCTGCTTCGCTACCCCCGCGTCATCGTTTCCGACATCCCGGGAACGACGCGCGACGCCGTCTCCGAGGAAATCCTCTTGGGAGGCCACCGCGTGACCCTCGTCGATACCGCCGGCCTCGCCTCTGCGCCGCCTGATGCCCTCGACCGCCTTGCGGGAGAGGAGACGCGCAGCTTCCTGGGGCGCGCCGACATCGTGCTTGTCGTGCTCGACGTTGCCAGCGGCTTGCGGCCGGAGGAACGCGACTTGGTGGAGCAGGTTCGACACCTTCCGCACCTCATCGCCGTCAACAAGATCGACACCGGGCCCGTGCCGCCCGACCTCGAGGCGCGCGTCGGCGAACCCGTGCTTGGAATCTCGGCCACGGAAGGCATCGACATCGACCTGCTGACCAGACAGCTCGCGAAACTCGTGGAACACAGCACGGACGCAGCCCGTGTGCATCAGCTGGTCACCGCCCGCCAGGCAGCCGAACTGCAGACTGCCGACCGCGCGCTCGCGGACGTCGCCGCAGGCCTCGGTACGCTTCCTGCGGATGTCCTCGCCTACACTCTCGGCGAGGCCCGTGAGGCCCTGCTTCGCCTGCTTGGGGAACACATCGCGCCGGACGAGATTCTGGAGACCGTCTTCAGCACCTTCTGCATTGGCAAGTAACACTGACTTGACATGACAGAGGGGCGCAGGGAAAGCCCTGCGCCCCTCTCGTTTCGGTGAACGACAGCGGTTACTTGTGGATGACCGCCTGAACGTCCTGAGCCATCTTCTTGAGGCCGTCTGCCACGCTCACCTTGCCGAGATATATGTTCTGAAGACCAGCCGTAATCTTGCTGCGGGCGTCGTTCCAGCCGCCGGTTGGGGGCTCAAGCACGGAACCGCTCAGCTGTTCCAGCCCGGACCGCATTTCGGGCTTCGCCGCGTAGGCAGCCACGAGCACGGGGTCATTGACCGAGCTTTGACGGGCAGGCATGTAGCCTGTCTGCGCCGCCCACACTGCCTGAGTGTGCGGAGACGTGAACCACTTGATGTACCTCCATGCGGCGTCTTTCTGACGCTGCGTATACTTGGGCGCGTTGCCGAACATGACAATGTTCGTGCCGTACAGCGCTGCAGCCTGACCGGAAGGCCCTGCGGGCAGGGGAGCCTCACCCAGCTCGAACTTGCCGCCTACCGCCTGTTCATAGTACGTGCGGCCAGCGACGGAGCCGAACGTCATCGCAGCCTTGCCTGCGCCCAGGTCAGACTGGTCGCCAAAGGCCGTGGTATAGTGCATGTACTTCTTGGTGTACAGGTCGGCGAACAGCTGCGTGACAGCCTTGACAGCGTTGTTGTTGCCAAACAGCACCTGGTCATAGGTGTCGTTCAGGGCACGGCCGCCATACGCATACACAAGCCCGTACCAGAGGTCGACCGACGGCGTGTGCGAGGCACCCCACTGGGTCTGCTCACCTTTGTCGTTGGTCTTGGTCAACTTGACGCAGTCGTCCGCGAACTCCTGCCAGGTCGTCGGTGCATGCGTGATGCCGGAAGCCTTGAACATGTCCTTGTTGTAGTACATGACGACGTTGGACTTGTTGAAGGGCATCATGTAGCGCTTGCCATCTGCGAGCTTCGAGGAGTCCCACATCTTGGGGAAGAAGTCGGCAATCTCTGCCTTGGACAGCCCGTTCGTCCCATTGATGTAGCTGTCGAACGTGCTGAGGTAGAAGCCCGTCGCATACTGCGCGGCCCAGTTCTCGTACGCCTGCGCGATGAGGGGCGGGTCCTTCGCTGCAACTGCGCCGATGGTCTTGGTCTGCAGCGTGTTGTAGTTGGGCATCTGCACCAGCTGGACTTCGATGCTGGGGTGCGTGGCGTTGAACTCCTTGGTCAGCGCCGTCAACGAGTCCCCCAGCGCGGCGGCCATGGCCTCCCAGAAGGGGACCACAGCCTTGTTCTTCAGCCAGTCCATGGAGAAGGTCACCGTGACCTTCTTCTGCGCATCGTTCCACACGGTGTTGGCGCCGATCGACTCGGCGACGAACCGGAGCGGCACGACCGTCTTGCTGTTGACGATGGCAGCCGGCGCGTCGAGGGTCACATCGTACCCGTTGACCTTGGCGACCGCCTTGTCGATGGTGAGGGAGATCTTGTTGTCCGCCAGTGTGAGTGCGGCGGTTTTCGTTGCGGCGTCCCACGCCAGCGTCGCACCCATGGCCTCCGTGATGAAGCGCAGCGGGACCATCGTGCGACCGTTCCGGATGAGAGCGCCCTGCTCGAGCGTGGTCGACTTGCCGTTCACCGTTCCCGTGTTTTTCCCGATAAAGACCTCAATCGTTGTTATCGACTCCGCCCTGGCACTTGGAACCACCGCAAGTACCGAGGTGAATGCGACCAGCAGCGCCAATGCTACAGACAAGACCTTCCGTGCCATGTACATACTTCCTCCCCTGGAAGTGTCAGTCCGTCACGGGAATCGTTCCACGACGGCTACCCCTTGATGCCGCCTCCGCCGATACCTTCAATGAACTGCCGTTGCACAAAGAAGAACAGGATGATGATGGGAATAGTCGTGAACACCGATGCCGCGGCCAGCTGCGACCACTGCTGACCCTTCTCGCCCAGGAAGGAGTTCAGCGCCACCTCGATGAGCTGCTTGTCCTGCGACTGCGTCATGACCGTGGGCCACAGGAAGGACGTCCACGAGCCAAGGAACGAATTAATGGCAATCGTCACGATGGCCGGCTTCGCAAGCGGCAGGGCAATACTGCGGAAGTAAAGCAGGCGCGACGCGCCGTCAATCTGGGCGGCCTCCCACAGCTCCACTGGCGTCGACATGAAGTACTGCCGCAGCAGGAAAATGCCGAACACGCTCGCCGCAAACGGGATGATGAGCGCGTAGAACGTGTCGAACCATCCCAGCGTCCGGATGATCAGGAAGTTGGGAATGAGCGTCGTCGCGGTGGGAATCATCATGACGCTGAGGACAAGGTTGAACAGCGTTTCCCTGCCCTTGAAGTTGATGGTCGCGAAGGCAAAGGCGGCCAGTGACGACGTCACCAGCGATATCAGCGTCGAGGCTGAGGCCACGAAGAATGTGTTGCCGAAGTAGCGCAGCCAGGGGGCCGCATTCCAGGCGTCGATGTAGTTCTGGAAGGTCGGATGCTTGGGCCACAGCTCAGGCGGCACGGTGAACACGGCGTCCTGAGGCTGCAGCGACGTCACAATCATCCAGTAGAATGGGAACACGACCGCGAGGAAGAGCGCCGTGATGGCCGTATACAGCAGGACACGATTCACCCTCTGCCACATGACCGAGCGCCGCATCGTCGTCATGCCACGCCTCTAGCCATAGAAGACCTTGCTGCCGGTCACCTTGCGCTGCAGCATGGTGAGCAGGAAGATGATGACAAACAGTCCGATGGAAACAGCGCTCGCGTATCCGAAGTGCATCTGCCCGAAGGCCTGCTCGTACAGGTAGAAGCCGGTCGTCGTGGTCGCGTCGACAGGCCCTCCCTGCGTCAGCACCTCCACCTGCGTGAACATCTTGAAGGCGCTGATGGTATAGATGATGACAACAAAGTACGTCGACGGGGAAATCATGGGCCAGGTGACATGCCAGAACGTCTTCCACCCGCTGGCTCCGTCGATCTGCGCCGCCTCCAGCAGCTCAGTGGGGACCCTGGAGAGCGCCGCCATGAAGATGATGACCGCAAAGCCCACATCGTGCCACGTGGAGTAGAGGATGAGCGCGGGCATGGCGGACGCCGTGTCCGTCAGCCAGCGGCTCATCGGAAGGCCCACAGCGTGCAGCGCCGCGTTGAGCATGCCATAGTCGGGATTGAAGATGTACAGCCAGATGATGGAGGTGGCAACCAGCGGCGTGATATATGAAATGAAGAAGCCCATGCGCCAGAACGTTCGCCCGCGCACCTTCGAGTTGAGCAGCACCGCGATGAGCAGGGACACAGCAACGGCCACCGGCACACTGCCCACGGTAAAGTACAGCGTTCGGAACACAGAACCCCAGAAGTCCCCGGAGGTGACCAGCTGGCGAAAGTTCGCCAGGCCCACAAAGTCCATCTGCCCGACCAGGTTCGTGTCGAAGAGGCTGAGGTAAACGACGATGAAGGCCGGAAGAAATGTGAAGACCAGGAGAACGATGGTCGATGGCAGTGTAAAGAGCCATCCGGCGATATTGTCACGAACAGCCTGTTTCCGTTGAGCCTGTGTCCGATTGCTGTCCATGTTTCCAACACCTCAAGAAGGCAGGTTTCCGACCACTGTCAGATCGACCAGACCACACGAGCGCTGACTATATCATCGCAGGTGTCCAAGTCAAAAATGGACACCGAACGCACACCACATGAATGAAATGGTCTCGCCTGCTATACTCTGGTGCGAAAGCAACCCGTCTGGCAGAAAGGAAGTGACACGGTGACACAACAGTTTGTCGAACTTTCCGCACCAACCCGGCTCATGGCCAAGGTCGCGTTCATCCGGTCGGCCGGCTACACAGGTGACCTTGTCCTCGTGGTCCCCACAGCCACGGATGAAGAAGTGGGACGCGTTCACCGACTGGTCGCCGCGGCCCGCAAGGCTCTCCTCACGGCAAAAATCCTTTTCCAGGTAGCGGACGCATCCGAGGCTGCACGGCTCATGGCGGCAGGTGACCCCGCGCGCACGCTCGTGGTCGACCTCGACCTGCTGCATGATGAAAGCGTCAGTCTGCTCAACACCGCCTGCGGCTCTGCAGCGCAGGTTATTGCCTACAAGCTGCACCAGGGGCCTCCCGGCACAGCGGCGGCCATCTTTGCCCGGGGCGATTCAAACGCCGCGCTCGCCGGCCAGGTGGCGCGACGGCTCACGGAATCGGGCCTGGTCGGCAAGACCAGTTTCGTCCATGTGGCCCGCAGCGCAGAATCCACCACGCTGGACGACAGCGTCCTTGAGGCCTATGGCAAGGTCAAGGCAGAGGTGCCTCTCGCCCGCCTCGCCGTCGATCAGACGGAGGACAGCGTGGAGTCTGCCATCGAGCGTCACACCCGCGAGTACGGCGTCCTCGTGCTCGGCCTTCCGCAGCATGTGCGCGAAGACTCGGTGACGCGCCGCGTCCTGGGGCGCGTGGTGCGCGGCTCCATCCGCACGACGGTCCTGTTCGTCTATGCCCGCGGCATGGAGATGGAACAGCTGTCGGCGACCAACCATGCCGTCGAGCCCTGGCTGCTCAAGAACACCTTTGCCAGGGGCGAATTCACGGACCTCGACCGGCTGGTCGATGCAAAGGAGAGGAAGCACCAGTCCATTTCCCTCGTCCTCCCCGCACTCAATGAGGAAAAGACGGTGGGCAAGGTCATCGATACGTTTAAGGGAGCTCTCATGGAGGAGCGGCCGCTCCTGGACGAAATCATCCTGATGGACAGCAACAGCGAGGACGGTACCCGTGACATCGCCGCGGCGAGGGGCGTCCCGGTTTACATTCACCAGCAGGTCCGTCCGGACCTGGGGGCCTACGCCGGCAAGGGCGAGACCATGTGGAAGTCGCTGTTCGTCGCGAGGGGCGACATCCTTGTCTTTGTCGATACGGACCTCTCCAACCCCGACCCGTCGTTCGTCACCGGGCTGGTCGCACCTCTCCTGCTGGAGGAGCGCCTGAACTTCGTGAAGGGGTTTTACCGTCGACCGGTCCGCGTCGTCAACGAGTTTGTCGAGGTGGGCGGCGGCCGTGTCACGGAACTCACAGCACGTCCCCTCTTGAACCTGTGGAATCCCGAGCTGGGAGGACTTTTCCAGCCACTCGCAGGGACGATTGCCGCAAGGGCAGAGATTCTCCGCAGCCTGCACTTCCTGACGGGCTACGGGGTCGAGATTGGCCACATCCTCGAGTATGCGCGCACGTACGGCATCGACGGCCTCGCGCAGTCGGAGCTGGGCGAAATCATCCACCGCAACCAGCCCCTCGAGGCACTGTCCAAGATGTCCTTCCAGGTCCTCGAGGCCTTCTTCCTCCTGTCCCCCGGCATTATCGCCCCGGGCGCCGTGGGGCGCATGAACGACATGCTGCGGCAGCCCTTCCTGTCCGAAACCGGCTTCACGCTGTATCAGGCGCGCCTTGGCCAGCAGCTGCGCCCGCCTGTGTCATCCGCCCCACCTGCACCGCAGCAGCCTCCGGGTTGATTCCCTCAGGCAGAGGAGGAGTCCGCGGGGCTGGACCGCCCCGTGACATCGCGGCCGACAATCACGATGGAGCGCGCGCCATGCATGGTCGTC
>DAOOUZ010000047.1:0-8627 GCA_035369785.1 Candidatus Cryosericum sp. | reverse complement strand
CAGCACCCCCACGTGCAGGACCACGGCAACCACAAACCATACCAAGGGTAGTATATCACGAATGTGGCGCCTGGTTCAGCAAGCCCGCGTATCGTTCCTTCATGTACCGGCGTGGACAGATATATGAATCCCCTTGTCGGAAGTGCGGACCACAGCAAGTCATCTGGCACTGCATCGGATGTCAAGAAGCAGCCGACCCGGTTGCACCGGCTCAACTACGTCATCGCCCACAATGTGTACAGAGTCATCCGCCGCATCAGCGACGAATATGGCGGAGACACCAGCGCGATCTGGCCCGGGCGGCCCCGGAGCGCCGATGTGGTGCGCCGCTTCCTGGAGTTTGACGGCATAGGACCTAAGATTACCAGCACGGCGGTCAATATCCTTGCCCGCGACCTGCATGTGAAATTCGCCGACCGCTCTGGCATCGACATCCGCGCCAACACGCAGGTCAGGAGGGTCTTCTCCAGAATGGCCTTCGTCCCCGAGAACGGCTCCAACGACGACATCATCCGGCGGGCACGGGAGATGTACCCCGAGTACCCGGGCGTCTTCGACCTGGTCCTCTGGGACACTAGGCGCACGCTGTGCAGGCCCAGTGTCCCGTCATGTGCGCTGTGTGACTGGGCGACGCAGTCCGCCTGGGCAAACAGGAACCATGTGGCAGAAGCATAGGAGATACGCATGAGACTCGTGATCATCAGATGCGGCAAGAAGAAGGTGTGGAGTGGAAATCCAGATGTAGGTCCACAGAAGGGCAAAGACACTTGTACGGGAGGGTACTTCACGACGAACAAATGGTTTGCCAAGAGCAGGGGATGTGACTGGATGATCCTGTCGGCCAAGTATGGCTTCATGGCCCCTGACTTCCCTATTCCGGAGAACTACAATGTCACCTTCACGAAACCAGCTACTCATCCGATATCGACGCCAAGACTGACGGAGCAGGTGGAGGAGTTAGGACTGGGCAGATATGATGAGGTCACGGTCCTGGGCGGCGTCGAGTACGTCAAGAGGATCAGAGAAGCCTACCGAGGCACGGGCGCAAGGATCGAGGCGCCCTTCGCAGGGTACAGCAACGCCGTGCAGGAGCACATGGTCAACTACGTGCTCCAGGAGGATCTGACTCCGCAGGGAGAGATGAAGACCACAGTCCCACGGCGCAAGTAACTACGCCGCGGCGAGAGGAGAGGCACGAAACCGGCAACCGAGTTTGGCACCGACATGTTCCCTGCCGCGCGTATGTTTGTAATCTTGTAATTAGTGGTATACGTAAGTTTGGTGCCGACATGTTCCCTGCCGCGCTCCAGGACATGCTCGCGATCCTCGGCACATTCCGCAAGCAGTGGAGTGCGTTGGTAGAGCAGTTCGACAAGCTCGAGAAGCACATCGAACAGGTCAGGGATGCCTATTCGACACTCACGGGCACGAGGGCCAGAGTTCTGCAGAGCAAGATCAACGCTGTGAACAGGCTTCGCGAGCAGGAGGGGGTCCCGATGCCTCAGAAAGCGCTCGGGGCAGGAGAACCAGAGCCTGACCTGGCAGAAGACTTGGCGAGCGCAGATGGAAATCTGACATGGCGGCTTGAGGCCACCGGGTCGCAGGCGGCAAAGCGGAAGCTGGGGGGAGAAGAATGTGTCCGAGACGAGGCAAGCACGACGACCAGATGGACCCCTCCGTGGTCCAGGATCTCAACGATATGCTGCTGGACCTTACCAACCCGGCCGTGACGGCGCGGCTCGCCGCAGCAGGGCTGGACTTGGGAGAGGCAGACTACTTCGGCACCGGCGTGAGCGCCAGGTGGCTGCAGGATTGGCTGAGCAAGCGCGGAAGCATCGATCTCATCTCTGATGCTGGCGGGTTCACAGCCTGGTTTCAGTGTGGCGACCGCTTCATCAGGGCCAGCGCGCGGACGAAGTCCGACACGCTTGCCGAACTCGTTCTGGCAATCCTGAAAGAAAGCGGCGACGGCACGTCGAAGTAGCTCTGCAGGAGTCCGAAAAGTCGACGGTTCGTTCCATGTCGCAGACGGGTCGTGCACGGCAACCTCTTGGACCCAGCCAGTCGAACGAGGAGGTGGCGATGGGCATGGACGTCTTGGCGGGTGATGCCCCAAATCGGCAGACAGAACCGGAAGCGTGCGTTTGCCGAAGTCGCGAGGGTTGCGGTAAACGGGTACTTCACGCTGCGGCTGATGGCGCGGACCCAACAACGAAGCGGTACAGTTCCTGTCGGAGGAACTCACGTAGTTCCTGATTAGCCTCATCAGGAAATACAGGAGACGGACAGAGAGTGCAGAGTGAGTCGGGTCGCCCTGGAAGTGGATCGTGTGGCATCCAAGCAGAGTCTTGCAGCTGATATGGGCGGCAGGGCGGCCTCTCTCCAACGACCCAGATACATATCTCCGACGTAGAACCCTCTTCAGCAGGTTCTCTCAAGGACACGTAGAACGGACGCTTCTGACGATCCTTCTCCGGAGTCTCTCAGGTTTCCTTTCCGGCTTTGGTTGCGGCAGTTGGGTTCCTGTAATTGCCAGGTTCGCCCTGCAACCAGCCAACGGGGTGGCATGCTTGGTGACGCCTGAGCAATTCCTGTCACCCCAATGTTGTCCCGGCGTCTTCTACTGGTGATGTTCGCAGCCTCTTCAACTGGAGACGATATGAGTCTATAGTCTATGTGCAGTTGGTCACAGTACAAAACGATGTGAGACTGACACCTTGGAGGAGGATCATACGTGAAATCACGCACTTCGGTATTGCGGAAAGCGCTAGTTCTCTTGCTCGCACTGAGCATATTCATGTCCAGCTTCGCAGTTTCCGCGGCCGGACCGTCAGCAGTCGCGGAGACCAAGACCGATCCAGGTTTCGACCAGTATGGGGGATGGAAAGGGATCCAGGGGCACAATACGACCGGCCACTGGACCGTCGAGCTCATCGGAGACCGGTACTGGTTCATAACGCCGGACAACAACGTGCTCTGGATTCGTGGTCACATAGGTTGTACTCCTGGGATTGAGGGCTTAGGCAGTGCGGTTGCTCTCGGCTATGCTCCAACAGCATTTGTCAACCAGGCGAGGTATCCGTCGACTCTTGCGTGGTCCGAGAAACAACTCGAACGCTCACAAGAGTGGGGATTCAACAACACCTTGATCATGAACAACGCGTCAATACCTGATGGCATCTCCAGGTGCGCGTTGCTGGACATGAACTGGCTGCCTGAGCAGTATGGTGTGCCACGGGTGGCCAGGTTTTTCGTCGATGTATTTGATTCTCGTTATGCTTTGGCATGTAGAGAGAAAGTCGGTGCAGAGATACGGCCTCTGGCCAATGACCCGTGGACGATCGGCGTGTACCTGGGGAACGAGCAGGCATGGAACGGTGACGAATTCTCCCCGATCGGGCTCCCGAACGTTTTTATTGGCCTGTCTGCCACTGCCGCCGGAAAGAAGTACTGGGTGAACACGTTTCTGCAGAAGCGCTACACCACGGTTGAGAGCCTGAACACTGCTTACGGAACAGACTTCCATTCATGGGATGACGTTCTCCTGTGTACGGGTGTTGCCGATAGCCCCGCTCATCCGAAGATTCATGAAGACAAAGTCGACTTTTCGGAGGACATCGCAGAGGCCTACTACAAACCTCTCGCTGCAGCAGTGAGGGCCGCAGCTCCACGGCTGCTTGTCCTCTCAGAACGGTTGTTGCCTCGAGATTTCGTAAAGTACCTAGACTACAACAAGAGGATCTGGAAGGTCGCAGGGAAGTACTGCGATGTCTTCTGCGCCAATAGCTACGTGGATTACGTCAAGCTCGAACAGACGGACCATATCGTTTCGGACATGATGGAAGCGTCAGGAAAGCCAGTCTTGATTACTGAGCATTCGTATGTGGCCAACGACACAAGCATTCCAACGCATGGTGGCGAGGTCGGCGGGAACAGGGTCATTGCTCAAACAGACCGGGCGTCTTCTTACGTCGACTATCTCAATGGACTTCTGTCGATGAAAGTCAAGGGACCAGATGGACAGCCAGTCAACCCGTTCATGGGAATCGCATGGTACAAATGGTATGACGACCCTGCCTTGGGCTCGATGGCAGCAAACGGCGAGAACTTCAACTTCGGGATCTTGGACGGAATGGATGAAGCCTATACGCCTCTGGTTGATGTTATGAAGAACGCTCACAGCCAAGTGTACGATGCCATCGTCCACGCAAAGCCCATTTCGATAATGACAGCGCCGGAGCCTCTCGCTCCATTGAAGGGACAGACTGTGGGTGACGGAGCAGTGTTCTCCTGGGAGCCCGTTCAGAATGCCGCTTCATATACGCTCCTGATCTCTCCAGAAAAGGCGTTTCCTGATGAGCAGACCATCCGTGTTGACGGAATTCGCGGAACAAACTGGACGCTGGATCTGCCACTGGCTTCGGGTCACTTCTGGTGGGCAGTGAGGGCAAATGAAGAGAACCCAGCCTACGGCGGCTACTATGCGCATGCAAGTGAGTTCAGGTTCAAGAACTCGTCGGGCTCGCTGGATTCCGGATTTGGCTTCGAGGAACTCCACCGGGTTTCGTTCGAGGATATCTGGGATTCTGGTGGAGCTGCGTCTTCGTACGTGTTCCTCGACACGACAAAGAAAATGGCCGGCGCATCGTCAGCGCGGTGTGTGTTTACCGCGTGGGCGACGAACAAGACCGGTGAGATCGGACGCAACGACGCAAGTGTCTTCATCGACTGCGAAGCAGCTTCGACAGCATGGACGGGATTCAGTCTTGCCGTCCGGCCTGCGAGCTTCGCAGACAAGACGCGCAGCCTGGTGCCGTCCACCAAGTACTTGCGCATGCGCGCCTGGGATGAGGCTGGGAAACTCTTTCAGGACTGGCCGCTCGACCCGAAAGGCGAGCTGCCTATCGAACAGTGGAGTACCGTCACCATACCGTTTGGTGAGCGTGGTCTGCGAGGCGTCTCCAAGATCGCTATCGTTCTCGTCAGGGACCAGGACGACCTAGCGTACGATCAGCGGCTGGTCATCAATGTCGACAACGTTGTTCCGCTTACGACAGCAAGCGATGCTACTCCTCCGCAGGCTCCATTTATCACCGAACTCAAGCTGGCGGAAGACAGACTCGCCATTCACCTGGACGCAACAGATCAGGAGTCTGGCATCAGAGGAACGCGGATATGTGTCGGCAGGACGCCTGGGTCTGACGACCTTGTCCCGTGGACGACGGATCGCGGCGATTCTGTCGTCCCTGTCCCGCTCGCCCTCTCGGCAATGTCTTCCTGGTACGTAAGTGCCGAAGCGCAGAACGGCGCAGGAACCTGGAGTCCGGCGACAACGATCGATGGAAGCCAATGGACGACATCCACAGAAGTGACAAGTCTCGCGGAGGAACATGGCTCTCTCACCCCTGCAGGCACAGTACTGATTCCGTCAGGGAGTGCACGGACCTTCTCCGCAGCTCCCGCATTCGGGTACTCCGTGCGAGATATTCTTGTGGATGGTAGCTCGGTCGGAGCTGAACCGACAGTGACAGTCCAGGGCGACGGGAAGCCACACAGCGTCGTAGCACGGTTCATGTTCAACAAAGATGTCTGGAACGTAGATTCCCTTCCCCAGGGAGCGAAGACCACAATTTCCATGCCGATTGGCTCCACGACATACCGCAAGAACGGAACGGCAATGACACTTGATGCTCCTCCTTACATCGAATCAGGCCGGACGCTCGTTCCAGTGCGTGCCGTCTCGGAAGGACTTGATGCCGATGTCGGGTGGAATGCGGAAACTCGAGACGTCACTCTCACGTTTCATGGGCTTGATGGCGATCGCGTCGTGAAGATGACCATAGGGGAAATGGCTTATACGATCGACGGCAGATCAAAATGGATGGACGTCGTGCCGACTATTGCGAACGGAAGGACGTTTCTGCCGGTACGCACTGCTGCGGCGGCACTCGGTGCCAAAGTGGAATGGGATGCCGCCTCGCGGACGGTTCTCATCGAAGGACTGAACATGAATGCCACACCGCTGAATGACGGACAAACATTGAAGGAACTCTATGGTGCTGCTCTGGCGTGGGATGCAAATCAGAATGGTGTCGGAGACAGCGCAGAACCATTCTACGCCTCTGGAGGAACGCTCCAGTTTGCCTGTGAACGGGTGCTGACATCAACCATGATATTCTCTCACGCCGATGATGATGAACCGGAAGCCCTGCTGCCCGCGCTGTCGATTGTTGTTCCCATCGGCATCCACGGTTCTCTTGTCAGAGTACAGTATGCTGGAAGGCTCACCGGCTACGTCTCTGCGGATGCACTGGAGCATCGTGCCCGCGAGCTACCGTTCGTGAAAGACCCTGAGAAGTGGGTAGTTACGGGCAGTCCGTCTCTGCAGTCGTTTCTGAATGATGCCCTCAAGACGCAGGGGACCGACCTTAAAGCAGGACAGAGCATTACCGGCTCAGTACACGAGGTTATCGGAACAAACACCGGCGGTGACCAATTCGGCTTCGAAACATGGACTATGATCGACATTCCAACCGCCGCTTCCAATAGTGCCTTTGGAATACGGTTCAGGATTACCCGAACGACAGGTCTCACACCAGACCCTCTCGATACGCGAGCAGACATCATCAGCGAACCGTCCCTGTACTTCATTGGTACGCGCGGTCAGTGGAACGCAAAAGCTCAGGACTGGGACGACATCCGCCTCATCGAGATTGCCCTTGACCAGCGCAGTTTCCGAGCCGGAACCAGCGATTGGAACCACCGTGTGTCAACTTGCCTGCTGCGTTCCGGTCAACTCTATGAGATTCGGTTTCTCGATGGGACAGGCAGAACCGCTGTGATCAC
This sequence comes from Candidatus Cryosericum sp., assembly GCA_035369785.1. Lineage (GTDB taxonomy): Bacteria > Caldisericota > Caldisericia > Cryosericales > Cryosericaceae > Cryosericum. Next base: position 1,781 of record DAOOUZ010000047.1, on the reverse strand, counting down.
GCTCCCGGACGGCACGATCATTGACGAGATCGACGAGAAGGATACGTCCGGGATTCTCTGGAATGACAAGGGCGGGTGCTTTCCAGATCACCGCCTTTCCGTGGGCGTGTTTGTCAACTCTCGATCATCCATAACGATATCGGACCTGACCTTCATCGTGCCGCCTGCACCGTAGCAGGTGCTGTTGGGGATCGTTTAGATCAGCATTCGACCGCTGGGCGAGACGCCATGCGTCTCGCCCAGCGCATTCTCTGTTTGTTCTCGGAAAAACCGGTGCCAATCTCTAGCTCTCCCGATTCGTTGGTGATTTTGGCATTCGCATTGACGCCATTCTCTGATTGACATGTCTGCCCCCTCATGCCGATTGAGACTTCCTATTTTCCATCACTGAGCATGGATACTCGGCACAATCAATGTCAGGCGATTCTGAACGTCGCCACTAACCACGGGTTTTGGGGGACACATGACCACACGGCTTCAACGCGATCACGTCCGTAAACGCGCTGCATGCAAGCGTCGACTGTGTGCAGATTGGGTTGCCAGACCAGTGCAAAGAGTCCTGCGACGACATCGAACACGGTGGATACATCAAATCCATGACTCTTAGGTTGCACGTGCTTCCATCGCTGCTACTCTCGGTGGCCTGGATCCACTTCGCATCTAAACGCTGACATTCGACCGACACCAGCGCTTGGGGCGGTCATGCAAACGGTGTTCCTCGCTTACTTCTTTCTCACACGAAGCTCGTGAGGAACAGCACTCCTGCGAGCAGCGGGGACCTCCATAGGTCAGCACGGCGCCGAAGTCCTCCGCCTTCAGTTTATGCTGGATGTCCCGGAGCACCGCTCTCGATGCCGTTCCAGTGAGTCCGGGGAAGGGGGCGCGTGCCCGTCGGTCGAGCAGTACTCGCGTGCCGTCTTTCCGAGGTCGAGATGTGCGGGTCAGAAGTCGTGTCCCCCCTCTGAACCACAGTGCGCCTCGTGTATCACGACGGCAGAGATGCACGTGCTCGCCGTCAGCGCTCGAAGGGACTCTCGGAACTCCCGCATTTGGAAGCGCTCCGGCGAGACGAATGCGGTACCTCTGCAACCATGAACGGGCGTGTTGTATGCACTTGATGACGGTCGGTTTGGAAAGATCCAGGAGTTCACAGAAATCTTCCACGGTTGGAATTCTCTCGCTGAGGAGCAGGATTCCAGCGACGTACCACATCCTTTGTTCAGTGGCAACACGCTCGGTACTTACCGATTCAAGCAGTTCTCTCAGCGCCTCTTTCGACTCAGGGACACCCACAACCTCGAAACGCCCACGCGGACATTCCTGTAACTGCAAACCGTGTTCGCTGAGCAGCCGAGCAACGTGGGGGATATCTTTGCGGAAGGTGTTTGGATTAATGCCGAGCGTGTGAACAATCTCCCTGGACGGAACCGGGCAGTCTTGATCCAGCAGATACTGGATGATGTGCGCGTGTCTAGCACTGGCCTTGTCCATTGCTTGCAGGAAGTCGCTCTCTTATGCAGCAGCTCGGAAACAACTGCCGGTCAGCAGCAGTTGCCTACATGATCCCCTGTGTCTGTTCCTGCATCCTGCCCGCCACCGAACTGCCGGGACACCCACGAACGGTGCCGCTTCTGCGAGACCCCTCTCCGTAGAGCTCCAGGAAACGTTGCCATGGATCATGAACTGCATGCCCGCGTGCCCAGGTTGCTGCGTTTGTCCACCCAATGGCTAGAGCGTCTGTTCCACGCCGCCGCGCCACATCCGCCACGCTCCTTTGCCCG
>DAOOUZ010000046.1:0-8671 GCA_035369785.1 Candidatus Cryosericum sp. | reverse complement strand
TTCTTCTTGGGAAGACGGCGATACAGTGGTGTCTGTCCGCCCTCGAATCCAACGCGCTTGCTGCGACCCGACCTTGCTTTGGCACCTTTTCTGCCATAGCCGCTCTGCTTGCCCTTGCCGCTGCCAGCACCACGACCAACAGTCTTCTTGCGGTCAATGAAGCCCTCTGGCCTCGTTATCTCGTTCAGTTTCATGCATGTGCCTCCGCGCCGCGAGACTCTGCGGTGCTGTGCTCCTGCCGTCGAAGGTCACGCATCTGGGTCATCCGTTCGATGTCACGCAACCCGTCCATGGTAGCAGTGGCAAGAGAGATCGCATTGGAACTGCCCAACGACTTCGTCAGCACGTCCTGCACGCCGACCTTCTCCATGATCTGGCGGACGACGCCGCCCGCAACAATACCGGTGCCGTTGATGGCCGGCTGCAGATATACCCACCCGGCTCCCGTCCGCGTCTTGGTCGAAAACGGCAGTGTCGTTCCCTTCAGCGTTACGGTCACGAGATTACGCTTCGCAGCTGTGACTCCCTTCTGGATCGCCTGGGGGATTTCAACGGCCTTGCCAATGCCGATGCCAACCTTTCCCTTCTTGTTGCCCACGACGACCAGAACTCTGAACTTCATCTTCTTGCCGCCCTTGACGACCTTCGTGACACGGTCAATGTTGATGACAGACTCTTCGTATTCTTTGGGTTCAAACGTACGTCTTGGCACAGCTTCCTCCTAGAATTCCAATCCCGCAGCACGGGCAGCTTCGGCCAATGCCTTGACACGACCATGGTATGAGTGACCACCACGGTCAAAGGCCACTGTCTTGATTCCAAGCGCGAGCGCCTTCTCGGCAATGTCCTTGCCAACAGCCTCGCAGGCAGAGGCATTTGTGGCAGTGCCCATCGAACCATCTGCCTGACGCTTGAGGTTGGAGGCTGCAGCGAGTGTAATGCCCTTGCTATCGTCGATGAGCTGAGCATAAACATGTTTCAAGCTGACAAAGACGGCGAGCCTGGGGCGTTCCGCCGTCCCGGTCACCTTCTTGCGTATCCGAGTATGCCGTCTTTTGCGAGCTTCTTCTCTATCACGTGTGCTAATCATGGTTCCCCCTACGCTCCAGACAAGGCCTTCTTGCCAGCCTTGATTCTGACCTTCTCGCCAAGGTACCGAATGCCCTTGCCCTTATAGTGGTCAGGGACACGCACCTTGCGCACGTTCTGGGCAAACTGCCCCAGGCCGACGGCGTCAGCGCCGGTCATGAGAATCTTGGTGTTGTCCGTGACCTCGACCCGGATTCCCTCTGGAATCTTCATGGCTACCGGGTGCGAATAGCCGACAAACAACATCAGGTTGCCACCGTCTACTGCCGCTCTGTACCCGACGCCGACGATTTCAAGGTTCTTGGTGAATCCCTCGGACACCCCATGGACCAAGTCCGCAAAGCGGGCGGACGTCGTACCGTGCATCACATTGAGCGACTCCTGATACTCAGGGTCCAAGATGAACCTGGCCTCATCGCCAGAGAGCTCAAAGGTAATGTGTTCGGGTACATCGATAGCCAGCGAACCGCGCGGACCTGCAACGGTCAATCTGCGTCCATCCTGCGTAACGGTAACGCCTGCAGGAATCCGAGTGACTCTGTTTCCTATTCTCGACATGGGTCCTCCTTACCACACGAAGCAGATGACTTCGCCGCCCAGCCCTTCTTTGCGAGCCTGCATGTCAGTCATAAGCCCCTGAGGAGTGGAGATGACGGCCATGCCCGCACCCATGAGTACGCGCGGGACCGCATCTTTCTTCACATAGATACGGCGGCCTGGAATGCTGATGCGTTTCAGACCGGTAATGTAGCGGCCACGATTCTTTGTGTACTTGAGGTCCACCTTCAAGTACTTCCGATTGTCACGAACTACCTCTGACACGCCAGCAACGTACCCCTGCTTCTTAAGGATCAACGCCAGTGCGCTGTTCATCTCAGAATACGGAACAACAGCAGAGTCGTGATAGACCAGGTTCGCATTTCTGACGGTTGTCAGGAACTCCGAAAGTGCGTCAACTCTCGCCATGTCTCCTCCTCTACCAGCTAGCCTTCTTGACGCCCGGAAGCTTCCCTTCGAGTGCCATCTTGCGGAAGCAGAGTCTGCAGAGACCGAACTCCCGGTAGTACCCGCGGGACCGGCCACAGATCTTGCATCGATTGTGGGCTCTGGTCGAGAACTTGGGCTTGCGAAGAGCCTTGTTTATCATTGCTTTTCTTGCCATAGTGTCTCCTTACACCCTATCTTTGCCTGAATGGCACGCCAAACGCTTCCAGCAAGGCCTTGCATTCCTCGTCAGTCTGCGCCGTTGTCGTCACGGTAATGCTCATGCCGCGGGCCTTGTCAACCTTGTCATACGAAATCTCGGGGAACACAAGTTGTTCCTTGAGTGCGAACGTATAGTTGCCGCGGCCGTCAAAGGACTTCGGCGACAGCCCCTTGAAGTCTCTAATACGCTCAAACACCACGGTCACCAACTTTTCGAGGAACGCGTACATGCGTACGCCTCGCAGCGTGACAGTCACGCCCACCGGAGCATTCTTGCGAATCTTGAATGTGGCGATGGACTTCTTCGCCAGTGTCACGATGGGCTTCTGCCCGGAAATGAGCGAGAGTTCCTCGACGCTGCTGTCAATGACCTTCGGATTCTCCGTCGCCTCGCCGATGCCACGGTTAATGGTAATCTTGGCAATCCGGGGAATGCGCATGACGTTCGTGTACCCGAACCGCTTCTGCAGGCTCTTGCGCACTTCCTCTTCGTACTTCACCTTGTAGGCACTGGAGAACGTACTGAGGTCGCGCTTGGCTTGAGGCTTCGCCTTACCGGCTGCCTTCTCCTGTTTCGCCGGGGTCTGCCCAACTGCCGCTTTCTTGGTTGTTTCCTTTGCTGCCATTGCTGTCTCCTTATGCCTTATCGATCATCTCGTCGCATTTCCTGCACGAGCGAACGGACTTGCCGCCTGCAATGAGGCGATGCGCGACCCGGGTCGGCTGGTGGCAGCTGGGGCAAACCAGCATAACCTTGCTTGCCAGAATAGGAGCCTCGCGCTTGGCAATCCTGCCCTGTGGCATCTCCTGGGTCGGCCGCATATTCTTCGACACCATGTTGACGCCCTCGACAAGAACTTTGTGTTCGGCAGGAATTGTTCTGATGACCTTGCCCTTGGCGCCCTTGTCCTTCCCTGATATGACGACAACCACGTCGCCTTTCCTGATATCCAGATATGTCCGTGTACCTTTCATCATCAACTCCTAGACAACTTCCGGCGCAAGCGAGGCGATCTTGAGGTACCCCTTGTCGCGAAGTTCGCGGCAAACAGGTCCGAAGATACGCGTACCCTTGGGGTTTCCATCGTCATCGATGAGCACCGCGGCGTTCTGGTCGAACCGGACGATGCTGCCATCTGCCCGGCGGACTTCCCTCTTCGTGCGAACGATAACGCACTTCACAACGGAGCCCTTGGTGACCGCGGCGTTCGGGGCCGCCTTCTTGACGGTCGCCACACACTTGTCTCCGACATGAGCGACCTCATGCTTGTTGTTCGTCAGCACCGTAATGATCCTGACTTCCTTGGCACCGGAGTTGTCCGCTACCACCATGCGACTGTACGGCCTAAGCATCGTGGTCCTCCACGGCAGTGGACTCTGCCTTGTGTGTCACTTCGACCAGCCTCCAGCGCTTAGAGCTCGAAACGGGGCGTGTGAACTGCACAACGACCGTGTCTCCCGCGGATGCCATGCGTCTGCTGTCATCCACATAGAGCTTCGTCGTCCTGACGGTCAAACGGCCAAAACTGCCGCGGACCATGCGTCTGACGCCCACGACAAGACGCCCGTCCTGAGCCTTGAGGACGACGCCTTTTTCCAGAACCTCTGCACCCATTACTTGACCTCCCCGTTCTTCGACGCGAGACCCATGGAGCGCTCGTGTTCCACCGTCAGGATCTTTGCGATGTCGTGACGTACTTCCTTCACCCGGGCCGTGTTCTTCAGTTGGCGCGTCGCAAGCTGGAACCTGAGGTTGAACAGCTCCCGCCGGAGGTTCTCCATGGTGAGCTTAAGCTCAGCGTCCGACATATCTCTCACTTTACTGATCTTCATCAGCTCCCCCTTGATACGAAACGCGTGCGGATGGGCAGCTTGAATGAGGCAAGCCTCGTGACCCGCCGTGCCTCTTCCTCACTGATGCCAGACATTTCGAAGAGGATCCTGCCAGGCTTCACAACTGCTGCCCAGTGGTCCACGTCTCCCTTGCCAGAGCCCATGCGTGTTTCCGCGGGCTTCTTGGTGATTGGCTTGTCCGGAAAAATGCGTATCCACATCTTCCCCTTCTTGTGAATAGCGGAAACCAGGGACAAACGCGCAGCCTCGATCTGACGATCGGTGACAAGCGAACACTCCATGGCCTGCAGTCCGAACTCGCCAAAGGACAGCTCGGCGCCCCGCGTTGCCATGCCGCGCATCCTTCCGCGGTGCATCTTCCTGTATTTGGTCCTTACCGGCATTAGCATGATAGTCTCTCCTTGCTCTCTCTAGTCCTCACTGAAGAAGACCTTTGCAGGTGCATCGCCCTTGTAGAGCCATACCTTGACCCCGATTCTGCCAAACTTGATGAGCGCTGGTTCATAAGCGTACGCCACGTCCGCCTTCAATGTCTGAAGCGGAACGCGACCCTCACGGTACCATTCGGTACGCGCAATTTCCGCACCACCCAGCCGGCCGCTGCACTGGACTTTGACGCCCCCCGCACGAGCCCTCATCGCGCGCTTGATGACCTGCTTCATGGCACGCTTGTATGAAACCCGCTTCTCAATGTCAGCGACAATACTCTGCGCAAGAATCTTGGCATCCAGGTCAGGATGCTTGATCTCCTTCACGTCAACATGCAGCACTTCCTGCTTGTTCGTGAGTAGCTTCTTCAGGCGAGCCTCAATCTTGTCCAGCTCTGCCTTGTTGCGTCCAATCAGGGCCCCGGGGCGTGCGCTGTGCAGGCGCACAGTCACATTGAACCCCTTTCTCAGAATCTCTACCTCCGAGATCGCGAAGTCGCGCTCAATCTTGCCGACTTCCTGACGGATGTGGTAGTCTTCGAGAACCAGTTCACTGTAGTTCTTCTTGGGTGCAAACCACTTGGACTCCCAGTCCTGGGTAACGCCGAGCCTGAATCCATACGGATGTACTTTCTGACCCACCTAAGCCTCCTCTTTCTCACTTACGCTGACATATATCCGGGAAAGTGGCTTGCGGACAATATCTGCTCGCCCCATTCCTCTGGGGGAGACTCTCTTGACTGCGCCCTGTCCATCAATGAGGATCTTCGAAACATAGAGCGCGTCGCGGTTCATTCGGAAATTGTTCTCGGCGTTGGCTGCAGCGGACAGCAGCACCTTCTTGATCGTGACAGCAGCACGATTTGGGAGCGAATCCAGAATCGAAATCGCCTGATCAACGCTCTTGCCTCGTACCAGATCTGCGACAAGACGAGTCTTGTACGGTGACAGACGAACATGCTCAAGCTTTGCAAATGCTTCCATGGCAGCCTACTTCAGCGCGGATGTGCGTGCCGTCGGAACGGTGTGCCCGTGGAAGTTGCGGGTGAGAGCAAACTCTCCAAGCCGGTGGCCGACCATTGCCTTCGAGATATAGACCGGGACATGGGTCTTGCCATTGTGAACGGCAATCGTGTGCCCGACCATTTCCTCGACCACGTAGGAGCGACGACTCCACGTCTTGACGAGCTTCTTCTCGCCCTTGCGGTTCATTTCCAGGATTCTGCCCAGCAGACGCTCCTCGACAAATCCCTTGTTGGTCTTCGTGTCACTCATCGGCCTTCTCCTAATTTATACGCTTCAAGATGTACTTGTCGGACTGCTTTTTCTTCTTGCGCGTCTTGTACCCCAGCGTCGGCTTGCCCCAGGGAGTAAGTGGCCCGGCATGCCCGACGGGCGATTTGCCCTCTCCACCGCCATGAGGATGGTCGATGGGGTTCATGGCAACACCACGCACGGAAGGGCGAATACCCCGGTGGCGACTGTTCCCTGCCTTTCCCAGGGCCTCCTTGTTGTGGTCCAGGTTGCCCACCTGTCCGATCGTCGCCCTGCAGTCCAGGGAGAACTTGCGAATCTCGCCGGATGGCATGCGCACCTGAGCCCAGTTTGCTTCCTTCGCCAGCAGCTGAGCAGACGCACCTGCCGCGCGGGCAACATGTGCGGACTTGCCAGGAAAGAGCTCAATGTTGTGGATGACCGTTCCGAGCGGCATGCGACCAAGCCGTGTGTTGTTGCCGGGACGGATTTCTGCAGTGTCGCCCGACATGATGGTGTCGCCGACCTTCAGGCCGTCAGGCAGCAGGATGTATGCCTTCTTGCCGTTAGCATACTGGATCAGCGCAATGAGGGCGGAGCGATTGGGGTCATACTCGATCTCGGCAACCCTTCCCACGACGTTGTCCATGTCACGCGTGAAGTCAATGACGCGGTACAGTTGCCGGGAACCCCCGCCCTGGTGTCTAACCATGATCTTGCCGGTGTTGTTCCGGCCCGCCTGTTTGCGAAGCCCAACGGTCAGCGATTTCTCAGGCGTCTCCCGGGTGACTTCGGTATGTATCAGTGTCTTCCTGGCTCGAATCCCAGGAGAAGTTGGCCTATATGATCTCACAGTACTCATATGCACCCTCTTAGACGTTCGAAATGACGTCGATCTTGAACCCAGGCATCAGTGAAACGATCGCCTTCTTCTTGGATGGCGTCATGCCGATGGACGCTCTTCTCATCCTCTTCTTGCCATGCGTCCGAAGGACGTTCACCGAGGCAACTTTCACCTTGAACATGCTTTCAACAGCATCCTTGATCTCAAGCTTCGTGCTGTCCTTCACAACGAAGAACTCGTACCGGCCCGCATCGGTTCCGCTCATGCTCTTCTCAGTGACGATAGGGTACAGCAGTATCTGTTTGCTCATGATGCGTATACCTCCTGGGCACCCTTGAGGGCTTCCTCAGTAAAGACAATCGTGGGGTGAAGCAGCAGGTCGTAGGCATTGAGCTCCGAGAAGTGCAGCAGTCCCAACTTCGGGAGATTCAATCCCGACAGCACGACCTCGCCGTTTTCCTCGGAGAACACAAGGAGGGCATTGTCGGGAACCTGCGCCGCCTTGAGCACCGACACCAACGCCTTGGTCTTCGGCTCTTCGAGCTTGAGGCCATGAAGGACCACGACGGCATTTTCCTGAGCACGCTGCGTCAGCGCGCTGATAATTGCATCCCGCCTGGTTGCCTTGTTCAGCGAAAGAGAGAAGTCGCGGGGCTTGGGTCCGAAGACAACACCGCCTCCCTTCCACTGCGGAGCGCGCTTGTTTCCCTGACGTGCGTGCCCGGTACCCTTCTGTCTCCAGACCTTCTTCTTGGTCTTGTTAATCTCGCTCCGGCCCTTCGTGTTGGCAGTACCGCGCCGAAGCCCGGCCATGTACTTCTTGACACCCATGTACATCGCCGTTTCATTGACAGTGCACCCAAACAGGCTGTCAATCAGCTCGACTTCGCCAACCTCGGAGCCACTAACATCCATCATTTTTACAGTACTCATGTCCGTACCTCTCAGGCCCTGATGGTCAGGAGTGCATTGTCCGCGCCAGGAATGCTGCCCTTCACGACCAGCAGGTTCTTCTCGACGTCAACAGCGATCACTTTGATTCCCTTGACGGTGGTCACGTGGCACCCCATGTGTCCGGCCATCTTGTGGTTCTTGAAGACACGTCCGGGGGTCAGCCTGCACCCGATGGCACCAACGCGCCGAAGCCCCTTTGAGCCGTGGCTCTTGAACCAGCCAGCGAAATGCCAGCGCTTGACCGGCCCCTGGTACCCTTTGCCCTTGGACACGGCCGTGATGCTCAGCGCCTTTACCCCGTCGAACACACTCAGGTCAACTTTCTGGCCAACGGAACCATCCATGCCACGGAATTCCCGCACATGACGCATGACTGGCACGCCAGCCTTCTTGAAGACGCCGGCCTCGGGCTTCGTGACGAGGCTCGGGCGCACTTCACCATACCCAAGCTTGACGCCCTCATACCCGTTGCGCTCAACAGTCATCACGTCGACAACATAACAAGGGCCGGCCTGGATGACCGTGGCGGGCACGAACTTGTCCTCGTGGAACACGCTCGTCATACCGACCTTCTTGCCAAGTATTCCTTTGCTCATAGCAGCACCAGCCTACAGCTTGATCTCAATGTCCACGCCCTGAGGCAGGTCAAGGCTCATCAATGCCTTCGTGACCTCCGGCGTCGGATTCGATATCTCAATCAATCTCTTGTGAACCCGCATCTCGAACTGCTCGCGCGACTTCTTGTCGACGTGAGGCGACCGCAGCACGGTGAACACACTTTTCTCGGTGGGAAGCGGGATAGGGCCGGACACACGGGCTCCAGTCTGCTGGATGATCTCGACGATCTTCCCTGCCCAAACATCGAGTGTCCGATGGTCGAACGCTCTCAACCTGATACGAACTTTCTGCTTCGCCATAGCAACTCCTTAGATAGATGACTTGCCTCACTACTCCAGAATCTTGGTGACAACACCGGCGCCAACGGTCCGGCCGCCTTCACGGATAGCAAAGCGGAGACCTTCCTCCATGGCGATGTGGGTCA
>DAOOUZ010000045.1:0-9178 GCA_035369785.1 Candidatus Cryosericum sp. | reverse complement strand
ACGCGGTATCCCTCGTCCTCAAGTGACTCTCGCAGCAATTCACGTATGTTTTCTTCGTCGTCGACGACCAGGATAAGTTTGTTCTGCGTTTTCATAGGCAATCTGACAGTCTAGGGGTTTCGGGGGTCAAGTCAAACCCCGCTCTGGACGACGCGCTGCATGTTGACAACAAACGTGGTCCCTTTCCCCTCCGTCGTTTCGTACGTAATGATGCCATTGTGGGCGGACGCAATCTTCTGAGAAATGGAAAGCCCCAGACCGGTGCCGTGCTCCTTGGTTGTGAAGAAGGGAGTGAATACTTTGGGACGGTCTTCGTCGCGGATGCCGACACCCGTGTCAGCGACCCTGACGACAACGCGGTCTCCCTCCGCTTCAGCCGTCACGGTCACCACGCCACCCCCCTTGTCCTGCATGGCCTGGATGGCATTCTGCAGGAGGTTCATGAACAACTGCTCAGTCTGCCGGGCATCCCATGTTACCATGAGCGGTGGTACCTGCAGCTCCAGCGTGGCGTTGCTATCTCCGAACTGTTGACCCATGAGGTCTCCCAGGGCGACGAATGACTCGTGCAGATCGAAGGCCACCGGTTGAAGTGGTGCCGGCCGTCCGTACGTGAGCAGGTCTTTGACAAGAGCCTCCAGGCGGTCTGCCTCGCTGCTGATGGGCAGGACGTACTTGGCCTCGGGGCGTCCCTGCAGTTTCTTCTCCAGAAGGCTGGCGTACCCCTTGATGCTCGTGAGAGGGTTGCGTACCTCATGGGCAATGCCTGTTGTAAACACGCCCAGCGTCTTGAGGGACTCCGTCTGTTTGGCCTCCTCGATGCTCCGCTTGAGCGAGTGTGCCAGATCGGCGACGGCAGTCGAGATTTCTCCAAGTTCGCCACCGCCGCGCGGGATTGGGGTGTCGAGGTTCGTCTTGAGCCGCACAACACTTCGGCGCAGATTGAGGAGACGTATCAGGAAGAACGCAAGCAGGATGACCGTTGCAAGGCCGCTTACCGCGATGGAGATGGTCGAGGTCTTGAATGCCTCGAACCGCACCCGTTGAAGAGGGGCAAGAACCTGCGGCATGTCGCGGTCCACAATGAGGTATCCCAGCGTGCGTGTCCCGGCTTTCAAGGGAAGCGTAACCGTCAGCTTGGCAAGCGCATTGCGTGAGACATCGGTCAGGTAGACGAGGCTGGGCGTGAAGAGGGGCACCTGGTAGCCAATGCTGATACGTGGGAAGTTGCTCTTGAACCCCTGAATATAGTCTGAGAATGACTTGGAAAGGAAGACACCTATGAGCTGGTCCTGCCGCGTCTGACTCAGCTGGTCGAACTTGTAACTCGTGGATAACTCGCGATACATGCGGTTCCAGCGTTCCACAGCCTGTAGACCAATAGCATCCAGGGTCTCTGTCTCCTTGTTTACGAGCTCATTCTGAAACTCAAGGATGAGACCGTTGCTCAGGACCGCCATGGATACGCCAACGATCAGCAGAGCCGTCACGATGATCTGGAAGGTCAGGGACTTAAAGATTCTTCCCAATGCTGCCCCCAGGCGGTAGCAGTCCTAGATGGACACCCGTTTCAACAGTTCAACAAGTTCCGGCTTGAGAAGGTTGCGCCGCGTTACGGCTTCCAGTGTATCCTGAAGCACAATGTGACCGCTACGGGTTCCTGCCACGATACTGGAACGTCCTTCGGTGAGAGCAACGACGGCTGCCTCTCCGGACGTGCTCGCAAGAATCCGGTCAAACCGTGTGGGACTCCCGCCTCGCTGGACGTAGCCCAGCACCGTGGCCCGGCACTCCACGGGAAGGTTGGCATTGATGTAGCGGGCCAGTTCCTCGGCGTGCCCGGCGCCCTCGGCCATGACGATAATATGGTGCTTCTTCTGGGCCATCACATCGTCTCGCAGGTGTGTAATCAGCTCAGGAATGCTGAACGGCAGCTCCGGGGTCAGGACGATGTCGGCGCCCGTGGCAATTGCCGCCTCGAGCGCTATGGACCCGTTGTCCCTGCCCATGACCTCGACGACGAAGACCCGGTCGTGCGACTCGGCCGCGTCGCGGATGCGGTCGATCGCATCAATTGCGACGTTCACCGCCGTGTCGAAGCCAATTGTGTAGTCGAATCCATACAGGTCATTGTCTATGGTCGAGGCCACGCCCACGACAGGGATTCCCAGCTGGCCGAGCAGGTAGCCTCCCGTCTGTGAACCATTGCCACCAATGATGACCATGCCATCGAGCTGGTTCTGCTGGACGACCAGCGCGGCCTGCCTGCGTCCCTCAGGCGTACGGAACAGTTCGCTGCGGGCGCTTTTCAACATGGTTCCGCCCAGTTCCAGAATGCCGGAAACTGCGCGGGCGTTGAGCTCGGTCCATGTGTTCGTGACAAGACCGTCGTAGCCATGCTGGAAGCCGATCGTCGCGATGCCCAACGACGCGGCCGTCCTCGTCACCGCGCGGATTGCGGCATTCATCCCGCTGGCGTCGCCTCCGCTTGTCAGCAGCCCGATGCGCTTCATGTGGCTACTTCGAGAACACGTTCAACAGGTCGACCCACTCCTGAGGTACGGTCTTCAGCCGGCCCACCGCCTCTGCGAGAGGAACTGCCACGACCTCCGTCCCATGCAGGGCTGCCATCTGCCCGAACTCGCCGTTGTGGATCATCTCCACGGCCTTCACACCAACACGCGACCCAAGCATGCGATCGAACAGCGTTGGGCTTCCTCCGCGTTGAATGTGACCAATCGTCGCGGAACGCGTTGACACTCCTGTCTTCTCCTCCAGAATCCTGGCTACTTCCGGCCCCACGCCCCTGCTCTGGAGCAGCGGATGGCCAAAGTCGTCGACGTTCTCGCCGGATGTCTGGATGATCTGGATTCCCTCGCTCGCGACAACGAGCGCGTACTTCTTGCGCTTGTAGGCAGTCATGACACGCTGGACGATGGTCTCCCAATCGACAGGGACCTCCGGAATCAGTGTGCAGTCGGCGCCGGACCCAATGCCGGTGTAGAGAGCAACCCACCCGGCGTGCCTCCCCATGACCTCGAGGACGATGATACGCCGATGGGACAGAGCAGTATCCTTGAGGCGGCGGGCGGCATCCAGGGCAACTGACACCGAGGTGTCAAACCCGAACGTGAAGTCGGTCCCCGACAGGTCATTGTCCATGGTCTTCGGGACCCCCACAACCTTCACGCCCAGCGTCGCCAGCTTGGATGCCACGCCCAGAGTGTCATCGCCCCCAATGGCGATGACGGCGTCCAACCCAAGGGCGCCGATGTTCGCGATCGTCTGCTGGACCAGGGCTGGATCCTTGAACGGATTGGTGCGCGAGGTTCCCAGGATTGTTCCGCCGCGGTCGATGATCTCATCAACGCGCGCAAGGTCGAGGGGTTCGGTCTCACAGGACAACAAGCCCTGCCATCCACCTACGATGCCGACGCACTCGTCCCCAAAGTCGAGCGCTCGAAATACCGCGCCACGTATTGCCGGATTGAGCCCGGGGCAGTCCCCGCCGCCCGTAAGAATACCAATTCTCATAGCCAGGTTGACCTCCATCCAGAAAACCGATATACCACTATTCTACTGAGTCATTGTACGGTCCACCCCTGGTGAGTCAAGGACGCATCGTGGGTGGCACTTCCAGGGGTCCGCGGAGGAGGGTGTCGAAGTGACTCGCTGCTGGACCGGGGCACTATATACTCAAGAGCGCATGAAGTTCCGGACTCACCGGAGTGTCGGAGGAGAGGTGTACGAATGAGACTGTTGGAGCTGGCATGCTGTCAGGCCTGTTCGTTGCATGTGGTGTGTTCCCCATACTCGGGTAGGTCAGACGCCTGTGGTGCCATGAACGCATGGCTGTGGACAGCAAGCATCAATTGTGAATCCTTCGGTGCCTGGCACCAAGGGATTCACAATTCAGTGTGTCGGTAGTAGAGAGGGGAGCACATGTGCAGAATGTTCGGCATGGTGGCCAGCGGGAGGAGAAGGTCGAAGGCTGGCTGGCCGGGGAAGGCCCGTCGATCGAGTCTCTGGCTAGGAAGGATAAATCGGGCTGCGGAAACCGTGATGGATGGGGTATTGGATGGTACAGCGAAGGTGAGGCACAGCCAACCGTTGTCAAGGAGCCGGTTCCTGCTGATACCTCCTTGGCGTTCAGGCGCACGGCGCGGGCTCTGCGCAGCCCTGTTGTTGTTGCCCACGTGCGGCGCAGCAGCGGGACAGGCCACACCCTCGAGAACACGCATCCCTTCGTCTGGCAGAACTGGCTGTTCTGCCACAATGGGGCGTGTGACGGCAGTTCCCTGAAAAGGATCCTCCTGCCAGAGTTTGCAGCCCGCGTGCTCGGGGGCACGGACAGCGAAGTCTATTTCGCATGTCTGATGCAGCACCTTCGCGCGCAGCCGGACCCGGTGAAAGCCCTGAGAGCAGGCGTTTCTGCTGCGATTGTCGCAGGGGCGCATACCGGGCTCAACTTCCTGCTGACCAATGGCCGCGTGATGTATGCGCTGCACTCCAGCAGTGAGCCGGACCGACACAGCCTCTACCTCGCTGAGGTGCCAGGCATGACTGTTGTCGCCAGTGAGCCGCTTGGAACAGCTTTGTGGACGGAGATACCAGATGGCTGGCTGGCAATTCTGACGCGGGAGGGGCATTTGATGGTGCAGCTCGTCCCCGCGGGTGCAGTCATCGAGTGATGCGGCCACGCGTACAGGCCTTCGCCTTTGCTTTTTGAGGTGGTTTGCCTACGATAGTGCATGTGCTGGCTGTCACATCGGGAGGTAGGCGCGATGGTCCTGTGGAAGAGCATTGTTCTGGGCATAGTGCAGGGGCTTACAGAGTTCCTGCCCGTCAGCAGTTCTGGTCACCTGGTGGTCGTTTCACAGCTGTTGAAGGCAGGCACGTCGGTGGCGTATGACGTTGCACTGCACGCCGGCAGTCTCATTGCGCTGCTCTTCTTCTTCTGGAGAGATGTTGTCGGTCTCTTCCAGGGGTTTCTGGCTACGTTCCGCGCCAGCTCTCCTCCTGCCGCGGTCCGGAAAAGGAACGTGTTCTGGATCCTGGTGCTGGCCATTCTTCCGTCGGGTATTGCCGGGTTCCTGCTGAGTGATACGATCGACAAGGCATTCAGCAGCATCACACTCGCAGGGGCAATGTTCCTGGTCACAGGGCTCCTCCTCTTCCTGCAGCACTTTTCTGCGACAACGCGTACGATTCGTGAAGTCACATGGAAGGATGCGCTCGCGATCGGTATCGGCCAGACGTTTGCCCTGCTCCCCGGGCTGTCACGGAGCGGAACGACGATGTCAGTCGGGGTGTATCGTGGCATCCGTCAGGAAGACGCTGCGCACTTCAGTTTTCTCATGGCCATCCCCACGATTGCGGGCGCGGCTCTTGCGAAGGTCAAGGATCTGGTTCAGGCGGGGCTGAACGCGGGTGGGTATCTGGACATTGGCATAGGTGTCGTCGTCAGTGCGCTGACCGGCCTTCTCGCCATAGGATTGCTGCTCAGGGTGGCCCGCAAGGGAAAGATGGAGTGGTTTGCCGTGTACTGTACGGCGGCAGGTGTGTTCACACTGGTGGCTCACGCGGCTGGTTTGTTGTAGAATGCTGTGTGATGTCTGATGGGTAGCAGGGTGGGCACGAACAGAGTTTCGGACGTGGACAAGGAGGCAGCTGATGTTTGAAAAAGGACCAGGAAAGAAGGACATTGCTGAGCTGGCAGAGTCTCTGGGTATCCGCGATGAGGAGATCGACTACTTCGGCAGGTACATGGGGAAGGTCGACTACCACATCCTGAACCGCCTGCAGGACAAACCCGAGGGCAAATACATCGACGTGACTGCCATCACCCCAACCCCGTTTGGCGAAGGGAAGACGGTCACGACGATTGGCCTGGGCATGGCGCTGAACAAGCTAGGATTTCACACGGTGAATGCGCTGCGGGAACCGTCCATGGGCCCCGTCTTCGGCATTAAGGGCGGCGGCACGGGAGGGGGAAGATCGTCGCTGTTCCCCATGGAGCAGATCAACCTGCACTTCACGGGTGACATCCACGCGGTTGAAACTGCAACCAACCTGCTGGCCGCCGCGGTCGACAACCATGTTACGCAGGGGAACGAACTGGACATCGACCCGCAGTCCATCAGCTGGCGAAGGACGATGGATGTGGAGGACAGGTCACTCAGGAAACTGACCATCTTGATGACTGAGAAGAAGAATGGACTCAAGACTGAAACCTCCTATCAGACCGGGTTTGACATCGCCGCAGCCTCGCCTGTGATGGCGATCCTGGGACTGACCACCGGGTTCGAAGACCTGCACCAGCGTCTGTCTGAGATTGTCGTCGCGAGAACCCGCGGCGGAACTCCCGTTACAGTAGCAGACCTGCATGCAACCGGTGGGCTGGCCGCAGTTCTCAAGGACGCCATCTATCCGAACCTTGTGCAGACCGAGGAGGGCACCCCGTCGTTTGTTCACATCGGGCCATTCGCCAACATCGCCTTCGGCAACAACTCTGTCCTGTCTGACCGCATAGCATTGCGCCTGGGCGACTACGTCGTAACTGAGAGCGGTTTCGGCGCTGACATGGGGTTCGAGAAGCTCATGGACATCAAACTTCGGCAAGCAGGGATGAAGGCTCCTGACTGTGTCGTGATCGTTGCGACAATCCGGGCTCTGAAGATGCACGGAGGGGCCTACACCATCAAACCCGGAAAGAGGCTGGATCCCGCTCTTGTGGCAGCACCCAACATGCCGGCACTGGAGCTGGGGTGTGAGAACCTCCGCGTTCACATCGAGAACGTGCGCTCATATGGCCTGCCGGTGGTGGTTGCAATTAACCGGTTCCCGGACGACACGGCTGACGAGGTAGCCCTGGTTCAGAGGAAAGCCGGTGAGTTCGGCGCCGTTGCCGCGGTCCCCCATACCTTCTTCGTGGATGGCAGCGACGGCGGCCTGCAACTGGCGAGGACCGTGCAGGAGGTGGCAGCCTCCTCACACGTGGGGGAGATACACTATCCATACGAGCTGACGGATGGCATCGAAGACAAGATGCGCAAGCTGGTCCGTGCCATCTACCGTGCGAAAGACATTGATCTGGCCCCGCTGGCAGCAGAGCGCATCAGAGAGTTCACGGCGGCGGGCTACGACCAGTGGCCTATCTGCATGGCGAAGACACACCTTTCGATCAGCCACGACCCTGACGTCAAAGGTGCGCCTTCCGATTATCTCTTTCCGATCAGAGACATCCGGGCTGCAACCGGGGCACGCTTCCTGTACCCGCTGGGCGGAACGATGGAAACGATGCCCGGCCTGTCCAAGGTGCCCGCACTTGTCAACATCGACGTGACCGAGGATGGAACAATCACGGGCCTTCGCTGAAGCAGTGTGAAGGCATGCATGGTGTGGCACTGGTATTCGGTGAATACAATGATGATGGTACGACAAATCGGACATGGAGGTGAGGATTGAAACAGACATTCATCAATCTTGGTGCTGCTTTTATCGGTGAATCCATGGCTCGCAACCGCTACACGATGTACAGCAAGGTAGCTCGCACGGAGGGATTCGAACAGATCGCAGCCATCTTTACGGAAACGGCGGAGCAGGAGCGCATGCATGCGAGCATCCTGTTCCATCTCCTTCAGGACATCAAGGAGGAGAACGGGGGAGATCTCAAAGTTCCGGAGGCGGGAGTTCCGCTCGTGCTCGGGACGACGGCGGACAACCTGCAGGCGGCCATCGACGGCGAGCACTATGAAACGACGACCATGTACCCAGGGTTTGCCGACGTCGCCGAGAAGGAAGGCTACGCTGCCATTGCCGTACGTCTGCGTGCGATAGCCGTCGCAGAGGCCCATCATGAGGAGCGGTACACGAAACTGCTGAAGGAAGTCAAGGAGCAGTCGGTATTCAAGAAAGACCACAAGATCATCTGGATTTGCAGAGAGTGCGGGTATGTGTACGAAGGCACGGAACCCCCAGCGAAGTGTCCTGCGTGCCAGCATCCCTACAGTTTCTACCAGGTGAAGTGCGAGAATTACTAGCATCTGCAACAAGACGGGGACCCGGGGTCGGGTCCCCGCACCAATGAAAACGAATGAATCCGATTATTGACAATTGCTTTGTCTGTTCTCCACAAAATGATTCTGGACTTCATCTGCAGTTCGTCGTTTCCGGTGACGAGTGTGTCGCGGAGTTCACCGTGGATGCCCGCTTTGATGGCTACAGAGGCATTACGCATGGCGGCATCCAGGCCGCCATTCTGGATGATGCCATGGCAAACATCTTCTACAAGTCAGGGCTGCCTGCGTTCACAGTCGAGATGCAGCTGCGGTATCATCGCCCGATGTACTCGGGCAGGCGGTACCGTGTGGAAGCCAGTGTGACGGAAGACAGGGGAAGTCGAATCAAGCGCACGAAGGCATGCATCAGGGACCTTGCCTCAGGTGAGGTCATGACCGAGGCTACCGGCACATTCTTGATTGGCCAGGGCCTCCTGAAGACGGTGAGGAGCGTAGCGGCAGAAGATGAGCGCGAAGAAAAAGCAGAGGCCGGTCAGACTGACGCGGGCGCAAGAACTGCAGAAGGCGTACCCGGGGCACAGGCCCATCCCACCAAGTAAGCGCACCGTCGTCGTCACTCTTGTAGCGACAGTGGTGCTGTCGCTGCTCATAGTAGTCGTGATAACCAGACACATGCAATCGTCCGGGTCTTCAGGCCTTCATAACGTTCAGCTCGATACCTCGATGGGTACCATCACGCTTGAGCTGGATGGTGATTCAGCGCCACGCACCGTCGCGCAGTTCCTGGACAATGTGCGTGCCGGGGCATATGATGGACTCACGTTTCATCGCGTCGTCAAGGGGTTCATGATCCAAGGGGGAGACCCTGCAGGCGATGGCACGGGGGGAGGAGCGGTTTCGTTGGAGAGGACGGGGATCCATCATGCGCGCGGAGTCGTCTCCATGGCTTCATCGGGTCCTGGAGTGACGCAGTCTGACATGCAGTTCTTCATTCTCTTGGCAGATGCGTCATCGCTGGACGGCAAGTACGCGGCGTTCGGCCGGGTCGTGGACGGGATGAACATTGTGGACAAGATCGCAGCCGTTCCCGTGCGCGAGAATCCGCTGATTCACGGTGAACTATCGATTCCTGTAGACAGGGTTACAATTCTCCGGGC
>DAOOUZ010000044.1:0-9802 GCA_035369785.1 Candidatus Cryosericum sp. | reverse complement strand
GGCCCAGCAGGCTGATCATGATGCCCGCTGCGACGGCCGTGCCGATGACGCCCGCGACATTGGGTCCCATCGCGTGCATGAGCAGAAAGTTGGCGGGATTGTCCTGCTGCCCGACCTTCTGGCTGACACGCGCAGCCATCGGGACGGCAGAAACGCCTGCCGAGCCGATGAGCGGGTTGATGCGGTGCCCCGACAGCACCCACATGAGGTCGCCAAGCAGCATGCCACCCGCCGTGCTGAAGGCGAAGGCCACGACGCCCAGCAGGATGATGTACATGGTCTGCAGGTTCAGGAACGACGCCGCGTTCATCGAGGCTCCCACCGCAACGGACAGGAAGATGGTGCAGATATTGATGAGTTCGCCCGCCGCCGTGCTGCTCAGCCTGTCGACGACGCCGCTCTCCCGCAGCAGGTTCCCCAGCATGAGCATGCCGACCAGCGGTGCCACCGGAGGCAGAATGATGCCAATGACGAAGGTCGTCACGACGGGGAACAGAATGCGTTCCAGCTTACTGACAGGCCTCAGCTGCTGCATGACGGTGCTGCGCATCTCGTGCGTGGACAGCAGGCGCATAATGGGAGGCTGAATGAGTGGGACCAGCGACATGTAGGTGTAGGCCGCCACGGCAATGGGTCCCAGCAGTTCGGGCGCCAGCTTGGTCGCCGTGTAGATGGCTGTGGGACCGTCCGCGCCTCCGATGATGCTGATGGCAGCGGCCTGCCCCAGCGAGAAGTGCAGCAGCTTGGCAACGACCATGGCCACGAACACGCCCAGCTGCGCGGCGGCGCCCAGCAGCAGGGAGACAGGATTGGCGAGCAGAGGCCCGAAGTCCGTCATGGCGCCGATACCGAGGAAGATGAGCGGTGGCAGGATCTCCGCCTTGACGAGGAAATAGAAGTAGTCGAGCAGCGCTGTCGGGCGGACCGTGCCCGTGAGGTCGCGGACGTACTCCGGATTGATGGTGTAGAAGGCGCCCTTCGCAGCCGGAATATTGGCCAGAAAGCAGCCGAAGGCAATGGGCAGGAGGAGCATGGGCTCGAACTCCTTTGCGATGGCCAGATACAGGAGAACGCAGGCAACGACCAGCATGACCGCATTGCCCCAGGTGAAGTTGTAGATGCCCGAGAAGCGCTCGAATCCCCGAATCGCCTCGCTCAGTGCAGCCACGGCGCTACTCCAGCTTGAGGAGGCGGTCGCCCGTCCGCACCGACTGGTTCGCCGCGACAAACACCTCGGTCACTGCGCAGTTGCATGGGGCCAGGATTTCATTCTCCATCTTCATGGCCTCGATGGTGAGAAGGGTGTCGCCGCGAGCGACGACCGTCCCGGGCGCAGCCAGAACCTTGAGAATCCTGCCGGGAAGCGGTGACTTCATGACTTCCGACGTGCGTGGGCTCTCCTTCGCAAGGGCCGGTTCCTGCTGCGCTCCCTCAACAACAAGCCGGGGAGCAGAGTTCTGCGGTGCAACGCCCTCGGCGGTGTCCAAGATATTCGCGACCTCGACGTCATAGGGCACGCCGTCCACGCTCATGTGGTACGTTCGCACGACTGCCTGCGCGGGTGCGCCGGCCGAAACCTGGGCGGAGCCTTCTGCACGGGGGGACGCACGCCGGGCAGCCGCGTGAATCATGAAAGACTCTGATGCAGGCTCGTCGCCTGCAGCCGCGTCAACACGCTCGTCTCCACCTGCGTCGAGCGCCGTGTGCGCGGGCGACGGCCGGCTGAACAGGCTCAGCCCGTAGCAGACGGCCATGAGCACCAGCAGGACCACAAAGACGACGCCCAGGTCGATGACAGACAACACCAGACTCGAACCAACCGTATCCGGCATCTCCTCCTCCTTGCGGAACAAACGCCGCGACGTATGATGAGATCCACCACAAACCGCACACGGCAATCGAACCAAACCCGTTGACGTTGCCGCGTTTATTATATCACATATTGTAAGAAATACCTCCTCTGGCAGCATTGCCGTCCCCAACGCTCCCCACTCCTTCACACTTTCTTCATCTTCCATGCCTCTCCCTCTTGACACGCATGCACCCATAAATATCATTCATGTGTAACTCAATAATATTCACTCGGAGGTCACCAATGTCAGGGGAACGGGATCGGATTGAACGGATGGTGCAGGAAGGCAAACTCTCGCGCAGTGAAGCAGACGAACTTCTGACAACGCTCGATGCGGCGCCGGCAGGCGAAGAGCAGCCATCCACCGGCAGTCTTCCACGGGGAGCGCGCAGGCTGCATGTCCTGGTCAATGAGGCCCGTGGCGAGCATGTGGACCTCCGCTTCCCGGTGCGCCTGGTGAACGTCGCGCTGGGAATCGCTGCGAAGCGGGGAACCATGACCGTCGACGGCACGCCTGTCGATGTGGACGAGATACGGCGACTGGTGGCTGACCCCTCGTTTACGGGCGAACTGATGAATGTGCACACAGACGATGGCACCAGCGTTGTTCTCACCATCGAGTGAGGCAGCCATGAAACGTCTGCCCACCACGTGTCCCGCCTGCGGCTCTGCCCTCGAGGTGGCGGAACTGCAGTGTGCCGCCTGCGGAACGACGGTCCGCGGCAGCTTTCCCCTGGACCGCTTCGCTGCCCTCCCCGCGGAGGACGAGGCGTTCCTGTTGGTGTTCCTCGCAGCCCGTGGAAACCTTAAGGAGGTCCAGGAGCGACTGGACATCTCATACCCGACGGTGCGCGGCCGACTCGACAGGCTGCTCTCGGCCCTTGGCCTGACCGAGGAGGAACGGACGCCGCGCAAACCGACCGTGAACGAGCTTCTGGACAAGCTGGAAGCAGGTGAAATGACGGCGGATGAGGTTCTCAAGATAGTCAAGGGAGGCAGTGGTGAACCAGACACAGGAACGGGTGCGTGAACTGAAGGAGCGCGGGCTGATCACGCCCGAGCAGGAGGAGGAACTGCTGGCCGCCCTGGCGGCACTGCCAGAGGAGGACGCCAGCGAGGTGGAGAGCGCTCCCTCCGTTGCTGCGGAACGCCCTGCACCGAGGGCGCCCGTCCCACAGCCTTCGGTGACGTCGACGGGCGTGCACCAGGTGAGTGTCCGGCTCCTTTCGGGGGACCTCGTGGTCCATGGCGTGCAGGACCTCGCCGGCGTGCGCGTCGTCCGCGGAGGGTCGTCCGTGCGGACAAGCCAGCAGGGGGACAGCGTCCACATCGAAGCTGCGGGGCACATGGGCGAGATTCACGGCTTCGGCTTCAGCATCGGGTTCGGGGACGATGAGGAAACGGTGGAGCTCGACGTCCCTGCAGACGCAACGTGCGAACTCAAGACAGCTTCGGGCGACATCACCCTCGACGGGCTCGCGGGGGACGCGGTCGTGCGCAGCATCTCAGGGGATGTCAGCATCCGGCGCGCCACGCACCTGTCCTCGGTGCAGTCGACCTCGGGCGACATCGACATCGATGAGTCCCTTGTCCTTGGGGATGTGCTCACAAAGTCAGGAGACATCCAGCTGCGCTCCTGCCGTGCCAAGGGCATGGTCAAGTCCTACTCCGGAGACGTCGTGATCCAGGACAGCACGGTCGACGATGTCGACGTCCTCAGCTTCAGCGGCGACGTCCGCCTGGAAGGGGCGACCCTGGCCGGGTCCACGCGCCTCAAGACCACCAGCGGAGACGTCGAGGCAGACCTGCGCCAGCACGACGTCATGGTCGACGTGGACACGCGCGCGGGGGAGGCGCACGTCACCGGCCCCGGCGTCGACACCGTGGTCCAGCACCAGCGCATTCCCGTGGGCCAGGCAACCGTTGAACTCGCCGTCCACACAGGCAGCGGCGACATCACGGTCGCCCTGTCCTGACTGTACCATACGGGGACTGTAACATACGGGGGCGGTTCCAAAGTGTAACATTTGCACGCCAGTCGGTGTACCATCTGGGGACGGTTCCGAAGTGTAACATTCGCGCTACAATCGGGGCTGGCCCACACTGCGCTACTAGCGGTATACTATGCGTACTCGTTCCGTGGAGCAACCGATGCTGACCGATGGCACGACCCTGACTGTGTGTGCACATGACTGTCCCGATTCCTGTGGCCTCGTCGCCACGCGCCGGGACGGCAGGCTGGTCGACCTGGAGGGTCGCACCGACAATCCGTACACGCGGGGCTTCATCTGCCACAAAGGACGCCGCTGGGTCCATGAGCTCCGCGGCCCTGACCGCCTGACGACCCCGCTCCTGCGTCAGGGCGACAGGTTTGTCCCCATCGGCTGGGACGAGGCGCTGGACATGACTGCCGAGGCCATCCGGCTGGCGGTCGCGCGCCATGGCCACGAGTCCTTCCTGTTCTATGAAGGTTCGGGCAATCTGCTGATCGGCAACCGCATCCAGCGCCTGCTGCCCCTCTTGCTTGGTGGAGGAACCATGGCGAGCGGCTCCCTGTGCGGCTCAGAAGGAAAGGTCGGACTTGCGCGCAGTTATGGCACTGTTGGCCACGACAGTCCCCTCGTCGCACTCGCCAGCAGGAGCATCCTGCTGTGGGGCCGCAACCCGGTCGAGACCAGCGTTCACTTCACCGCCATCCTGCAGAAGGCGCGCCGTGGCGGGGCGCGTCTTGGCACCATCGAGGTGCGTGTCACACCCACCGTCGCCATGAGCGACGCCAGCTGGGTTGTCCGCCCGGGCTCAGACATGACACTGGCCCTGTACCTTTGCCACGAGGCCATCCTCAAGCATGGTGAGCCGGCCGCTCCGCATGAAGACTTCGAGAACTTCGGGAGTGCCTGTCTGCGCGTTTCCGAGCAGGACGCCCTGGAGGCCACGGGGCTTTCCCGGCCGGCGCTCCAGGCGCTGGTCCGGTTCGTGCTGGACGACCCGCCGCTCAGCATCTGGACGGGCTATGGCCTGCAGCGCACGCGCCGGGGCGCCAACCTGGTGCACGTCATCGACACCCTTGGCTTCCTGAGCGGCAACCATGGTGTCCCCGGCGGCGGGGTGTGGTTCGACCACGAGGATGACGAACTCGTGCCGGGGGACCTTGCCGTCGTCCCCGGAGCGCAGCCGCGCTACGTCCCCCGTCCCAACCTGGGGGCTGCCCTGCTGGCGGCTGACCCGCCCGTCGAGGCTGCCCTCTTCGTGCGCGGCAACCCCGCGTCGCAATGCCCGGACACGGGGAACGTCCTGCGCTTCCTCGCCCAGTGCCCCTTCTCCGTCTGCCTCGACTGGCACATGAGCGTGACGGCCCGCGCCTGCAGCCTGGTCCTGCCCACCACGGTCTTCCTCGAGGAAGGCGGCGACTACGTGATGAGCTACTTCGACGACCTCCTGCAGAGAACAGCGTGCGCTGCAGAGCCACCCGAGGGCGTGCGAAGCGAGCTGGACATTGTCCGGGGGGTTGCCCTGCGGCTGGGCCTGCCGGACCGGTTCGCAGAGGAACGGGGCAAGCTGCGGCGCATCGAGGACGACCCGCGTCTGCACCCGCTCGCCCCGGGCATCTGGCAGTTCGCGGAGGAACCCCGCGTCCACGGTGTGTTCCACTTCCCATGCGAAGTGCCACAGACCCCGGCGCTCGAGCCAGGGATGCTGCACCTTGTCACCGTGCACGTGCGGGACTACGTGAATGGCATCAGCCCCGCGCAGGCGCACCGCCGGACCCAGCCGCCGGCGGCCTCGGTGTCACCAGGGTTGGCCGAGCGCCATGGCATCCACGAGGGGCAGCTGGCAACGCTGCGCAATGCGCTGGGTTCCCTGCAGGTCAGGGTGCACCTGGACAGCGGGGTCGCGGCCGACACCATCGTCGTGGCGCAGGGAGTCGAGGGCGTCAATCTGCTGGTCACACCGGCGCTCACGCCCGCGGGCAACTCCTGCATCAACGATACACTGGTCGAGCTGGAGCCATGAAGCGCGCGCACGAACGCACGCAGGGGCGCCTCAGCCCCGAAACCGCGACACGTTCTCACGAGACGCCTGTGGACGCCGTGTCCTACGCCGTTGCGGCGCTCGAGGCGGCCTGGGCGACAGCACCGGACAAGGCAGCGCTCCTTCCCCGTCTTGCGGCCGCGCGGATGCGCATCACGGCGCGCGGCACGGGGGACAGCCCAGACCCCGCCCTGGTCCGGCTCGAAGGCATGGAAGGGCAGGCACGGCAGTTGGCCATGTCACATCTCGAGCGCAAGAAGCAGCTTGCGGAGCGGGCTGTGTCCCTTGCTCAGTCCACGGACTGGAAGGCGGCGCGTTCCGAGCTGGACCGTCTGGCCCACGAGTGGAAGCAGGCGGGATGGTCGGACGAAGCGGCCACGGCTTCGGTGCGCGCCAGCTTCAACCAAGCGGTGGCGACGTTCACGCGGCGACAGGAGCAGTGGTTCGACGAGCAGCGCATGCGAGGGGCGCCTCTCAGCGAGTACCTCGACTATCTGTGCTCCCGTGCCGAGCAGCTGGCGACCGAAACCGAGGACGCGCTATGGCCAGCCGCCAGCGAACGTCTGAAGCAGCTCACGCGCCTGTGGAAGCAAGCTGCCCCCAGCAGCACCTCTGACCCCGCGCTCGCCGAGCGCTTCGCGAAGGCCCAGTGGAATTTTCAGGAGGCCATGGAACGGTGGTACGCTGCGAATCGCGCACGGCGGGAGGAGCTGCTGCACCGCGTCGACATCCTGACGGACACCACGGCTGGTCTCGGGTGGGAGGCCGCGCGCCGCGAGGTCGCGAGCATCGAGGAGCACGACTGGCGGGCGGCGGGGCCGCTCCCGCATGACCAGCAGGAGGCCTTGGAGCAGGCGTTCCAGCGCGCCATCCTTGCGTTCCATCTGCGCCAGGCCGAGGCCGAGCGCGAGGCCCTGGAGCAGAAGGAAAAGGTCGTGCGCCGCATCGAGGGGCTGGCCAGGCGCCCGCTGGACAACTGGAAGGCAACTCGCGCAGCGCTCCTGCAGCTGCAGCAGGAGTACACCGACATTGGTCCTGTCGCCGCTTCGCAGGAGGCGGACCTTCTGCGCGCCTACCGCGCGGCGTGTCAGAGCGTCACTGACCGGCTCGCGACGCTGCGCGGGGGCAGCACCGACAAGCGGCGCGAGGTCATCCTCGCCATCAGGGAACTGACGGCAAAGGCTGGAACCACCGTTTCCTGGCGCGATGCCCGCGACAAGGTCCTGTTCCTCCAGAAACAGTACCAGGGAGCCGGGCCCGTCGGGCATGCCGAAGGGGAGGCGTTGTGGCACGAGTACCGCGCCGCCTGCGACGCGTTCTTCGCTGCGTACCGCGCGTGGACCGGCACGAACGTGGCAACAAAGGAAGAACTGTGCGCGCAGGCGGAGGCGCTTCTCCAGGCACGCGACCCGTTCGACGCCAAGGAACAGGCCAAGAACCTGCAGCAGCAGTGGAAGGCGTCCGGCCCCGTGCCCGCCGAACAGGCGGAGCTGCTCTGGTCACGCTTCAGCGCCGCCATCGACAAGGTTTTCGAGCGGGCCCGGGAGGAGTGGAAAGACCTCCGCCGCCTCTGAACATCAATTGTGAATGCCATCGGTGCCTGGCACCAAGGGATTCACAATCCAAGCTGCTGGCGGGCCAGGGTGAGGAGTGTCTTGGTGTAGCTGGACATGCGGCCGAGCGGCGCGCTGAGCACCTGGTCGTAGGCGGCCTGAGGCGTCCCGGCGACCGCGGCATGCACCGTGCTGAGGTCGAAGTACCAGCTGTCCTTCGAGTTCAGGTTGTCGCCGAAAAACTTCGTTTCCATCGGCCACAGGGTGCGGACGACCGGCCTGCCCAGGTAGGCGCCATGGCGGCACAGCCAGGACGGCGTGATGTCACCTGTAATCTCGAGCGGTGCACCATTCCTGAGCGTGTCGACAAACGTCGGACTGTTGCGGGCCACCATGGCCCCTTGATACTCCTCCAGGTTGTAGTGATGGTTGGTCGAGGAGCCCAGCAGCAGGCCGAAGTTGGTGACGCCCTTCAGGATGAGCCCGATGGGCGCAGGAACGCCGTGGTAGGGCTGGGTGCAGTCCTGCACGTAGTGCATGGAACGGGCGAGGTACCGGAACGTCCAGTACAGGTCGCCCTTCGCCTTCGCCTTGCCGGCAAGGTCGTAGAAGTACTGGGCGCGCGACGGTGCCACGCCCAGGCGGATGAAGCCCAGTCCGTAGAACTGGTGGCGCCATCCCTGCGAACCTCCGGTGAGCATCTGGAAGGTGCTGAGGTCGAGGTCAGCATCCATGTTCCAGTCGGGCTCGTCGGCGTAGTTGGTGAGAATCGCCGCAGCCGTGGTAGTGCTGCCCACCGGGCCCTCGATGTACTGCACGGTGAAGTTGGGCCCCACCGGCTGCGTGTCGACGTCCTGATAGGACCATGCGGTAACGGGTATGCTGTCATAGGCCTTGAGCCAGTCCTGGTCGCTGATGATGAGCTTTGTGCAGGCTCCATGACTGTTCCATGCGTCCGCCGGCGCGGCCACGCAGCAGACTGCAAAACACACCAGCAACGCCGTGCACAACAGCTTTCGACGCCTTGTCATTGTTCCTCCTCTGCCAGATGCGCTCCCCTCCCGCTCGATGGCTGCCCGGATACGCGCTATCATGCTTTGGTGGGCGCTGTGCCCAAAGTATATGAGGACTCTGTTCCAGGCCAAGTGCACCACGCGTGGTCGTGTCCCCCCCCATGGCCCGGAGCTCACGGAAAGGAACGTGACATGATTCGACCAACAGCAGCAGAGATTGATGTGACAGCACTCCGAGGAAACCTGCGCTCCATCCGGCAGTACGTGTCGCCGGCCGTCGAGGTCATCGGCATCGTCAAGGCCGACGCCTACGGCCATGGCGCCGTGCGCGTGGCGCAGGTGCTGGAGCAGGAGCACGTGCGCCTGCTTGCCGTGGCGACGCCGGATGAGGCAGTCGAACTGCGGGAACATGGCATCAGCGCGGAGATTCTGGTGCTGGGCGATGCACCTCCGGACTTTGTCCCCTACGCCGCGGCGAGGAATATCGCGCTGACCACCGTCAGCCAGGCACAGACAGCGGCGCTCAGCGCGGCGGCAGGACACGGCGTGGTGCGCCTGCACTACAACGTGGATACCGGCATGGGCAGGGCGGGCGTGCTCGCAGACGGTGCTGCCCGACAGATTCTGCAGGGAGTATCCCTTCCCGGCGCGCGCATCGTGGGCATCTATTCGCACTTCGCCTCAGCCGAGTCCGACCCTGCATTCAGCCGGCTGCAGGCACAGCGGCTCGCAGATGTTGTGGAGGAGCTGCGGCAGGGCGGCTTCCACCCTCCCATGGTGCATCTTGCCAACTCCGCGGGACTGCTGGCCTCGCGCGCGTACCTGCACGATGCCGTGCGGCCGGGCATCCTGCTGTACGGATGTCCTCCCGTGCCCGCGGACGCCTGCACGGTCCGGCCCGTCCTCAGCCTGCGCACACGCATCGAAATCGTCAAGGGCCTGCCGGCGGGGCACAGCATCGGATACGGCAGGACCTTCGTTGCCAGCAGGTCGACCCACATGGCGCTGCTACCCATCGGCTACGGCGACGGCTACCCGCGGGTGCTGTCCAACAGGGCGCAGGTCATTGTGCGCGGCCATCTGGCGCCGGTTGTGGGCCGCATCAGCATGGACGTCTGCGCCATCGATGTCACCGATGTGCCGGGAGCGGCAGCGGGCGACCCCGTGACCCTCATCGGAGAGCAGGACGGCCTGCGCATCACGGCGGACGACCTCGCCGCCCTTGCGGGGACGATTTCCTACGAAATCCTGACAGGCATCGGCAGGCGCGTACCGCGTGTGTCAGTAGGCCCTGACCACCAATAGAAATGCCCCCGCCACGAGGGCGGGGGCAGGCCGTCTGGCCACGAAGC
>DAOOUZ010000043.1:0-9953 GCA_035369785.1 Candidatus Cryosericum sp. | reverse complement strand
CCTGCGCTTCGAGGTGTGCTACTGGCTGTACGGGCATGACCTCAGCGATGCCATCACGCCGCTCGAAGCCGGCCAGAACTTCCTCATCAGCTGGGACCACGACTTCATCGGGAAGACCGCCCTGCTGGCCATGAAGGAGCGGGGCGTGCCGCGCAAGTGGATTGGCGTCAAGATGAACGGACGCGCCATTCCGCGCAACGGCTTCGACTGCGTGGCAGAGGTCGCGGGGGAGCGGCGCACCATCGGATATGTCACCAGCGGCAGCTTCTGCCCCACCCTGGGCGGGGCGTATGCGCTGTGCCTGGTCGAGCGGGACGCCGTGAAGGTGGGCGACACGGTCATCATTCCTATCCGCGGCAGGGACGAGACGGGCGTGGTCGTCAAGCGCCCCTTCCTCACTCCCAATGCCGGGCACAAGCACGACAAGTAGCAGGCGCACGATCGCGCGCAAGCGCTGAATCACATCTGCAGGGAGGTTCAGGGAGATGCTGAAGCTTACAAAGCGCGTACAGCGGGCCGGGGGCGAAGGGGCGTTCGTCGTCATGGCCAAGGCGCAGGAACTGGAACGACAGGGCAAGAGCATGATTTACATGCAGATTGGCGAGCCCGACTTCAACACGCCGGAGAACATCAAGCAGGCCGGCATGCGGGCAATCGAGCAGAACTACACCCACTACGCCCCGACGATGGGGCGCATGGACTTCCGCGAGGCGGTCGCCGCGTACGTTGCGAAGACGCGCGGCATCCCCATGGGCGCGGATGAGATTCTGGTCACTCCCGGGGCGAAGGACGCCATCTACTCCGCGTGCATGACACTGCTGGAAGACGGCGACGAGGCCATCTATCCCAACCCCGCCTATCCCATCTACGAGTCCTGCATCAACATCTCGGGCGCGAAGGCCGTGCCGCTTCCCATCCTGGAGGAGAAGGACTTCGGCTTCGACCGCGACACCTTTGTCAAGCTGGTGTCGCCGCGCACGCGCTTGGTCGTCATCAACAGCCCCACCAACCCCACGGGCGGCATCTTGGCCCGCGAGGACCTGGAACTGGTGGCTGAGATGGCGCAGAAGTACGACTTCTACGTCCTGTCGGACGAAATCTACTCGCGGCTGGTCTTCGAGGGCGAGCACTTCTCCATCGCGTCCCTCCCGGGCATGAAGGAGCGCACCATCATCGTGGACGGCATGTCCAAGACGTACGCCATGACCGGCTGGCGCCTTGGCTACGCCGCCGGACCGCGCGAGGTCGTGAACTGGATGTCCAAGATCATCGCCAACACCGCCTCCTGCACCGCCACCTTCACCCAGCTGGCGGGCATCGAGGCGCTGACCGGGCCGCAGGACGACGTGGAGAAGATGCGCCAGGAGTTCATGGCGCGCCGCGACATCATCGTGCAGGGCCTGAACGGGATTCCGGGCGTCACCTGCCGCATGCCGCACGGCGCCTTCTACGTCTTCCCCAACATCAAGAGCTACGGCAAGACGTCCAAGGAGGTCGCCGACTACCTGCTGTACAACGCGGGGGTCGCCTGCCTGGCCGGCACCGACTTCGGGTCTTACGGCGAAGGCTACCTGCGCCTGTCCTACGCTACCTCGCGCGAGAACATCGCGACGGCCATGGGGCGTATCCGCACGGCGCTCGCTGAGCTGAAGTAGACAACGGGAACGCATCAACCGGGGACGCGCAGTGCCTGCTGTCACAGGCGCGGCCGTCCCTGCTGTTCCATCCATCCACCAAGGAGCAACCATGGAAACCACACTGTCCATCCCCGAGCTCAGGCGCCTCGCGACCGAAGTACGCAAGGACGCCCTGCGCTCCATCACCGCCGCTGGCTCCGGCCACCCGGGCGGGTCCCTGTCGGCCGCCGACATCATGACGGCCCTGTACTTCCGGTGTGCCAACCTGCCCAGTCCCACGGACCCCGACCGCGACCGCATCTTCTGGTCCAAGGGCCACATTGCGCCGCTCCTCTACACCCTGCTGGCGTACAAGGGCTTCTTCCCCAAGGAGGAGCTCATGACCCTGCGCAGATTCGGCTCGCGCCTGCAGGGGCACCCCAAGAAGGGCAGCCCTCCCGGCGTCGAGACCTCGACCGGCTCGCTGGGGCAGGGCCTGTCCGTCGCGGTGGGCTGCGCGTATGCCGCGCGGTATGACCGCCTGCCCGTGCGCTCCTACTGCCTGACGGGAGATGGCGAGCTGCAGGAGGGCCAGATCTGGGAGGCGCTCATGGCGGGCGCGCACTTCCAGCTGGACAACCTGTGCGCCATCATCGACAACAACGGCCTGCAGATCGACGGCAAGTGCTCTGAGGTCATGTGCATTGACGACGTGGGCGCGCGCCTGCGCGCCTTCAACTGGCACGTCATCAGCATCGACGGCCACGACATGGGGCAGTGCGTGGACGCGCTGGAGGAGGCGAAGACCGTGAAGGGCCGGCCGACGGCCATCGTCGCCCACACCATCAAAGGCAAGGGCGTGTCGTTCATGGAGAACGTCGCCGGCTGGCACGGCAAGGCGCCGACGCAGGCCGAGCTGGAGCAAGCCCTGGCCGAGCTGGACGCACAGGAGGAGGCGAACGATGGCAACCCCGCATAAGGACGTGCTTGGGACGCTGGAGGGCAAGGCGACGCGCTTCGGGTACTCCGATGCCCTGCTGATGCTGGGGGCATCCGACCCCCGCGTGTTCGTGCTGGACGCGGACCTGGCCAAGTCCACGACGACCGAGCGCTTCAAGGCCGCCTATCCAGACCGCTTCATCGACTGCGGCATCGCCGAGCAGGACATGGTGGGCATCGCCGCCGGCCTCTCCCTCATGGGCAAGATTCCTTTCACGTCCACCTATGGCACGTTCATGGTGAACCGGGCGCTGGACCAGATTCGTGTGACCGTCGCCTACGCCGAGCTGAACGTCAAGATCATCGGAGCGCACGGGGGCATCAGCGTCGGGCCGGACGGGGCCACCCACCAGGCCCTGGAGGACCTGGGGACCATGCGCATGCTGCCCCACATGACCGTCATCAACCCCTGCGACGCCATCGAGGCGCGCAAGGCGACCCTTGCGGTCGCGGCCATGCAGGGCCCCACCTTCATCCGCCTCGGGCGCGAGCCCGTGCCCATCGTCACGGACGATGACACGCCCTTCGTCATCGGCAGGGGCATCACCTTCGAGGATGGGGACGACGTCACCATCGCGGCCACCGGCTCCATGGTGTACGAGGCTCTCCTTGCGCACGAGGAGCTCGCGCGTGCGGGCATCCATGCCCGCGTGCTCGCTGTCCACACCATCAAGCCCATCGACCGCGACCTGCTGGTGCAGGCGGCGCGCGAGACCGGCGCCGTGGTCACGGCAGAGGAGCACCAGGTCATGGGCGGCTTTGGCTCCGCCGTCGCCGAGGTGCTGGTGCAGGAGTGTCCGGTGCCCATGGAGTTCGTGGGCGTCCACGACCGCTTTGGCGAATCCGGCACGCCCGACGAGCTGCTGACCGCCTTCGGCTGCCGTCACACCGACATCGAGGCGGCAGTAAGCAGGGTCATGAAGCGCAAAAGGTAGCCTCAGTCGGTAGCTGCGACATTCCCAGGCGGGCAATCGTGAGCGGGGGCCCGCCTTCTCTCGTCTGGAGTCGCGTTCGTGTCGGCCGAGCACGGGTCATGTCTTGTCTCCTGCCCCATGTCCTGGAAGGCCCCGGTGACGTTCTTATCACCGCTTGTTCTTTCGCAAGACGCTTGTTTGGAAGTGGAAACGACTCTGCGAGGTATGTGCAGAGAGGGTTGTGGTGAACAGAAGCGGGTGCGATTACGAGGATGTGACGGGTTGATTAATCGGCGTCGTTCCGTACACTTAGTCTCACGCTCGAGATTGGATTCCTGGGCTCGTAGTTCAGTCCAGAACAAGCAGGGTTGTGCGCAGCGTGACATGTCAGCGGCGCCGGAGTGACGCGTGGGGCAGACTGTCCTCTAAACTCCGGTGACAGGCGCCAGCGATCGCGAGGGCGATGACACAATGGTTGTGTACGGTTGGAGGTCTTGGCATGAACAAGGTGTCTCATGTGAAACGCAAAGGGCGGAGAACTGGTGAAAACGGCGAGCGCAGGCGTCGACTCACTACGAGCGTGGCGGTCCTGGTTGTTCTAGCCCTTGCGGTGGCGTGGAGTATAGGTTTCGCTGTTATGCATGTGAAGACAACAGTCGAGAAAGAAGTCGCGTCGTTTGATGCAACATTGGTTGCTAATCGCACGGAAGATCTGCCGAATGCCGTTACGGTCGGGGCGCCTCCCTATCCTGCGTATACCGTCGTTCACAGCGGCTCCACAATCGTCGACCACGTTTACGTTGTCACAGTGCAAGCCGACCGTCCTGCCGTATGGTATGAAAGACTATTCCTCCCGTCTCGCACGCTTTCGTTGGCCGTGTATATGAACCAATTTGACTCGATCCAGAAGGTCTGGGCTTTGTCCCCCTCTGTTGGCGAGCTGCCAGCTCGTGCCTTCAGGGCGTTTCTCGACCGTTGGCCGGGCAGAACATACTACGAGCTCATCGACCCAGCGAACGCGTATCAGTACCCGGAAGGCGGAGCATACGCGGTTCCGGTCCGCAACGCCCTGCGTGAACTTGCTGCGTCGGTGTACAAGTCCCGATACGGACAGGCGGCCTTTGAGAGACTCCTGATAGGAGTCGGATCTGCAGGTCTGCAGGTTGGCAGCTCCTTGCCTGCGTTCGAGGCACGAGCTATTGACGGAACCGCCGTGTCACAAGCAAGCTTGGCTGGTACCAAGTCAGTAGTGATGAGTGTCACTCCCTACTGCGGGTCTTGCTACGACGCCACGGTGGCTCTCATGAAGAACGTGTACGAGACAGGAAAGGGCAAGTGGCGTCTCGTAGTCATAGCTAGCACGGCCGAGGATGATGAGCGTCTGAAAGCTCTCATCAAGGATCTCCCGGAGGGAACACTAGTCATTGCCGATGCCGATCAGACCCTGAGCCACAGACTCTACATGTATGCCTCGCCATACGTGGCGATGCTTGATGCAAGCGCCAGAGTGCAGTACCGTGGTTCCGGCTACAAACTGGATGATGCTGCAAAAGCGGCTTCAGATCTTGCAGCCTTGCCGTGATATGCCTGCGATGCGCAAGATGGCCCGCGTGAAGAGCGCACTTGGACGGGGCGCATGCATGGCGCTCCTCATTGCGCTTGTCGTGTCATGGACGGATCGGGCCACGAGCTCTCAGGCCATGGCATTAGCGTCCCCGTCTGTACCCGTGATTCTCTACTACACGGAGGGTTGTCACGAGTGCCAGGCTGTTGACCAGTACCTCGAGTCCCTGAAGGGCACATACAATCTGGAGATTGTCGCACGCTATGAGGCGGTCGACGCGAAAGCAGCAGCCATCCGATCAAGGCTGGATGACGCTTTCGGTACACCCGATGACCAGCGGGGAGTTGTTCCTGCACTGTTCGTGGGTCACAGCGTGCTCTTGCGCCAGACCGAGATCGAGAGCAAGCTCGAAGGCATATTGAAGACGCTGTCAACTGCGGACAATGATTTTCTCCTGAAGGCACTCGAGCAAGCCAGAGCCGCAGCGACGACTCCGAGTGGAGACGGGACTGCGACGTTTGGAGTCCTGACGGTCCTCGGCGCGGGTCTGATTGACGGAGTGAATCCGTGTGCTTTTGCGACACTCGTGTTCTTCATCTCCTACCTGATCATGCGAAGCAGGCGCAAGCGGGACATTCTTGTCGTGGGCCTCACGTTCGGTGCCGGCGTCTTCGTCGCCTATCTCGCTGCCGGACTTGGCTTGTATCGCCTCGTCGTACAGGCGAAGTGGTTCTTTGCCATTGCCAAGTGGTTCTACCTTGCTGTCGGTATCTTTGCTCTTGGAATCGCCGCGTTCTCTCTTCGAGATGCTGTGCGCGTCCGACATGGCAACCTCGAAGACATGAGCCTGCAATTGCCAAGTCGGCAGAAGAGTGTCATTCATCGGCTCATCCGGCAGACAGCGAACACGGGCTTTCTTGCGACGAGCGCCTTCCTCGTGGCGTTTCCTGTCTCCCTGTTTGAGTTCCTGTGCACCGGACAGACGTATCTGCCGACTATTGTATTCATCCTCAGCCAGAACGCGCTGCGTAGTCGGGGGGTCCTCCTGCTCGTTGCGTACAACGTAATGTTCGTTGTCCCTCTCGTAGTTATCACGATCGTGGCATATCTGGGTGTCACGTCGCAGCGCATGGTGTCGTGGCTGGAAAAGCATGCCGTCACGGTCAAGCTACTGGCCACCGGTCTCTACGTCGTTCTTGGACTTTACCTCCTGGAGCGGGCACTCTCACAGTTCGGCATCCTGCCAAGCGCCTGGTTGCATTGATTTTTCTCCCCGCAAGTCTATAGTGACCTAAGCGATGGCGGCGCGGGCTGCAGTAAGATGGCGCGCCCGAAGTAGCGAGCAGGTGAGTCTACCTAATTGGACGGGGAGGAACGCATGAAAGGACGCAGGACAAGTACGGCTGTATTCGTCACAATCTGTCTTCTGATGTCCCTTGTCGCTGGCGCCGGCCAGGCGCTTGCGGCAGCGGGTTCGCCTCCGACTGCGAGCGATGTTGCGACGGCTCGCACGGACTACATCAAGTCACTCGAGCCCGCCAACGGCGGCAAGGCAAACGCGCATGCTGCTGACTTGGTTATTGGTGGTATGAAGATACCTGCAGACGTTGCGGCTACCAAGTCATTTGCACAAGGGAAGCTGCACGTTCTGGTCACAGTTCCCGGTAACGCGTTGGCAAAGGTGAGCGCCAGCCGTTCTGAGTCGCTCGCCACCATGACACAAGGCGAGGCTGCTCCTGCCATTGCCGCTATTCGGGCTGCCCAGGACGAGTCCATCGCGAGAGTCATGGCTGCCGGTGTGCAACTGACTGGCATCATGCGATTCTCAGTGCTTTTCAACGGGTACGCGGCCCAGATTGCCGTCTCCGACCTGGGCAAACTGGCTGAAGTCGTCGGGCGTGCAAACGTGCATTTTAGCCGTCTGGCCCAGATCGATGACACGACCAGCAATGCACAGATTGGCGCAGACGCGGTGCGTGTCGACCCCGGCGTTGACGGGACTGGCGCTTGCGTTGGTGTGGTTGACACCGGTGTCGACTATACGCACCCCGACTTTGGTGGCGATGGAACCAATCATGGGTTCCCGACCTCCAAGATTGTCGCCGGCTACGACTTTGCGGGCGACAACGGCGATGCCATCACCAACGACGACCGGTCACTGATTGTGCCGGACCCGGACCCCATGGATACCAATGAGCACGGAACGCACGTGTCTGGTATCGTTGCCGCTGATGGCAAGGTCACAGGCGTCGCGCCCAAGGCCAAGATTGTCATTGCCAAGATTTCCCCGGGCTCTATTGGCAGCGCCTATTCGGAAGAAATCATGGCCGCCTGGGAGTACATGGCGGACCCCAACAACCTGGACGGCGGCCCGGAAGGAACGCACCCGCCAGTACAGTCGGTCAACATGAGCTTCGGTTCGGTGGCGGGCTTCGACGACCCGACGGACCCCGAACGCATTGCCATCGAGAATGCAATCGCCTCGGGCATTGTCGCCAGCCTTTCAGCGGGCAACAGCGCATCGCACTACACTTCGCCCTTCAACTACAACTTCTATCCGGATTACTCGACACTCGGCTCTCCCGCAACGACACCTGCTGCGATTTCTGTCGCTTCCAGCGAGAACAGTATCATTGCTGGCTGGGGCGTGACAGAGGCCACCTCCGACGCCGACTATGTCTATTTCACCGGCAGCACCTCCCCGGACCCGGTCGTGTCACTGGGAAGCAACAACGGTGCCGGGTACGCATACGCATGGTGCGGACTGGGACGTGACCCGGGCGACGGCCCATACCCGGACGATTTTGCTGGCGTGGACCTTGTCGGCAAGATAGCTTTGATGAGCCGGGGCACGACCAGCTTCTACCAGAAGATTAACAATGCTGCCGAGCGCGGGGCTGTCGGCGCCATCATTGCCAACAACCAGCCAGGCACGATTTCGATGAATACCTCGGGGTCGACGCTGACGTCGGTTTCCATCACGCAGGCGGATGGTGCGGCGCTCAAGCTAAAGGCCGCCGCCCCGGTAGGCGACGGGACGGGCAGACTCATGTTCCTGGGCCACTACGCTAGCACAAGCAACCCCGCCGTGAACACCATTTCCTCGTTCTCATCGTGGGGCGCGACGCCGAACCTGGCGTTCAAGCCTGAGGTGACGGCCCCGGGCGGCAACATTTGGTCGACGGTGCCTGTGGCGCAGGGTTCCTACGCCAACCTGAGCGGCACGTCGATGGCTGCGCCACATGTCGCGGCTGCCGCAGCACTCATCAGGCTGGTACACCCGGAATGGACGGTCGAGCAAGTCAAGACTGCGCTCATGAACACGGGCGTCTTGCTGACAGACCCCGCCAGCACGGCGCACCTGCCGTATTCTCCCCGCCTTCAGGGCGCAGGACGCATCAACGTCTACAATGCCGTGCACAACGATGTCACCGTGACCAGCCAGCTCAACGGGCAGGCGGCGGTCGCGCTCGGCTCCGTGGAGAGCTGGAAGAGCGACCCCATCACGTTCCCGCTTGTGCTGCGGAACGCGGGCGCTTCCCCGGTGACGTACAACGTGACGGGCACGGTGCAGTGGGTCAATGCCGGCGGGGCTGCCAAGGCCTCGGCGATTCCGGGAGCAACGTTCGCGGCTTCGCCCTCGAGCGTCACGGTCGGACCGGGCGAGGCCCGCACTGTCGTCGTTTCCGTCAATGCGACGGGGGTCCGCCTGAGCTACAACTACTTCCCGTACGTCGAGGGGTTTGTGACCTTCACGCCCGCAGCAGGCGGGGTCACGCTGCACGTGCCCTACATGGGCTACCTGGGCAACTGGAATGACTTCGACGATGCGACATGGGCGCCGACATTCAACCCATTGGTCGATCTCCCCTATGCCTACAACAGCTACAGCGCAAACTTCTACGGCGGCGACGTGGGCGAAACGGGCGTCACGTGGCCGGAGGACCCGACCAACGGGTGGGCGCAGATGGGCAAGACCATCATGGGCACCTTTGATGCGACCACGATAGCCATCAACCCGACCCGTGCGACGACAGGCCCGAATGGCGGTATCGAGAACAATATCTACGTGCTGCGCAACATCGCCAACCTCAAGGTCGAAGTGCGTGACGTGGCAAACAACCTGGTCAAGCGCTTGGACAATGTCGACTGGGTATGGCGCGGCGACTACGCGTCCTATGGCAATGATTACTCGTGGTATTGGAGCGGCAATGCCCCGTGGCAGTGGTACGGGACGGACACCGCCGGCCACATGGTTCCGGACGGGCAGTACTACCTGAACACGGTGGCGACGGCCGAGAAGGTCGTCAACAAGCCGGGATATGATGCTCCGCAGACGGTCAGCTTCCCCGTGTTTGTTGACACACAGGTGCCGGTGACCGTGGTGACAGGAGCAGCGCCGGACGGGACGGGGCATACCGTGTTGACCTGGACGGTGAACGACCCGGCGCCCAGCAGCGGTCTGTGGGGGATTTACTTGGCGTGGTCATCCGATAACTGGGCGACGCTCTCCTCGACCTGGCTGGCTCCGACGGTGAGAACGGCGGCCGTTCCGCAGGGGGCCGCGTACGCTCTGTACACGATCGACAACGCGGGCAATGTCGCACAGGCGTCGGCGGCCGCGGGGAGTATTGCCATCACCTCTCCTGCGGGACTGGCTTCCGTGGACGGATTGTCGTTCGAAGTGTCCGGCACGTTCAGCACGGCGACGACTGGTTCCTTCGAGCTGGTTGTGGGGACGGGCGCGGGTGAGCAGGTGACCTATCCGTTCTCGGTGCGGAATGCGGTGACGTTTGGGCCGCTGGAGGTCAGCGCAGTTGCTTTCGCGTCGCTGACTGGTGGCGGCACGTGTGAGACGAC
>DAOOUZ010000042.1:0-10226 GCA_035369785.1 Candidatus Cryosericum sp. | reverse complement strand
CAGCTGCACGGTTCCGTCCGCAGCGGCAGAACCTACGTAGTGCGTCACCATGCCAGGCGCGCGCGCGGCCTCAAGGCGGGCGGCCAGACGGGCCATGCCCGAGCCTCGAAAAGACTCGAAATCAGCGTAGGGCTGGTCCAGTAGCGGCTCCTGTCTGACATCGTCCATGGCTGTCGGCAACCCCATCGTCTTAGCCAGGATGACGATCTTCCTCAGGGCATCACGCCCCGCAAGGTCCGTGAGCGGGTTGGGCTCGGCAAATCCACGTTTCATAGCCTCGGCGATGGCCGCTTCGAGAGGCACGCCGCGGTTGACGTTCCCGAGGATGCAGGAAAGAGAACTGCTGGAGAGGGCAGTGACTTCCTCTACCGTGTCACCTGTTTCCATGAGGTCGAGGAGAGTGCTGATGACAGGGAGGGAGCCGCCGACGGTACACTCGTAGCGGAAGGGTGTGCGCGCCTCGCGGCTGGCGATGGTCGCGGCTTCGAACCAGCCCGGGGTCTCGGCGAGCGGAATCTTGTTCGCCGTCACGACCGGGATGCCCATCCGGAGCGCATCCAGGAGCAGCGGTCCCGTTTCGGCACTTGCGGTGACGTCGACCAGGAGGTAGCGTGTCCGGTCTGGCAGGCCGTGCAGATGGAAGACGGCATCCATCAGGTCGAGGGTCATTCCAGGCGTGCGTGGCTCCCACCGTGCAGCGTCGGCGCCCTGGGAGGCGGCGACCAGCGCGAGGTCATCACCGAGCACAAGACTGCCGCTGCGGATGATGGCACCATACTCAAGGCGAACGCCGGACTCATCCTCGATGTGTTGCCTGTTCTCGACCGTCATACGGACCAGGGGCGCGCCCACCTTGCCGAATCCGAGTTGAATGATGAATACCGCAGGGGCACGGCTCATGCCAGCTCCTCCTCGATGGCTCGCGCAATCGTGTCGGGGTCGGCGGTGACCCGGTGCGGTATGTTGACACACCGCGCCAGCTGCTCTGCCTGGTCGCCTGCAGGAGCGGCCTGCCCCGTAGCAAGTGCCATCGTTGTGTCGGGGTCCTTGAGGAGGGTTCCTGTAATGACCAGCAGGGCGCTCTCGCCCGCGTGGATGGTGCCCTCGCGCACCAGACGGCGCAGCCCTGCCAGCGTTGCCGCTGAAGCTGGTTCACAGCCAACAGCCTGACGGTCGAGGTCGTGCTTGGCCAGCAGAATCTCTGCATCGCTCACGCT
Organism: Candidatus Cryosericum sp.; assembly: GCA_035369785.1. GTDB lineage: Bacteria > Caldisericota > Caldisericia > Cryosericales > Cryosericaceae > Cryosericum. Next base: position 9,009 of record DAOOUZ010000042.1, on the reverse strand, counting down.
GGTTACGGCACCCTGCGTGAAGCGTACCGCCCGTACCGCCTTGGCGTAATTGACCGGGTTTCCAATGCGGATTGCCGTCGCCACGGTTTCCGGGTCGGAGACGGGTTCGAGGGCCACAAAGTCGTTGGCTGCTGCACGGGCAAAGGGAGCTGCACCCTCCGCCTGGATGACAGCAAGGCGCGGAACGCGGTCGATGAGCCCGAGGGCTTTCATCTCGATGAGTGCCTTGCCGAAGGCGCTGGTGTTTCCCAGATTGCCGCCAGGCACGACAATCCAGTCGGGAAGGCTCCCTCCCAACTGGAACCAGCTGTCCAGGATGATGGTCTTCTGTCCCTCGAGACGGAACGGGTTGATGGAGTTGACGACCGCCAGCTGGTGGTCGCCAGCCAGCTGCTCCACAATGCGCATGGCGTCATCGAAACTGCCCTCTACCTGCAGCGTGTGGGCACCGTAGGCAAGTGCCTGGGCCAGCTTGCCCAGTGCAATCTTGCCGTCGGGAATGAGAACGAAGACGGGGAGATGTGCCCGTGCGCCGTAGGCAGCAAGCGAAGCCGACGTGTTGCCGGTGGAGGCGCAGATGAGCGCCCGCGCTTCCTGATGGCGAGCCCAGCTCACCGCCACGGTCATGCCGCGGTCCTTGAAGGAGCCACTGGGATTCTCGCCCTCGTGCTTGGCCCACAGGGCGGACAGGCCAAACGGGGCCGGGTCCAGCTGGTAGAGGTTCGTACGTCCCTCGGGAAATGTGACCAGCTGGTCGAGCGGCAGGTCGAGGACCAGCTCGCGGTAGCGCCACACCCCCGAGAGATCCTCGGGGCTCATCGAGGAGGCGCGCGAAGAAAACTGCCGCGTGAGAACAGCCGCGGGGGGAACCTCGTGGAGGTCTGGCTGGACGTCTAGCAGGCCGCCGCACTCGCAACGAAGTCGTTTGTCCTCCAGCGCATAGGTCGTGCCACAGGACACACACACAAGGTTTCTTGTCATATCAACACCTCAGTTCCAGTATGGCAGATATGGGGGCGGGAGCAACCGTTCAGTGATGCAGAACGCCGCCCCCCGAACGATGGGAGGCGGCGTCGTACTGCACGTTCAGCGGTCGTCAGGCTGGCTACTCTTCGACCGGTACGAACTTGCTCTTGGGCGAGTGGCAGACGGGGCACTTCCAGTCATCAGGAAGTTCCTCGAACGCCGTCCCGGGCTTGATGCCCGAGGCGGGGTCACCCTCAGCGGGGTCGTAGATGTGGCCACAGACGGTGCAACGATACTTCTTCATGACTACCTCCTATTCGTAGATTGTGGTTCGTGAATTGACTGTGCGGTGACCCTCCTCTGCCTTCTTCATACCTATCCCAGCTTGAAGGGAAGGTTCCCCAGGGACACGAGGTGCGACACAATGAGGAGAACAAGGGCCAGGAGAATCATATACCAGCGTGCGTGGAACTTGGCCAGGGTCGCCTTCGCCTGCGGGCTGATGTGAGAGAACTTCAGCATGATGCCAGCGAAGCCCATCCACACGATGAGTGCGAAGAACAGCCAGTTCCAGAATCCGGTGTAGGGTGCCATGAGAGTGGCATGCACGATCATCACAGTGACGAGAGCAATGTTGCCATAGTAGTGAATCGGATGCCATCTGTTGCGCATGTTCTGGAGCCATTTCCAACTGCTCTTCGGCGCGACAATCGTCTGAACCATGTGTAGAATGACGTATAGCTCAGCAATCAGAAACAACAGTCCTGCAAGTCCACCAAGGGTTACTCCTACATTGGCTCGTGCCGGAATCGGCATAGGTTACCTTCCTTCCTCGCGGATTTCCACCGCGGATGATATGGATTCGATGAGCAACAGCACTCCCCTCTGCGCCTACTCCATGGGTTTGAACTTGTCTTTCGCCGATCCGCACACGGGGCAGACCCAGTCCGCCGGCAGGTCCTCGAACGCCGTCCCGGGCTTCATCCCGGAACTTGGGTCGCCTTTCGCCGGGTCATAGATATACCCACAGACGCTGCACTGGTACTTCTTCGCTTGTTCAGCCATTCTTGCCTCCTCTGGATTGGATTATATCGTGCTGCAGAGACCAACAGCGTCTTCGAGTGCGGACGCCACATCCCTCGGAGCTGCAGCATCTCCGATGAGGTGCACTGCTGGAACCTTGCCCTGAAGCTCGTCAAACAGGCCACTCGCCGGAACCTTGGCTCCGACGACCACGACGCTGTCGATTCCCTGCACCTTCTCCTGCCGCCCATAATAGGGGTTCAGCAGGTTCGCAGTTCCCCCCTCGATGCCCAGCACGATGCTCATGGGGTGCAGTTCGACATCCTTTCCGTCAATCTGCTGGTAGTGTGGCATGACTGTCGGGGGTGTCACGTTCTGCCCGTTGACGAAGGACGGCGTCGTCCAGATAACCTTCTTGCCCTGTGCAAGCAATGACCGCACCACCCCGACACCCTCGATGGTGGCGTCGTAGTCCACGACGAGGACGGTCGTCCCCGTGACCGAGCCCTGAAGCACGTCGAGGGTATGGAACACGCTCTCCCCTGGCATGCCAGGGATGCCTCCGCTTACAATGGTTGACCCCGCGGCAATGATGGCAATGTCCGGATGCTCTGCGCTGATGAGATCGACTGTCGCTTCGGTGCCCGTCCGGACGTCCACATGCTGTACGTCCATCTCGCGCGTCAGGAACCGGGCGACACCGGAAACCTCGCGTCTGCCGGGGAGCCTGCTTTCCCAGTTGACACGGCCACCCAGTGTGTCCTGCTGTTCAAACAACGTAACGTGGTGCCCCTTGCGTGCCAGGATGTCCGCTGCCTTCATGCCAGCGGGACCGCCCCCGACGACCACGACCTTCTTAGGCTCGAGCGTTCGGGTGTAGAGCACGTCTTCGCCGTACTCGTACTCATGGCCCGACGTCGGGTTCTGCACACAGCTGATGGGCAGATTCTGCAGGAGCCTTCCCATGCACTTCTGGTTGCACCCGATGCACCCGCGGATTTCGTCGAACCGCCCCTCCTGTGCCTTCTTGGCCCAGTAGGGGTCAGCAATCATCGCACGGGCAAGCCCGATCATGTCGCAGTCACCTTTCTCGAGTGCATCCTCTGCCATACTGGGCCAGACAATGCGGCCGTTGCCAATAACGACAATGTCCACCGCTTTCTTGATGCGCGCGACGGAATCGAGCAGGAATCCCTGCGGTGTCGTCATGGGCGCCACCAGCCAGTCGATGCTTTCCCACGTGCCCGAGTCCGTGCTGATGTAGTCGGCAACCTGAGCAATCATCTTGGCATACTCGACCGCCTCATCGACGCCATAGTCGCCCTGCACATACCGGTTGATGCCAAGGCGTACCCCCAGTGGCCTGTCGCCGATCTTCGCGCGGATGGCTTGAAGAATCTCGACGATAACCCTGCAGTGATTCTCAAGCGAGCCGCCGTACTGGTCCGTGCGGATGTTCTTGGTGAGGGACAGGAACTGTCCAAGGATGCCGTCGTGGGCAACCTTGATTTCCACGCCGTCGAAGCCTCCCTCGACGACATTGGCGGCCGAATCGGCAAAGGCCTCGACCATCTCATGAATCTCGGCGACGGTCATGGGCTTGGGCACCTCGCCGACCGTCAGGTCCGGCACGTTCGACGGTGCGGCGAGGGGCTGGAATGTCTCGACGCTGCGTGTCTGATTCCCCATGTGCGTCAGCTGCCCGAAGATGGTGGCGCCACCGTCGTGGACGGCATCGACAATCCTGCGCATCCCGGGAATGCTGTTGCTGTCAAAGGCATGGACCGTGTTCACGTACGAACCGCTGGGTTCCACAATCATGCTGGGTACAATGACAAGCCCTGCACCGCCACGCGCCCGCTCACGGTAGTAGTACGCATCACGCTGGCTCGGCGTATGGTCGGCGTTCGCGTACAGCGTCAGGTGCGGCAGGAAAACCACCCTGTTCTTGATGGTTACGCCCCGGATGGTGATGGGGGTGAACAGCTTCTCAAACTGCCTGGTTTCGCTCACAGAAAATGGCCTCCTTTGAGTCCACTCTAGCTGATGGTGCTCCGCAGTTCGTGAGCGGTGGAATGCGACCCCTTCGCAAACGTGTCAAGCAAGCTGCTTGCCATTGTACACGGCAATCGTGAATTTCAAAGTGGCCAGGAAGGGACACGCGACGAGCGCGCGGGCAGTGAGCACAAGACTGTCGCCCCTGAGGAAACCTCAGGCGGAGAACTCCGGCTAGTGCTGTTGCGCGCGCAGCTGGTCCAGCTCCTCCCGGCTGAGCCGGTTGTGTCGGATAAGCCGCCCCGTCGTGGTGAAGACGACATCCTCCGCAATATTGGTGGCCAGGTCGGCAACCCGCTCCAGGTTGCCAGCGACGCGGAGGATCTGAAGAGCCCGGTCGATGGTCGCGGGGTCTGCCATCATGTAGGTCAGCAGCTCGCGCAGAACCTGTTGGCTCAGGCTGTCCACGGTATCGTCGCGCTCGACCACATCAAGGGCCAGACCAGTGTTCTGCGTCGAGAACGCGGTCATTGCATCGGCCAGCATCCTCTGCGATTGCTCGCTCATCCGTGGAATGTCGACGTAGGGCTTGATGTCAGGGCGTTCGATAAGGTACTGGGCGCTCTGGGCGATGTTCACGGCATGGTCCGCAAGGCGCTCGAGGTCCGAGCCGATCTTGGCGTACATATAGACGTCCCGCAGCATGCGCGCCTCTGGTTGGTACAGGGCGATGAAGTTGATGGTTTCGCGCTCGATGGTGTGGTCGTATTCGTTGGCTGCCAGCTCGTCCACCTCGATCACCTGACGGGCGAGTGCCGGGTCCTTGCCAACGATGGCCCGGACGCTCTTGTCGATCATGGAGCTGGCGAGGGCGCTGAACGCAAACAGTTTATCTCTGAGTTCCTGAAGCTTCTCCTCGTTCATGGGGGCTCCTTCCGCCTCATCCGTACTTGCCGGAGAGGTAGTCTTCCGTACGCTTGTCCTGAGGACCGACGAACACCTTCTTTGTTTCACCGAACTCGACCAGTTCACCGGTCATGAAGAATGCGACATAGTCCGAGATGCGCGCGGCCTGCTGCAGGCCGTGCGTGACAAACACGATGCTGTAGTCCGCCTTGAGGCTGGACAGCAGCTCCTCGATGATGGCAGTGGATTTCGGGTCCAGGGCGCTTGTGGGCTCATCGAAGAGGACGACATCCGGTTCCATGGCAATGGTCCGGGCGATGCACAGGCGCTGCTGCTGTCCTCCCGAGAGCGATGTTCCTGCCTTGAACAGCTTTGACTGCACCTCTGTCCACAATCCGACCTTTGTCAGCATGGTCTCCACAATGCGGTCTGCCTTCTCGCGCGACAGGCGCTGACCCGTGAGCCGGTACCCGGCGAGGACGTTGTCGTATACGGTCATGGTGGGAAAAGGGTTGGGACGCTGGAACACCATGCCGATGTGCTTGCGCACGTCCACGATATCCATGGTTGAGGTGTCGGTGCCTTCGAGGAGCACGGTGCCGGAGGAACGCGCTCCGGGCGTCATGAGGTGCAGTCCGTTAAGCGTGCGGACAAACGTCGTCTTGCCACAGCCGGAGGGGCCCATGATGGCGGTCACCCTCTTCTTGGGAATCTGCATGGAAACGTTGAACAGGACCTGATCCTTGCCGAACCAGGCATTGATGTCGTGTGTCTCGAGCACAACAGGAACTTCGTCCATGGGCACCTTCCTCACGCCTTGACCCGCAATACGCGGGAGATGACAAACCGTATGCCGTACTGCAGGAGCAGGATAAGCAGAATGAGAACGAACGCCGCGCTCCAGGCCTGCTGCTGCTGCGCCGGGTAGGGACTTCCGGCGTCGATGTAGATCTGGAGAGGCAGGGCTGACATGGGCCGCAGCATGTTCCACTCGATGTACCGGCTGCCGAATGCGGTGAACAGAAGGGGGGCCGTCTCCCCAGCGATGCGCGCCATGGAGGTCAGCAGTCCCGATGTGATGCCGCTCGCCGCGGACTTGATGCTGATGTTCCACACCACGCTGGAGCGCCTGGCACCCAGGGCGTAGGCCGCTTCCTTGAGGCTGGACGGAACGAGCAGCAGGACCTCCTCGGTCACCCGCGCGGTCGTCGGGATGAACATGAAGGCGAGCGCAATGCTGGCTGAGAGGGCAGAATAGCTGCGAAAGCGTGCTACCAGGAAGGTATAGCCAAAGATGCCGATGACGATGGACGGTACGCCCTGCAGGGCATCGGCGCACAGGCGCACGGCCGAGGCAAAGCGCTGGTCCTCATGCTCTGCCACGTAGATGCCGGCGAATACGCCAAACGGCGTTCCGAGGGCGGACGCGACGAGGGTAATGAGCACGCTGCCCACGATGGCGTTGAAGACGCCGCCGCCCGCTTCACCAAAGACGGCCGGCGCTTTGGTGAAGAAGTCCCAGTTGAGGTAGCGGACGCCCGAGAAGAAGATGTGCCAGATCATCACCACGAGGATGGCAATGATGACCACGGCTGCCGCAGCCACCAGCACGCTCATGAGTGCGTTCTTGAACGTGCGGCCCCTCACGTCTCTACCCCCCTGCGCAGGATGACGCGTGCTGCGACGTTGATGAGGATGGCGAGGACGAACAGGATGAGCCCCAGCTCGATGAGCGAGGAGATGTACAGGGGAGACGTTGCCTCCAGGAACTGGTTGGCGATGGCTGAGGCCAGCGTGTTGGAGGGATCGAACAGCGAATGCGGCATGCGAATGCCGTTGCCGATGACCATCGTCACGGCCATGGTTTCGCCGAGGGCCCGGCCGAGAGCAAGCACAAGAGCTCCGACCGTGCTCCTCCGGATGTAGGGCAGCTCGATGTTCTGGATGGTGTCCCACTTGGTCGCTCCCAGGGCAAGTGCTCCCTCCCGGAGTTCCGCGGGCACGACAATAAGCGACTCGAGGATGAGCGATGCGCTGAAGGGCAGAATCATGATTGCCAACAGAAGGATGGCGGACAGGAGCCCCACGCCGGTTGTTCCAGCGCTCACCAGTGCCTCGCTGCCCACGAGGTGGCCAAACCACACCTCGAACCTGCTCACGAGAGGCACAAGCACAAACAGCCCCCACAGGCCGAAGATTACCGAGGGCAGGCCACCCAGCAGGCCGATGAGCGACTTGACAGGGCCAGCAATCCTCCTGTTTGCATAGTCGGCCAGGAAGATGGCGACACCCAGTGCAAACGGCGTGGACACAAGCAGAGCTCCAAACCCCGTGATGAGCGTGCCGACAATCATTGGAAGCGCACCGAACTGCTCTGTGACAGGATTCCACTCGCTGCGCCACAGGAACGGAAGACCGAAGGCGGCCCTCGAGTCCTTCGAAGCGATGAACAGCTGCAGGAGGAACAGGACAATCGTGGCGACCAGCGCCACAGCCGCCGTCAGACTGACGGCGTCGAAGATGCGCTCACGGACCAGCTCACGCCGGTCACTGCGGGATTGTCGTGCCACCATAGGTCATTGAGTTCACGAGCGTCAGCGCCTTCGTGGCAGCGGCTTGGGGCAGCCTGGCATAGTACAGGCTTTCGTTGATGGACTGCCCTTCGGTCAGGATCCACGTGAGCATGTCGCGGAGTGCCTGGGCCTGTTGCAGAGTTCGGCCTGCATACTGCTGCTCCCTGTAGACCAGAATCCACGTGAACGCGCTGATAGGGTAGGCATCCGGTGCAAGGCTATCGACGATCATGACGCGCAGGTCATCGGGCAATGCGCCGCCTGCGGCGGCAGCCGATGAAGCAAGGCTGGGAGCGATGAATGCTCCTGAGGAGTTGCGCAGCGAGGCGGCCGGCATCCCGGACTGCTCGGCGTACACCAGTTCGACATAGCCGATAGCGCCCTTGTTCTGCGCAATCATGCCCGCAACCCCGTCGTTTCCCTTCCCGCCGATACCCACAGGCCAGCTGACGGACTTTCCAGCACCGACAGCGCTCTTCCAGTCGGGGCTCACCGCCGACAGGTAGCTGGTGAAAATGGACGTCGTGCCAGAGCCGTCGGAGCGGTGGACAACCGTGATGGGAAGGTCTGGAAGGGGAACTCCGGGGTTGAGGGAGGCGATGCCCGGGTCATTCCACTTCTTGATCGTTCCCAGGAAGATGGCCGCGACGGTCGCTCCGTCGAGCCGCAGGCTCGGCTTGCCTTCTAGGTTGTAGGACAGCACGACAGCGCCGATGCATGTGGGGATATGAAGAACCGGGGCACCCATGGCAGCCTGCTCCTCGTCCGTCAGGAACGCATCGGACGCGCCAAAGTCCACCGTCTTGTCAGTGAGCGCCTTGATGCCCCCGCCCGAGCCGATGCTGCTGTAATTGACCCGGACGCCGGTTGCCCCGTCATACACGTCAAACATCTTGGAATAGAGTGGGTAGGGGAACGTGGCCCCTGCTCCCGTAAGGGACTTGACGGCAGAAGGCTGCCCCGTCGAGCCACAGCCTGCCAGCGCAAGCACTGCTGCAACGACAAGCACCACCGTGACAGCGGATGCCCACCTATGTGTTCTCATGCCAGCCTCCTCGAACGGCGCCTCGCGCATTTGTCCAGCACTCATAGACTAGAGCAGAATGTGGCGCTCGCCACGCACGATTGTTAAGATTGCATTAAGGAACAACAAACCCGCGTCCGGACGTGAGCCGGACGCGGGAGGAAGGAGACGGGTACTGGTCAGTCGGGAATGGGAGCTCCGCCGTAGGTCATGGAGTTCACCAGAGTTTGGGCTTTGGTCACGGCGGCGGTCGGCAGCTTGCCATAGCCCAGGCCTTCGTTCACTGACTGTCCAGTGGTCAGCATCCAGTTCAGGACACGCTTGAGGGCGATCGCCTGGCCGAGTGTGCGGCCAGCGTACTTCTGTTCGCGGTAGACAAGCAGCCACGTGAAGGCAGAGATGGGATAGGCCTGCGGGTCGCTGCTGTTCATGAGGTTGACTTTGAGATCATCGGGAAGAGCAATCTGTGCGGCGCGTCCACTCGAGGCAAGCGACGGCACGATAAAGTTCCCGGAGGAGTTG
>DAOOUZ010000041.1:0-10986 GCA_035369785.1 Candidatus Cryosericum sp. | reverse complement strand
GTCTGAACACTATGGGCAAACGGAGGCCAGTTCTCGTCGACCACCGAGGAGGCCACTATGGGTAGCTCGAAAAAGTTCACCATCCTGCACAGCAACGATATGCACGGGGACTTTCTGGCTGAGATGCGCGGTGAGGAGGGGCACCTCATCGGAGGCTTGTCGCTGCTCTCGGGGTATATCAGCAAGGTCCGCGCCGAGGAGCGGAACGTCATCTACTGCATCGCAGGCGACATGGTGCAGGGCTCGCTCATCGACGCCGAGTACAAGGGCATCAGCACCATGGAGCTCATGAACTACCTCGCGCCGGACGTCGTCACACTGGGCAACCACGAATTCGATTACGGCCTGCCCCATCTACTGTTTCTTGAGAAGATGTCCAACTTCCCCATCGTCAATGCAAACCTGTATATCCGGCAGTATGGCAAGCGGCTGTTCCAGCCGTATGTCATCAAGAACGTGGATGGCTTCGATGTTCTGTTCATTGGCATCATCACGGAGCGGGTTATCGACATGCTCAGGACCGATGCCATGCTCTCCTCCTTTGTCACGCTCGAGGAAGCGGCGCGGGAGGTCGGCAAGATCTGCAACGCCTACCGCAGCGACGACATCGACCTCACGGTTCTCTTGACGCACATCGGTTTTGAGTCTGACAAGGAACTTGCTGGCATGCTGGACCCTGCATGGGGTGTCGACATGATCATCGGAGGCCACAGTCACACCATCCTCGAGCAACCGGCCGAGGTCAATGGCGTTCTCATTGCCCAGGCCGGCACCGGCACGGACCAGATCGGCCGCTTCGACATCACAGTCGACGATGACACGAACAGCATCACTGACTGGAGGTGGCAGCTCGTGCCCATCGACAGTGACCATTGCGCACCGGACGAGAACCTGACGGCCTTCATAGAGGGCTTCCGCACAACGGTCGATGCCAAGTACGGTAGCATCATCTGCAAGTTCACGCGCACCCTCACGCATCCGTTGCGCACGCAGGAGACGGAACTGGGGGACCTCTTTGCCGACGCCATCCAGGAACGCACAGGTGTCGACGTCGCATTCGTCGGAAGTGGCAGCATCCGCAAGACAGAACTAGGGCCTGCGGTGACGCTGGGTGACTATCTTGCGCTGTTTCCGTACGACGACTCGCTGACGCGGTTTGTCATCACGGGGGCACAGCTCAAGCACGCCTTCGGGTTCATGCGCCCGGAAAACTGCACGGGCGAAGGCGAATACTACCAGGTCAACCGAGGCGTCCAGGCCGTCTATGACCGTGAACGCCATGAATGCGTCTCGCTCACACTGAACGGCGCCCCGGTCGATGACAACGCCCGGTATTCCATCTGCCTGCAGGGCTTCCACTACAAGAACTCCACCGTGGGTCTTCAACTGACCAACGAACAGCTCGAAACGCTCGAGAAGCCGAAGCTGCTCGCAACCTCCTGCCGGGACGTCGTCGAGGAGTACCTGCGCAATCACCAGAACCTCGACGCTCATGTGGAGGGACGGCTTCGGTATGTATAAGCCCGCGGTACCACTGCAGTGAGGAGGGACATGCCGCCTCACTTGACCTGCACCCGGTTGTGTGTAGGCTTTTGCTGGGGCGCTTGTACTGCCCGCGGGTGTACCATATTCGCCATGGAGGCAAACGTGAAGAGAATCGTTTCGCTGTTCGTTGTGCTGGCAATGATGGTCGGTCTCACGCTTGGAGTATCGACAACCACTGCTGCAACCACGACCACTCTTGTCCTGACGGTCGGAAAGGTCGACTACAAGTTAGACGGAGTCACCAAGAAGGGCGACCAGGCGCCAGAGATCACCAGCGGCCGTACGTTCGTGCCCATCCGCCTGGTGGCTGAGAGCTTTGGCGCGGACGTCAACTACGACGCTGCGACCAAGAAAGTCGGTGTCCTTCTGGGAGCCACCCAGTTCGAGTTCACCATCGGTCAGAAAGCCGCCAAGGTCAATGGCGACGCTGTTCTCATGGACGCAGCTGCCTACATTTCCAAGGCCGGGCGTACACTGATTCCCATCCGGTTCGTTTCTGAGAAGTCTGGCCTCAAGGTCGACTGGAACGACAAGGCCAGAACCGTCACCGTCACAACGAAGGCCCCCATCACTACGACTGTGAAGGTCGGGCTTGTCACCGACGTCGGCGGACGCGGCGACCAGTCCTTCAACGACTCGGCCCTGCGCGGACTGGAAGTCTGGGCCGCCAAGAAGGCTTATGTCAAGGGTGGCGGCTACACGGCGATGACTGACGCTGCATACAAGCAGTCGCTTGCCGACAATGCCCCAGACCTCAGCAACCGCGGCATTGCACCTCTTACGAATGTTCAGCCCGTCATTCTCGAGTCCAAGGAGCAGACGGACTACATTCCCAACCTCACCAAGCTCGCCGAGGATGAGAACTGCAAGCTCATCGTCGCAGTCGGGTTCATGCTTGCCGACGCAACCTACCAGGTTGCCAAGGACCATCCGCAAATCAAGTTCATGCTGATCGACGCGGTTCCCTCGGACCCCAACACGTTTGCGCCTCTTCCAACGCTTCCCAACCTTGTCTGCTTCCTGTTCAAGGAAGAGCAGTGCGGCTACCTTGTGGGAGCAATCGCCGGCATGGCCACGAAGAACAACAAGGTTGGCTACATCGGCGGTATTGCAGTCCCCGCTGTTCAGCGCTATGAGGCCGGGTTCATGGCAGGCGTCAAGACGACGAACAAGACTGCCTATGGCACGGACGGCAAGAACGTCGCCAACGTGTACGCCGGCAGCTTCGGCGACCAGCCGAAGGGCAAGCAGATTGCCCAGACCATGATCAGCCAGAAGTGCGACATCCTGTTCCATGCTGCAGGAGCAACGGGCAACGGCATGTTCGAGGCCATCAAGGAAGCCGGCGGACCGTCCAAGGGCATCTGGGGCATCGGTGTCGATGTCGACATGGGCAAGAACCCCAACCTCTATCCCGAAGGCACGCTGACCAGCGCCATGAAGCACGTGGACTTCGCTACCTACATTTCTGTCAAGTCCGTCGTCTATGACACGTTCACCCCGGGCGTTATCACGCTATCGCTGCGCAACGGTGGTGTCGGCTACGCTCAGGACAATGTGGCCAAGGTTCTGACGGCTGCACAGATTGCCAAGATCGAGAACCTTCGCCAGCAGATCATCGATGGCAAGATCACGCCACCCGAGGATCCGACCAAGGTTCCTTCCTGGACAGTTCCAACGGGCTTCTAGACCTCGCTCGAATCGTGTTCTTTCAACCCCCGGCCCCGTGCCGGGGGTTTTTCATCCTTGCTCGGGGAGAGCAGCTTCCGGTGAGTGGCTCCCCTCACCTTCACCCTGTCCCATGTACTCCGTGCTCAGCATGATAGACTGAAAGGTGGCACCATACCATGTCAGTGCAACAAGGAGGAAGAGTGCATGAGAAGACTGTTATCCGTACTCCTGATTCTTGTTCTTGCAACCTCTGTCGTTACCGGCTGCAGGAGCACAACCCCTACTGCGAACGAGATCAAGGTTGGCCTCGTGACCGACGTAGGCGGGCGTGGCGATCAGTCCTTCAATGACTCGGCCCTGCGCGGGCTCGAGGCGTGGGCGGCCAAGAAGACCTATGTGAAAGGCGGTGGCTACGTCGACATGTCTGATGCGGACTATGCCAAGTCGCTTGCCGACAATGCTCCAGACCTTGCCGACAGGAACATTGCTCCCATTCCGGGGATTACTCCCGTCATTCTGGAGTCCAAGGAGCAGACGGACTACATTCCCAACCTCACCAAGCTCGCCGAGGATGAGAACTGCAAGCTCATCGTCGCAGTCGGGTTCATGCTTGCCGACGCAACCTACCAGGTTGCCAAGGACCATCCGCAAATCAAGTTCATGCTGATCGACGCGGTTCCCTCGGACCCCAACACGTTTGCGCCTCTTCCAACGCTTCCCAACCTTGTCTGCTTCCTGTTCAAGGAAGAGCAGTGCGGCTACCTTGTGGGAGCAATCGCCGGCATGGCCACGAAGAACAACAAGGTTGGCTACATCGGCGGTATTGCAGTCCCCGCTGTTCAGCGCTATGAGGCCGGGTTCATGGCAGGCGTCAAGACGACGAACAAGACTGCCTATGGCACGGACGGCAAGAACGTCGCCAACGTGTACGCCGGCAGCTTCGGCGACCAGCCGAAGGGCAAGCAGATTGCCCAGACCATGATCAGCCAGAAGTGCGACATCCTGTTCCATGCTGCAGGAGCAACGGGCAACGGCATGTTCGAGGCCATCAAGGAAGCCGGCGGACCGTCCAAGGGCATCTGGGGCATCGGTGTCGATGTCGACATGGGCAAGAACCCCAACCTCTATCCCGAAGGCACGCTGACCAGTGCCATGAAGCACGTGGACTATGCGACGTGGGAGGCCGTGAAGGCAGTGGCAGACGGCACGTTCAAGCCCGGAGTCATCACCCTGTCGCTGAGCGACGGTGGTGTCGGCTACGCCCAGGACAACGTGGCCAAGGTCCTCTCTGCTGACCAGATGGCCAAGGTCGAGGCTTTGCGCCAGGACATCATCGATGGCACGGTGGTTCCACCCACGGACCCGAAGGCCGTGCCCGCCTGGACTCCCCCCTTAGGATTCTAACCAGCAGACCTGTTCAAGCACAACCCCCGGCACGAGGCCGGGGGTTGTCAGCGTGAGTTCCAGCAGGAACAACGGCTACCTGGACCACTCCATGAGGATTGCTCCGGATGTCATGCCTGCCCCGAACGAAACCATGAGGACGTTGTCCCCCCGCTTGAGTTTCCCTTCACGGTAGATCTTGTCCAGCGCCACAGGGATCGATGCCGCGGACGAGTTGCCATACCTGTCAATGGTGACCACCGTCTTCTCCATCGGGATGCCCAGTTCCTGCGCTCCCGACTGGATGATTCTCAGGTTGGCCTGGTGGGGGATGAACCAGTCGACCTCCTCGAGTGGAACGCCGGCCTTCTCCAGCACTTTCTTCGAGATGCGGGAGATCTCGCGTACCGAGAACCGGAAGACCGCCTGTCCGTCCATCTTCGTGAAGTAGCTGCGTTCCTTGAGCACCTCTCTGCTGAACGGCCTGCGTGACCCACCCGCCGGCAGCGTCAGGTACTGTGACAGGGACCCGTCAGCGAACAGCTCGAACGCCTTCATGCCGCCCCGCTCCACCGAACTCAGCACAGCAGCGCCGGCCCCGTCACCGAACAGGACATACGTGCCTCTGTCCGTCGGGTCCATCATGCGTGTGATGACCTCTGCACCCACCACCAGGACATTCCTGTACATGCCCGACTGGATGTACTGCGCGCCTGTCGTCATGCCATAGATCCATCCCGGGCAGCCGGACTGGAGGTCGAAGGCCGCGGCATTCGTGGCGCCAATCCGGTTCTGAAGCAGGCACGCGGTAGACGGGTACAGCATGTCCGGAGAGTTGGTCCCGACAATGATGAGGTCCAGGTCCGCGGCGGCCATGCCGGCATCCTCGAGGGCCCTCGTTGCGGCAATCGTCGCCAGGTCGCTTGAGGCCTGCTCGCTCGCTGCGAAGCGCCGCTCCACGATGCCGGACCGGCTGCGAATCCAGCCGTCGCTGGTATCCAGGATCTTCTCCATGTCGGCGTTTGTGACGATATGCTCGGGAACGTAGCTGCCGAGGCCGACGATACCGACCATCAGCGTGCCCCTCCTGCGCGATGCCACGTACGTGTCACGCACCTGGAAGAGGTCCGCGTCCGTGCTGCAGCCATGGCAGCCCTCCCGATACCCTCACGAGCACACATGTTCATGTTCCACCAGACCCCCTGACTCCATGTCCGACCCTCCTGCGCTTCCGTGTACCTGCCCGACAGTCTATCACCAATACGTACAACATTCTCGTGCTTCTTCACAGAGTCGACGGAGGGTACAAACAAGAGGCCCCAGGTGGGTTAAGCCCGGGGCGATTGGGAAAGGAAAGGGATTGCTGCTTGCTACAGCTGCATTCAGTATAGCTCCCCCCACCGGGATGCAACCGCGATCTTCACATTCTCGTCACCAGCGGCCCTGCCCCAGAACCAACCTGGTCGCCAGGACTGCTTGCTTGACTTGCCCCTTCAAGGTCCCGATACTACACTGAGGGTGCAGGCTTGTGTGAGGTGACCTATCAGGCGCATAGCGGTAGTGGAGGACGACGACGACATTCGTGAGCTGATCGGGCTCTATCTGCAGAGGGAATCTCTGGAGCCTGTCGCGTTCGCATCGTCGGTTGCCTTCCTGACATGGCTGAGCAAGCAGAAGGACCCGCCCGACCTGGTCATCCTGGACCTCATGCTGCCGGAGCTTTCGGGCGCCGATGTCATCAAGGCTCTCCGCAAGCAGTCCGCCTACGACGCCATGCCCATTCTTGTCTGCAGCGCCAAGGCTACGGAAACAGACGTGGTCCTCACGCTTGGGCTTGGGGCGGACACCTACATTCGCAAGCCCTTCAATCCCCACGAGCTGGTGGCCCAGGTCGTGGCCATGCTCCGCCGCGCTGACGCCCGCCGCTCGGCGCCCTCCCAGCACGTCTTCACGGCGGGACAGCTGACGGTCGATACGGCACGGCATGTCGTCACGGCGGGAGGCAGTCCTGTCGACCTGACTCCCTCGGAGTATCGCATCCTTGCCCTGCTTGTGGAGCGCAAGGGAACAGTCGTGTCGCGCGAAGAACTGCTGAGAGCTGTCGGGGAGACGGACGCGGTAGAGCGGGTCATCGACGTTCATGTCACCAATATCCGCCACAAGCTCGGCGCAGCGGCGCGGCTCCTTCACACGTCGCGCAGCTTCGGGTATTACGTCGACGAGGACCAATGAGTCACAGGAGAGTCCCTTGGCACATCGGCACGAGCCTCGTCGTCGGGTTGCTGCTCCTCGCGACCTCGTCCTGGCTGCTCGTGGCCTCTGTGCATCAGGCAGCCGTCGCAGGCGAGAACGCACGCCTGGAAGCAGCGGCGCGGCTCCTGTCGGCCAGCTCCCTTCAAGTTCTGCAGTCCGGAGCCTCGCTCCCCAGCCTCGTGCGCGGCGAGCTTCCTGCCGGCATGCGCCTGACCGTCCTGAACCCCGACGGGTCGGCTGCCGCAGATTCCGCATTCCCTGTGGCTGCTGTTGTCAACCGGCTGAAGGAGCCTGAAGTTCAGCAGGCCATCGCAACTGGCACGGGAACGGGCGTCACCTACCACGTCGAGGCGGGGAAGCAGGAGCGCTCCGTGTGCGTCAGCATGCGCGATTCCCATGGAACGCTCATCGGCATCGCGGTGGCCAGCTCGGATGCCTCCCTGCCATGGCAGGCGGCCTCGGGAACGGTTTCCTGGGCCTTGCCCCTGCTGCTGGGCATCGGCGTCTGCCTGCTCATCTTGTCAGCTATCCTTGCCGGCCGCGAGAGGAGACCGCTGGAGGAGACAGCCGAAGCGCTGGAACTGCGCTCCCTGCCGTCTCTGGCCGGGCTTGCCATGCATGCCGGCGCGACGCCAGAGGGTCGCATCGAGAAAGCCGCCTATGCGACCCTGCAGGAGAACGAATCGCTTGCCAAGGTAGAACAGAGCTGGTCGGCGCGTCTCACGGCGGTGCTCGACGCCCTTCCTCTCGCGGCTGTGCTCCTGGACGACACATTGAACGTGACGTCCAGCAACCCTCTCTTCGACCTGCTCGTTCCTGGCGACCTGCTGCCCCCTGCACGCCGACACATCGCCGAACTGCTGCCCATGCCTGACCTGCTGGCAGCCATCGACCGGTGTGCTGCAACACATCAGCCTCAGCAATTGGCAAGCGCGCTGCGGGGACACTCGTACGCGTGCACGGTTCAGGAACTCTCACAATGGGACATGCATGAACGACGCATCATCGTCCTGCTTGAGGACGTGACCGATGCAGCGGCCCTCGCACGTGTCAAGGCTGACTTCGTTGCCAATGCCTCCCATGAACTCAAGACTCCACTCACCGCCATCCAGGGATACCTTGACCTGCTGCGTGAGGAGCCCGGCAATACCCGGTACCTCGACATCATCGGCCGCAACGTGGCACGACTCATCGAGCTGTCCACCGACATCTCGGTCCTGTCCCGTTTCGAGAACCAGCCGCCCTCCATCGAGCTGGTTGACCTGCATGAGCTGAAGCGTGACACGCTGGAGCTGTTCGAAAAGCGTGCCGCCGAAGCCGGGGTCCCCCTCCGCTTCGAGATCCAGGAGGGGGCGGAGACCCTGTACGCCGACCGCCTCATGCTGCAGCAGCTCCTCATCAACCTTGTGGAAAACGCGTACCGCTTCACCGAAGCTGGCACCATCACCGTGACCGTCACGAGGGAGGGCGGGTTCACCGTGTTCCGAGTGGCCGATACCGGCCGCGGCATCGCTCCAACTGTCCTTCCCCGGATCTTCGAACGTTTCTACTCGAACGCCGGAAGAGGCGTCCGCCCGGGCACGGGCCTCGGACTCGCAATTGTGAAACGCATTGTGCTTGCGCACAATGGGACCATCGATGTCCACAGCACCGTGGACAAGGGGACAACATTCGTCATCCGCATACCGGAAAACCTGCGGCCGCCTTCCCCCGACGGGCCGCCTGCTGCCAAGGAGGACTCATGACCGCTACGTCGCGTATCACTGCTCTTGTCCTTTTGTGTGCTCTGCTTGCCGGCGCTTCCGGATGCAAGACAGCCCCGGCTGCTCCCGTCACCGACCTCGCGGTCGCAGGGTCGACGTTCGCTGAGCCCCTCTATGTCAACCAGCTGGACGCCTGGTATCAGAAGACACAGGTGAAGGCGGTCTACGGAGCGCTCAGCTCATCGGCAGCCCTGCGGGCTCTGCAGGACCGCACCATCGACATCGGAGCAACCGATGTTCTCCTGACCCCTGCCGAACAGGCACGTCTGCCTGCGTCGGTCCTCTCCATTCCCACCTGCCTCGGGGCGGTTGCGGTGTGTGTGAACCTGCCGGGAAGTCCTGCGCTTAAAATGGACTCCAGCCTGCTCTCCGCCATCTTCCGGGGCGATGTCAAGAAATGGAACGACCCGCGGATTGCCCTGCTCAACCCGGTGGTCAGGCTGCCCGACCTGCCTGTTATCGTCCTCCACCGAGCCGACGCCTCGGGCACGTCGAGCATCTTCACAACCTACCTTGCTGCCACGGACCAGACCTGGAGCGACAAGGTCGGAGCGGGTCAGCTCGTTGCGTGGCCCGCCGGGGTAGGCGTCAAGGCGAACTCCGGGATGGCAGCAATGCTGCGCCAGACCAGCGGCTCCATCGGCTACCTCGAGTATACGTTCGCTGTCCAGTCCGGCCTCACGTGTGTCGCCCTGCGCAACCGCTCCGGCGCCTTCGTCCTGCCCAGCGTTGCTTCCATGCAGGCTGCCGTGCCGGCTGACCTCCCCTCTGACCTCCAGGGGACGCTTCTCGACCGCCCTGGGGACACCGCCTACCCTGTTGTCAGCCTCACGTGGCTCGTGTGCTACCGCGAGCAGTCGTACGATGGTAGACCCAGGGAACGCGCCATAGCCATTGCCGACCTCATTTCCTGGATCCTTGGCGATGGTCAGTCCCTTGCTGAACCGCTGCAGTACGGTACCCTGCCCGACGGGGTCCGGAGCGCCGCCCGTTCCATCCTGGCACAACTCACCTGGGAAGGCAAGCCGGTCCGCTAGGCCATCTTCTTAGCACGATCTGAACACAATCTGAACCGTATCTCCACGCACGGGTTCTACCATGACAGCGGAAACCCACGAGGGTTTATCACATGCATGGAGGTAGGAATGATACACATTCGAAGATACAGCGCACTTCTGCTGGTTGTCGCCCTGCTTGCCTCACTCGCGCTGGGGATTGCCCCGGCTTCCGCGTCTGCAGCATCTCAGACAACAATCGTTCTCACCATCAATTCGAGTGCTGCGACCGTGGCAGGGAACCGCGTCACGCTTGACGCCGCCCCGTTTATCAGCAGCGGCCGCACGATGCTGCCCATCCGCTTCATCGCCGAGACAATGAAGGCAGGCGTGTCCTATAAGACCGATACGGCGGGCCGCGTCACACAAGTCAGTCTGGGACTTCCTGAAAGTGCAACCAGCCTCAAGCTGGTCACCCTTTCCCTGACGTCCACCACTGCGACAGTAGCCGGGCAAGCTGTCACGCTCGACGCGATGCCAGTCATCCGCCAGGGCAGGACGTTCCTGCCCATCCGTTTCATCGCGGAGCAGCTGGGAGCCAAGGTAACCCCGACATCTGACCCAACAACGGGCAAGACGACGACCGTGAGCATTGTGCTGCCGGCCGTGGATATTGCCGTCCCGACACAGCTGTCCGGCGCTGGAGCAACCTTCCCGCTCCCCCTGTACACGAAGATGTTCGACGTCTACGCCAGCTCGACGGGCACCAAGGTCAACTACCAGGGTATTGGCTCGGGCGGCGGCATCAAGGCGCTCACTGACAAGACGGTGGACCTTGGCGCGTCCGATGCGTTCCTGACGGTCGCCGAGACAGCCGCCATGGGTGCCCCGGTTCTGCATATCCCCACCTGTGTGGGCGCCGTTGTCCTTACCTACAACCTCGAAGGAAATCCCACCCTGCGCTTTGACCCAAAGACCATAAGCGACATATTCCTCGGCAAGATTACCACCTGGAATGACAGCCGCATCGCTGCGCTGAACCCCGGTGTCAGCCTTCCCGCCTCGGCCATCACGACCGTCCACCGCTCAGACGGTTCCGGAACAACATCCATCTTCACCAACTATCTGGCTGCTGCCGTGCCCGAGTGGAAAACAACGATTGGCGCTGGCAAGTCCGTTGCCTGGCCGACAGGCCTGGGCGGCAAGGGCAATGACGGCGTCGCTGGCCTGGTATCGCAGAACAAGGGGTCCATCGGCTACGTCGAGCTGGTCTATGCCATCGGTTCCAAGCTGCCATATGCGACCATCCGCAACTCCTCCGGGAACTTTATCGTGCCGTCGCTTGCCTCGAGTGGACGCGCCGCGCAGATTGCTCT
>DAOOUZ010000040.1:0-11025 GCA_035369785.1 Candidatus Cryosericum sp. | reverse complement strand
AACGAACAACATCACGACGAGCGTCATTATCGGCGACCGCAGCGCCGTGGCGGTTGGCGCGCTGTTTCATGCCAATGGCATACCGTGCGTCGTCGTGCCGAACACAATCGACAATGACATCTACGGCACAGACTTCAGCATCGGATTCGACAGCGCCATCACGACCATCAGCGACGCGCTGGACAAGCTGCATACGACTGCCTCCTCGCACCACCGTGTCATGATTGTCGAGGTGATGGGTCGTGAAACGGGCTGGCTTGCCCTGTACGGCGGACTGGCGGGCGGGGCGGACTTCATCGCTATTCCCGAGCAGCCCGTGCCCATCGAGAACCTTGCCACGCATCTCAAGCAGCGCAAGGAGGAGGGCAAGGACTTTTCCATCGTCGTCGTTGCCGAAGGCTATCCGGTCGCACCGCACGAGCCAGTGGTTGCCGGCAGGCCAGTGGCAGGGTACGGCCTCGCCGAGGCGCTCGGCCAGATGACGAACCTCTCAATGCGCGTCACGGTCCTTGGATATCTTCAACGCGGCGGCTCGCCGACGGTGTCCGACCGCCTGCTTGCGACGCGTTTGGGCCTTGCGGCCGTCAACGCCGTCCGGGAGGGCAAGACCGGCATTCTTGTTGGCGAGGTGGGCCAACGCATCACCTTCACGGACTTGAAGGAAGCGACAAGCCAGCCCCACGTCATTCCTGCGGACGTGGTCCTACAGGCCAAGACGTTCTACTAGAGAGCAGGTTCCGAGCGTAGATGCACATCGCCCCCGGCGCATGCGCCGGGGGCGATGTGCATTGACTGCCGATCAGGCGCGCCAGTCGCGCGGATACAGGAAGTCCGTGGCCACCGTGCGCTGGGATACCTTGGCGATGGGGGGGAGGACGCGCTTGAACTGCGAGCCGACAATCTTCCGCTCGATCGTCTGGACCAGCCGGGCCTCGAAGCCCTGCTGTAAAACCTCGTCAGGAGACATCCTCTGGTCGACCAGCAGAAACAGGACCTGGTCGAGCATGTCATAGGTGACACCAATCTCTCCCTCGTCGGTCTGCCCGGTCCACAGGTCGGCGGACGGAGGTTTCTCGACGATCTGCTGCGGCACGCCCAGGAAGACCGCGAGGGACCGCACCTGTGTCTTGTAGAGGTCGCCAATCGGCATCATGGCGCAGGCCATGTCTCCATACCAGGTCGAGTAGCCGACTAGCAGCTCACTCTTGTTGCTGGTGCCGATGACGAGGGAGCGCTCCTTCTTGGACTGGTCGAAGATGACCGCCATGCGGAGCCGTGCGAGGAGGTTGCCGGTACGCAGCCGGTCAATGTCGGGTTGCAGAGCGATGTACGCGTCCGCCATGCCGGTGATGTCAAGCTCGGTCCATGGCAGGCCGCACGCAGAAACGATGACGCGGGCGTCCCTGCGGCTCTCCTCCGAGGACGCCTTGTAGGGGAGGAAGACCGGGTGCACGTGGCTCGGCCCCAGGGCATCGCAGGCAAGCTTGAGGACGACAGCTGAGTCCAGACCGCCGGACACGGCGATGCTGGCCTCCGCAAAACTGCTGGAGTGCAGCTCTTCGGCGATGAAGCGCTTCAGGTAGTCCGCAACCATGGCATTGTTGAGCACCGGGACAACGGGTGTCATTGAGTCCTCCTTTCGTCCAGCGCGTGGCGGACAATCGTCAGGTCCTCTTCGCGATGGATGGGCAACTGGTACCCGTGGCGCGTGACGCGTGCCATGTCGATGGTTCCCAGCGTTTCGGCGGCAGCGAACCGTGGCGCCGCCGCAGTGACGCCGCAGTCCGGGTCGCTCAGCATTGAACCGCCATAGAAGCCGAGGCCGTCGTCGAAGCCGACGCGGTTCACATATGCGACGTACATGCCCAGCAGTGTGCTCGCCGACCCAACCGCGAGCTGGACCGTGCGTTCGATCGACAGTTCGTCTCCCTGGAATCCACGGGCCGGCATGGCGCTGGGTGCCAGCAGAAGCTGAACGCCGAGCGCCGCCATGGTGGAGACCTCGAGCATGTGAAACAGGTCGCGGCAGATGACGATTCCCGTGCGCCCGAAGCGCGTGTCGAAGACCGACAGGGTCCTTCCGCGCCCGAAGAAGCGCAGCTCCTCGAACATGCCATGCGTCGGCGGATACATCTTGCGATGGACGTGGACGACAGCGCCGCCGTCCGCGAAGAAGGCGCTGTTGTACGGAATCCCGTCCTCGCCCTCCTCGACGAAGCCTGCGCAGACAGCGATGTGACGCGAAAGCTCGACCAGCGGGGCAAACTCTGCTGTGCCCGGAGGTCGCATCAGCCCGAGCGTCTGGTCCCTGAGAGCGTACCCGGTGAGGGAGAGCTCCGGGAACACGATGAGGTCGGCGTGCGCGTCCAGAGCCTCCTCGATGTATGTCGTGTGCATGGCCACGTTGGCGGCGATGTCGCCGCAGACGGGGTTGAGCTGTGCGAGCGCAACCGTTGTTGTCATAGTGCCTCCCGTGATGGGCCGATATGCCTGCGCACCAATCCAAGCAGGGGAAGTCCCAGGAGGAGCACGACCGCCGATTCTCCGGCCAGGATGGTGGCAGCAACAGGAATGTAGACACTCCAGGACAGGTGCGACCAGACAAACGCGAGGGCCTGGCCGATGCTTGTCGGACGAGAGCCGGCCGTGGCCGCCGGAAGCGTGAGGGTCGACACATACAGGGGGACGACCACAGCGTTGAGCAGGATGGGTGGCATGGCGCCAAGCCAGGCCCTGTGTGTGCGGCGCAGGCTCCTGGTGAGGAGGGCTGCGCTCAAGGTGACACCGGTCCCGATGACGAGGTCGACAATGCCGAAGGGAGAGAAGAAATTGGCGACCAGGCAGCCGGCGACCACGCCCGGCACCGCCTCATCGAGAAGGAACGGCAGCAGGACCAGAGCCTCGCCGAGGCGAAACTGAACGGCTCCGAAGCTGAGTGCATTGAACGGGGGCACGAGCGTGAGCACCATGTACAGCGCTGCTATGAGTGCGGCACGGCTCAACTGGGCCGTGGTGCGCAGCTTCATCCGGCTGTCTGACCCTGGCTGCCAGAACTGCCGCCCGCCGGGGCGGAGGCCTCCTGCGCCTTCTGTGCATCGGCCTGTGCCTTCTCGACCGCCTTCCGGTGCGCCCGGCGCAGGGCAAGCTCACGGCTTGTGGCAATTCCTCCTGCCAACAGCAGGCCGGTAAAGAAGGCGACATACGCTATGCCTTCGACCGACACCTTGCTGGTCACAAAGAATGGCAGCGTGAGTTCCACTGTCTGGTCCCGGAACTGGCCCACGACCAGTGCAAAGATGACAAATACGACGATGAGGATCAGCAGGTTGATCAGTTTTCGCTTCATTGGCGCCTCCATTGTCGACGGCACTATGATAGGTGCATTCTTGACATCGGCAAGCAAGGAAGTACTATACCCACCAGGGTATATGACAAAAAAGACAGAGGTACTGCATAGCCTTCGACGCGTCGAAGGGCAGCTGCGCGGAATCCAGAAGATGGTCGAGGACGGCCGACCGTGCGACGAGGTGCTGGCGCAACTGGTGGCGGCTCACGCCGCCATTGGCCGGATCGGCACCGATGTTCTCATGAATGAAGTCGGGTGCAGCATGGGAGAAAAGACGGAGGCAGCAAAGGAACTGGGCCGGCTCGAAAAACTGCTGGTCAGGTACAGCGGGCTCAAGTAGGACGTTGTTCTGATGGAACAATTCAACCGTATGAGGAGGAACCATGGAAGAGAATGAGATCACTGCAACAACGGCGAACTTCCAGGAGGAGGTTCTGTCATCCCAGCTTCCTGTGCTGGTGGACTTCTGGGCCAGCTGGTGCGGGCCATGCAGGATGATTGCGCCGGTCGTTACTGAGATTGCCAACGAATATGCCGGAAAGATCAAGGTTGCCCGTCTCAACGTCGACGACAACCAGGAGATTGCCGCACGGTACCGCGTGATGAGCATTCCCACACTGGCGCTGTTCAAGAATGGCGTCATCGTGGACCAGGTCATCGGTGCAGTTCCGAAGCGTACGATCACGACCAAGATAGACGCCCTGCTCAGCAAGAATTAGGGCGTTTTCACAATTGTCCGGGAGCGGGTAGCTGCGGGGTCCGCGGCCGCCCGCTTCTTGCTTGTCATGCCCTGATGTTACGGTACAATAAAGAAGGTGAGAACGATGGTACTGACTGAACGACAGAAGCACATCCTCGAGATTGTCGTCCGCAAGTACATGGACGATGGGCAGCCGGTGAGTTCCGCATACGTGGCGAGCCAGCTCGGAACCGACGTTTCCTCCGCGACCGTGCGCAACGAGATGGCTGGGCTTGGCGAGATGGGGTACCTGCAGCAGCCGCACGTGTCGGCGGGCCGCGTGCCCACGGTTCTTGCCTACCACGCCTATATCTCCGCATTTCTCGTCGAGGCGACGCGCCGCCGCATGTTCACGGGGCCGATCGACCTCCCCCTTCAGTACGAGAGCCTGCCCCGACTGTTTGACAGTGTCGCCAGTGCGGTGTCCAACAGAACCAAGAAAGTGAGCTTTGTCCTGTCTCCCGCATCCGACCCGGTCACCCTGCGTCACGTGAGCCTCGTCCCGTTCAGCGACACGGCTCTCATGCTCGTCCTCATCACAGACCGCGAAAACGTCGAGGGGTACAAGCTGGTGACGCCGCCTGGGACCTCCGAGGAGGAACTCGCGGGCGTCAATGCCATCTTCTGCCGGGAACTGCGGGGCAAGACGCTGGAGGAGGGCATCCATACCCTGCGGTACGGGAACGTCCTGCCCCAGGACCTGGCCCTGCGCTACGGTGACGTTGTGGACTCTGTTGCAGAGCTCATGGAAGCGGAACTTCGCAAGGGCGAACGGCAGATATTCGTGCGCGGCATCGAGCAGATGCTCAGCGACCTGCCCGATGACCAGATTGGAGCATTCTCCTCCCTGAGCACCTTCCTCAAGCGCGAGGAGGTGGTGACCCCCTACCTGGATTCCCTGAGCAACCGGGGTGAGATCAGCCTGTTCATCGGCGACGAGAACCCACGGGAAGAGCTGAAGAACTTCAGCCTCGTTTCCGTCAACTACTCGCTGGACCGGAATCAGCGGGGCGTCCTCGGGGTCGTGGGACCCATCCGCATGAACTACATCAGGGCCATCACCGTGCTCGAGAGCTTTGCTGGCTATCTGGGCAGGGTCTCGGGCAGCGGCTGACCGATGCCGGCCTTCGACACCGGCCGTTTCGTGACGGCTGGCGAACGCGTCCTGCTGGCGGAGCTTCCGGCAGCCCACCACATGGTTGGTGCCTTGAGGATCCGCCCTGGCGAGCGGCTTGTGCTGTTCCATGAAGGCGAGCTGTATGACGCTGCCGTCGAGGAACTGCCAGGGGCAGGACTTGTTGCCGTCATCCAGTCGGTGCGGCCGTCCCCGCTTGCGTCCAGGCCGCTGGTCCTTGTGCAGGCAGTCATTCGGCCCGCCCTTCTGGACGATGTCGTCCGACTCGTCACTCCCCTGGGCGTTCGCAGCGTCGTGCTGTTCGCAGGCGAGCGCAGTCAGCCATGGAACGTGGCGGGGCGTCTTGGCAGGCTGACAGAGGTCGCCCGCTCCGCGGCAGAGCAGTCCGAAACGGGAATCGTGCCCGAGATATCCCTGGAGGACAGTCTGGGAGATGCCTTGAAGTGCCTGGAGCCGGCGCGCGCGTGCATTGCCCTGTCACCGCGTGCAGACCGTACCCTGCTGCAGTTGAGCGGTCCTGCCTGGATTCGCGCGCAGGAAGCCGCTGCGCTCGTTGTGGGCCCCGAAGGTGGGTTCTCCGAGGAAGAGGAGCGGCTGATGGACAGCCGGGGAGTGCGACGCGCGCGCCTGAACACCGGTGTTCTCCGAAGCGAGCTGGCCGGGTTTGCCGCCCTTCTGGTCATCAGGGAGATGCAGGAGCTGCCATGAGAGTCTTCATCGCGACGCTTGGCTGCAAGGTCAACGAGGTCGACTCCGAGCTGTACGCACAGGAACTCGCTGCCCTTGGTGTGGAGACGACGCGCGCGCTCGCGGAGGCCGACGCCGTGGTCGTGAACTCGTGCAGCGTCACAAACAAGGCTCAGGCCCAGAGCCTGCAGCTGGTTCGGCGGGCCCGGAGGGAACGCCCTGACGCCCCGGTGTACCTTGTGGGGTGCGGTGCCGCCCTACTGAAGCTGACGGGGATGGAGCCCCCTGCGGGTGTGACAGTCGTCAGCATGCAGGACCGCGCGGGGGTAGCGAAGCTGGTGTCGGGGCGCGAGGCAAAGAGTGGCGGGCCATGGCGCGAGCAGGCACTTCGGCATGCGAGCATCCGCAACCGCGTCGACGTTCGCGTGCAGGAAGGCTGCGACAACATGTGCACCTACTGCATCGTTCCTCTTGTGCGGGGGACCCGCCTGGCATCGAAAGACCCTGGCACGGTGACCGACGAGATCCTGGGTCTTGCGCAGGAGGGTGTCAAGGAGGTTGTCCTCACCGGGACGGAGCTGGGCAAGTACGGTGAAGCGCCGGACCAGCTCTCACTGCTTCTGGATGGCGTTCTGACCTCGCTCGAGGATGCGGACCTCCCCACGCGCGTTCGGCTGAGTTCGCTCAACCCTGATGCGGTCAGCGGGCTTCTTGTGAGCCAGTTTGTCCGCCATCGCTCGCTGTGCAGGCAGCTGCACCTTCCCTTGCAGAGCGGGAGCGACCGCATCCTTGAGCGCATGCGGCGTCCATATACGACGGCAAGATTCGCTGAGAGCGTGGACCGTCTGCGCTCTGTCGACGCGCTCTTCAGCCTCACGACCGACGTCATCGTGGGCTTCCCCGGTGAGACGGACGAGGATGCAGCCTGCACGCTGGAAATGGTGCGGAGCGTCGGTTTCGCCAAGGTGCACGTATTTCCCTATTCGCCGCGGCCGTTCACTGCGGCGGCGCGGGACCCTGGCTGCGTATCTGCGCGGGTCAAGGCTGCGCGCGTCCATGAGATGCTGCAGGCGGCTGAACTGACAGGACTCGGCTTCGCGCGGCGCTTCGTCGGTTCGATAGTCCGCATCGTGACCGAGCGGATCGCTCCAGGGAGGACGCAGGGGTACGCGGACGCATACCTTTGGACCGACGCGAGGGTCGCCAGCGGTCGGGTCGTCGAACGCGACCAGTTCCTGCAGGTTCGTGTGGACGGCTGCCACTGGGAGGGCGACCGTGCCGTCCTGACCGGCGAGGCAGTCGAGTGAACGGCAAGACGGCTGACCCCGAAGACTGCCTGTTCTGTCGCATCGGGCACCATCAGGCGCCAGCGGAGTACGTGTACGAGGACGACACCGTGTTCGTTATCAAGGATCGTTTTCCCAAGGCGCCCATCCACCTGCTGGTGATTCCTCGGCGGCACATCGACCGTATCGACAGCCTTGGAGCAGACGATGCCAGCCTGGTGCTGCACCTGCTGGAGGTCGTCCAGCTCATGGCACGCAGGCTGCAGCTGCAGGACGGTTACCGAGTCATTGTCAACTCAGGAGCGCGCGGGGGCCAGACCATCCAACATCTCCACATACACATCCTGGCTGGCAGTTGTCTGGGCCCCGGCGCAGACAGGAGCCTCTAGAAGGGCGCAAACTGGTTCTCTGCCCAGATACGCTCCTTCACGAGGTCATAGGCGTTCTCGAGCAGGTGCAGGTGCAGCTTCTCCCACTCTTCCAGCTGGCGGTACATCGCAGCTTCGTCCGGCTCTCCTGCCTTGTCCGCCGCAGCATGGTAGAACTCCCAGGAGTTGCGTTCGAGCAGCATGCCGGTGTGGATGGCTGACGCCTCGTGCTGGGTCAGGTCCTTCGTGCTGCGCACGGCGTCGGCGAGCACCTGGTCATGGGCGGTCTCTTTCATGTCCTGCACCGCGGCCGTGTCCAGGCTCTTTCCTTCCTGCAGCCGCGAGATCTCGCCGCCAATGTAGGATTGGTGCTTCTGTTCCTGCTCCGCCAGGTACACAAACACGTCGCGCACCTCGCCCTTCGGCATGGAATCAAGCAGGCCCCGATAGAACAGCCACCCCTCTACTTCGAGCTGATATGCGTCTTTCAGCAATGCAATGGTTCCTTCCTGACTCATGTTGTACCTCCTCCAGCTTGAGAAAATGTGTCCAGCAGCATGCCGAGCAGCATGCGCGCTCCGTCCTTGTCCATGGGCTTGTTGTTGTTCCCGCACCTCGGCGAGTACACGCAGCTTGGACAACCGTCTTTGCACGGGCAATCCGCGACGCGCCTCTCCGCAAGCCCGAGGACTTCACCGAATCGGCCATACGCCATCTCGGTCAGACCAACGCCTCCAATATGTCCATCGTACACGAAAATGCTGGGCTTCAACGTGTCCCGGTGCAGAATGGTCGAGATGCCACCAAGGTCACGCGGATCGCACAGGACGATGACAGGCATGAGAGCGATGAGCAGATGCTCCGTCGCGTGCAGACTCCCGGCCACGTCACGCCCCGCCTCCTTGAGGAGGTTTAGGATCCTGTCCGGAAGGGTCATCCACAGAGCCATCGTGTCATAACTGATTTCCGGCGTATCGATGTACTCGCGGCCTATCTCTGTTTCGACGTGGAAACTCTTCTTGATGAATCCGACCGTCTGTTCCGACACGATGACCTTGCCGAATGACAGTCCCACATCCCCGACCTCATGGTGCAACTGCTCCTGCTGGACGACCACGTCGCTCTTGATGAGCGCGTCGGTATAGTAGTTCTGCGTCGTTGGCACGGCACGCACCACCTGCTGCTCATGGTCGTTGTCCTTCACAAGGTACGAATCGCCCTGATGAAGGAACACCGCGCCAGGGTAGAACTCCTCGATGACCTTGTAGGCGTCCGCTTCCTCCAGGACCGTTCCATCGCTCTGATTCACCACATGATAGCGCTTGTCTGAGAGTGTCCTCAAACTGACAAACCGCTCCGGATAGGTTTCCGTCGACACCAGCAGGCTGCCCCGCTCCCGCAGCTTCTGCTCTTCCTTGAGCTGGGCTACCAGCCTGCCGTAGGAGGAACCGAAGTACACGTCATCGATGTGCGACCGCAGGGGCAGCTCATAGGCGGCACACCGCAGGTGCCCGCTCAGGATGTGCTCATTGTCGGGGTTGATCGTTGGCGTGCCAAAGTGCCCCGACGAGACGAAGGAGGGCGTTTCCACGACGTACTGGTCCAGCGGATTCGATGACGCTACGAAGATGGAAAGCGCATGGTCACGCTCGCGTCCTGCTCGACCCATCTGTTGAAACAGGCTGGTGACGGAGCCTGGGTATCCGGCAGTGATCGACACGTCCAGATGTCCAATGTCCACGCCCAGTTCGAGCGCATTGGTGGCAATCACGCCTGTGAGCTGTCCGGAAGAAAGTCGGTGCTCGATGTCCCGGCGCACGGCAGGCAGGTATCCCGCGCGATACGTCGCCACGCGGTCCGAGAGCCGCAGCCCCTTGCCAGCGCCCGCGTCCCTGACGTACTTGTACAGCAACTCTGCCTGCTGGCGCGACTTTGTGAATACAATTGTGCGGACGTCCTCCTGCACTGCCCGTTGAAACAGCCACAGGGTCTCCTTCATGACGCTTTTGCGGATGTTGTTCTCCTTGTCCACCAGCTTCGGATTGAACAACAGCAGGGTGCGTTCTCCCTCAGGCGCGCCTTTCGCGTCCACCTGGGTCACAGACTCGCCGGTCAGCTGGGTTGCAAACCGACCGGGGTCGTCGATGGTGGCCGATGTGACGACGAACGTGGGGTGCGCACCGTAGAAGTTCGCAATGCGCCGCAGACGTCGCAGCAGAAGCGCCATATGTGAACCGAGGACGCCGTGATAGTAATGGGCCTCATCCACGACGACAAATGCGAGTCCCCGCATGAACCGGGACCAGCTCTCATGGTACGGCAGCATGCTGTAGTGCAGCGTGTCGGGGTTGGACAGCAGAAGCCGGCCGAACTTGCGCAGCTGTGCGCGGGCATCCTGGCTTGTATCCCCGTCGTAGACTGCCGTGTTGATATGGGAGAAGCTGTGGCTCAGCCCCCGCACCTTGGTGAGCTGGTCTTCGATGAGTGCCTTTGTCGGGTACAGGAACAGAGCAGTCGCTGTAGGATGCTTGAGCAGATGGTCCAACACAGGCAGTTGAAACGCAAGGCTCTTGCCGCTCGCCGTCGGGCTTACCACGGTGACGTTGTAGCCGTCGCTGGCTCTATCATAGACGGCCCGTTGGAAGGTGTAGAGTTGTATGATCCCCACGCTTGCAAGGTCGGAGGCCAGGTCTGGATGAAGGTCGGCCGGCAGGGGAGCAAACGTCGCTTCGTGTGCCGCAAACTCCAGACGCCCGTCGATCTGGCCGTCGTAGTCCTTTGCTGTGGTCAGCTCCCGTAGGAGAAACTGCAGCTCATACTCTGTCATGTCAACAGTCTACTACCGCCGGCAGGTAGAAAAAGGGCGTGCACCCTGCGCACGCCCGCTTCAGCACATCCTGTTGCAGCCGACAGGTCAGTTGTCGTCCCCGACCTTCTTGAGCTCTTCCTGCTTTGCGGCAAGCTGCTCTTCGAGTCCCTTGATAACGCCCTGAACGGTGGTAAACGCAGCCGTAATGTCGTCCATGGTCTTGCCCTGTTCCAGCATGGCATAGACATTCACGCCGAACTCTTCCTTGGCTTCCTTGATCTTGCTCTGGAGGCTGCTGATGTCCATCTTCAGCTTGGTGCTCGCCGCGAGGTCTTTTGCTCCGTCGGCCACCTTACCTGCGGCATTCTTGAGCTTGTCCATAAAACTGTCTGCCATTGCTACCTCCTTGTGACTGAGTTGTATTCACTGCACACACACCCTGCCGCTTGCAGTCCCGGACGCGGGAAGGCAGCGGCCGCCTTCCTACATCTGCGTCTTGAGCTGACCTGCTGCCTTGCGGATCTCAATACGCAGTCGTCCCAGGTTAACTTCGGCCGTGGTGAGCACCACGAGAAACGCATCGGGCAGATCTACCAGGAATGCCTTGCCCTGGTCACTTTCGAGGGTGATCATTCCTACCGTCCCGATGGCCATG
>DAOOUZ010000039.1:0-11031 GCA_035369785.1 Candidatus Cryosericum sp. | reverse complement strand
CCGTGCCCTCACCTCTGGCCCTCCACAGTCAGAACGTCACGCCTGACTGCCCGAAAGAACGCCATGCTTACATCTCCGTAGCGCCGCTCCTGGTACTTGCGCAGGTTCACGGCACCCCCCTCGTACACATCCGACAATCCTTCTCTTGAAGCATGTTCCATGACAATGATACAGCCATCGGCCTCACCGCGCAAATGGGTGGCGAGCGTCCTGAGCAGAGGATTGTGCAACCCGGAGCCAAAGGGGGGGTCTGCAAACAGGATATCGAACTCTGTCCCAGTCAGGCCGGACGCGAAGGCAACTGCGTCAGCCTTCATAACCGAGGCTTGTTCGACGAGCCCCAGACTTCGAAGGTTCGAAGTCACGAGGCGAATGGAACGAGTATCGCTGTCAACGAACACAGCATGTGACGCGCCGTTGCTGAGTGCTTCGATGCCAATGGCTCCCGTGCCGCAGCATGCGTCGACAAACCTGGCCCCGCCGATGATGGGGCGCAGGACATCCATCAAAGCCTCTCTGGCTTTGTCCGATGTTGGCCTCAGCCACGGTTGTCTGCCCAGTGTCTTGAGCGGTCGACCTCTCAGCGACCCCGATTGTACGATCATGTCAGTTCTCCTCCACAGCAGGCCGCGCAGGCGGATACCTCAGCACCAGCATGCGGGCAAGGTTCGCGTCCTCCGGAGCCGTCAGTTCGGGGTCTTTCTCCAGGAGCTGGCCGGCAGCGGCCCGGATATCGGGAAGGCGCGACAGGTCGCGATAACTCAACATGCTTGTTGAACCAAACAGGGGAACGTCGAACCCATGCTGGATGGTCCCGAGAATGTCGCCGGGGCCGCGCAGCTTCAGGTCCTCATCCGCTATCTTGAAGCCGTCGTCGCAATCCACCAAGACCTGCAGCCGCTGTGTACTCTCAGGCGTCGCGGTCCCCTGGACAAGAATACACTGCGACGCCGAAGAACCCCGCCCTACCCTTCCGCGCAACTGATGCAGCGTTGCCAGACCGAACCGGTCCGCATCCTCGATAACCATCACAGTCGTGTTCGGGACGTCGATGCCAACCTCGACAACCGTCGTCGACACGAGAACGTCAATGTCCCGCGCACGAAACGCAGTCATGACAGCGGCCTTCTCCGAGGCTTTCATTCTGCCATGAAGAGAAGCCAGCCTCAGCCCCTTGAGGCTTGAGGCCGTCAGACGCTTCACGGTCTCCTCCACCGATGCTGTGGCATCCTCGTCTTCACCGCCTGCGTCGATAGCGGGCACGACAACAAAGGCCTGCCTTCCTCGCGCCACCTCCGCGCGCACAATGTCATAGGCAACCTCCCGCTCTGCGGGGGCGAGCATCCGGGTAACGATCGCGGTTCTACCAGCCGGTTTCTCCGTGAGTTCGGAGATATCAAGGTCGCCATAGATGGTGAGAGCCAGCGTGCGAGGAATAGGCGTGGCACTCATGACCAGAGAGTGGGGTTGCTCGCCCTTTGTCCCGAGTGCGAGCCGCTGGGCGACCCCGAAGCGATGCTGCTCGTCGACTACGGTCAACCCGAGGCGCGCAAATGCTACGCCTTCTTCGAGTATGGCATGCGTTCCTACCAGCAGGTCGATACCCCCGTCGGCGAGTTCCCGGAGCACGCTGTTGCGCTGCGCCTTGCTTGCCCCTCCCGTGAGCACGCCCACTCGTATCCCGAGAGGCAGCAGCAGGTCCGCCAGCACCGCGCCCGTCTGCTGAGCGAGAATCTCGGTAGGGCTCAGGACAGCGCTCTGAAATCCAGCCACCTTTGCTGCATAGACGCCGAATCCAGCCACCGCTGTCTTGCCGGAACCGACGTCTCCGTGCAGCAGGCGGTGCATCTGCTTGTGCCCCTGGACATCGTCCGCAATGTCGCGCATAGCTGCCACCTGTGAGCTCGTAGCCTCAAACGGCAGACTGCTCGTGTACCGTTCCACCGTTCCCGCCGGCAGGACAAACCGGGGGGCCGTGCTGGCCTGTTCCGAGCGCTTGTGCATGAGAACGCGCAGTTCGAAGAGGAACAGGCTGTCAAAGGCGAACCTGCCCCTGGCCTCCTCCGCCTGAGCTTCGTTCTCGGGAAAGTGCAGCGCATGATAGCTCCCGGACAGGTCTGGCAGGTTGAATTGCGTTGCCACGTCCCCAGGAAGGTATTCGGCGCCGTCCTGCGGAAGATGTTCAAGAGCTCGCCACATGTGCTGGCGCAGCGACTTCTGGCTCAATCCGGAGGTCAGGCCATAGACGGGGACGAGGCGGTTCATGTTCAGCTGGGCGGCGGGAGTACCTGACTCCTCGAAGGTTGGCTGAGTCAGCTGTGGACCGTCAAACGAGTTTTCCAGGCGGCCATAGAAGTCGTACTCGTGTCCCGGCACCAGCCGGCTGGCAACGAACCTGTTGTTGAACCAGACAAGACCGAAGATGCGGCCGGAGGAATCCCTGGCCTTTCCCTTGACAAGCAGCACCTTGCGCCGAATCTGCACCACCGACATCAGACGCGCCTTCACGAACGCGGCTTGGCCGAGCACGTCCGGCGAGATATGCTGCGGCTCCCGGAGGTCGAGATACCTCCTGGGAGCATGCTGCAGCAGATCTGAGACGGTTACAATTCCCAGTCTCGCAAGGGTCTCCTGGACCCTGGGCCCGATGCCCCAGAGGTTCGACACCGGTTCTTCAAGCGTGTCGATAAGCATGTTTGCAGAACCCCGAACGCGCCTCTGGGTCAGCTCCGGCGCGGACTCCGGAGCATGCCGTGCTTGCTCGTTCTTCGAGTTCAGCAGCGCGAGCAGAGCACTGCACCGTTCACCGCGCCCGGGCGGCTCAAGAAACTCGTAGTCCACCAGCAGCGAACGAGCCTCCCCCACGAGCCGGTCGTGGGCAGTGCCCCCCTTCGCGGCCGTCGCAGTGTCCACCAGCGAGAGGGCAAGCCGTGCAAACCCTCCTACCGCTGCATCATTGTGACAGCCTCGCTTGACCTCAAGCTGCACCAGATCCCGCAGCACCGTGCTCCAACTATGAGGGTCTGACGAGCTTCCTCCCGCGTTCATTGAGTTCCTGCTATCACCGGGAAAGACTAGCGGATGTCGCCAAGAAAACTCTTCCCGGCAATGGGAGTCAGTCCGAGATGGTCGGACACGGTAGCGCCAAGGTCCGCAAACCCCTCCCGGACCCCCAGGTACGTACCCCCGCGCAGCGATGGGGAGTAGGCGAGCAGTGGCACGTACTCACGCGTATGGTCCGTGTGACCAGTAAACGTCGGGTCGCATCCGTGGTCTGCCGAGATGATAAGAAGATCATCCTTGTGCATGGAACCAATCAGTTCTGGAATGGCCTCGTCGAACCGCTCCAGCGCGACCGCATATCCGGCAACGTTCCGCCGGTGGCCGTAGAGCATGTCAAAGTCCACCAGATTGGTGAACAGAAGGCCGTGCCACGTATCGGCCTTGACCAGCTCGATGGTCTTCTGGGTTCCCTCCTGGTTGTTTCCGGTGTGGAAATGCTGTGTGAATCCGTCACCGTTGAACAGGTCCCAGGTCTTGCCGACGGCGATGACATCGAGCCCAGCGCCGCTCACCTGGGTAAGGGTCGTCGGCCCCAGCGGCTGAGCAGCGTAATCACGCCGGTCCTCCGTACGGACAAAATGCCCCGGGGTTCCTGTGAAGGGCCGCGCAATGACACGCCCAACCAGGTGGTCGCCCACGAGAATCTCCCGCCGGCTTATCTCGCACATCTCGTACAGTTTCTCAAGCGGAATGACATCATTGTGTGCTGCAATCTGGAACACAGAGTCCGCAGAGGTATACACAATTGGATAGCCCGTGCGCATGTGCTCCTCGCCCAGCTCGGCGATAATCGTGGTACCGGACTCCGGGCGGTTGCCCAGTGCCTTGGTGTTGAAACGCCGTTCGAAAGCAGCAATGACCTCAGGAGGAAAGCCATGCGGGTAGGTAGGAAACGGCTTGGTGAGCGTCAGTCCCATCATTTCCCAGTGCCCGCTCACGGAGTCCTTGCCCTTCGCCTTCTCCTCCATGATGCCAAAGGCACCGATGGGATTGTCAAAGTGGAGGTTCAGCAGATAGCCGAGGCCCAGCTCCTCAAGATGGGGCAGATGAAAACCCGGGACACTCTTGTAGATGTGGCGCAGCGTGTCCGCACCCGTGTCTCCGTACAGGAGTGCATCCTTTGCTTCTCCGATACCGACACTGTCAAGCACGATAACAATGGCTCTCTTGTCCGTCATTTGGATTCCCCTTCCTTTCCAGATGGGTTTTCGCTCGACTGCGAATGATGCCTGCGTCGCCTGCGAGCAGGTCCCAGGACAAACTCGCCGAACGTGGCAACACCGCCCGCCCCCATCTTGATATAGTGGTCAAAAAAGCGCCAGATAAGGATAAAAGCCCCGAGTATGCCGTTCGGGACAAATGCCGCAAACAACGCAGCCGCCCCAAGCTCGGCCCCGACAGATGCCCCCGGCGTAGGAAAGTACGATACAGCGATGTAGTAGATGAGCGTTGCAATAATGATCTGCGTTATGGATGACGCAACTCCCATGCCATAGAGGAGGATGATAGGCGTCAGCACAATCAACCCCCAGGACACGAAACTGTACAGGAGGCCCCTGCCAAGCAACCGCCGGTTAGCTTTCAGAGCGGTCTCACGTGCACGAAGCGTATCAGCCACGAAGCCCTGGACTTTGCGGGCAATTCGTTGCCAGAACCTTCCCCGGCGGTTCAGCGATTCGGGAGACCGCTGCACCAGCCGTTGTATGGATGTGTTGATGCGGTCAAGGCGAATCAGGCAGTAGATGAGCAGCGCAAAGTTGGCAATGTAGGCTCCCACGCCGATGTACAGGATGAGGCGAAAGCGGTTCCCGACGTCCAGACTGCGCCCTGAAAAGAACAGCCAGATGGGAACAAATGTCAACGTCACGACCTGCGACGCACCCGACAGCAGCGCCTTGATGGCAAAGACCATGGTGGAATCGGCAACGTTGATGGAATCGTCCTTGAAGAGCATGTAGATCTGAGCAGGCTCCCCTCCACCTGCCGCAAAGGGCGTCACCCTTGCAAAGAACTCACCCACCAGAATGTTGCGCATCGCTGTGCCGAACCGGACGCGCAGTCCTACAGACTGGGCAATGGCCTGCAGTCTCAGGGCCTGAACAACTATTTCAAGGAAGATGAGCGCCAGCGCGGCCAGAATGTAGGCCGGGTTCATCGACTCGAAGACCTTGACGACACTCATCTGGTGCGAGATGAGCGACAGGGCAAAGAAACCCAGCAGGCCTCCCCCAAGGGCGGCAAGGAGCTTCCAGATAAGGCTCCGAAGATTCGTTACAGGCGCCGCAGGTTCGGGAGGTGCGCCGGTCTCAGGAGTCTGGCCCGCCGGATAGCCGCCCGCGGGAGTATCGCCAGGATGGGCCCCGGGTTCCGGGGTGCCACTGGTCGTCAGCTCTTCGCCAGCTGCCACAATCGCTCCAGCTCGTCTGCCGAGGCGGTGGAGATGTCCACCTGCTGTTCTCTCGCGTATGTCTGCACGCGCGTGTATCGATCGCGAAACTTGTCGAACGAGGCATGCAATGCCTTGACCGGATTGATGGACAGCAACCGTGCGACATTCAATGCCGAAAACAGGACATCGCCGAGTTCCATTGCCGACGCGTCGGTGTCAACCTGCGCGGCATTCAGTTCCTGCCCCAGCTCCTGCGTTTCCTCCACCAGCTTCCCGTACGCCTGGCGTGCAGATTCAAAGTCAAATCCGTCCGCCCGCGCGTTCTCCTGACTGAGGAGCGCGTTTTCGATGGACGACAGCAGTTTGGCGCTGTCCACAAAGTGCTTCCTGCGTCCCTCCAGCGCCTTCAGCTTCTGCCAGTTATCGAGCACCTGGTCGCTGGAAGCTGCGGCAACGTCGCCAAAGACATGCGGGTGACGGAATGTCAGCTTGGCATCCTCCGTACGGATGACATCGAAGATATCAAAGCCGTCCTGCTCCCGGGCAATCTCCGACTGGATGAAGACCTGCAGCAGGAGATCTCCCAGTTCCTCTTCAAGATTGGTGGCGTTGCCACGCTGAATAGCGAGCGCAACTTCATAGGATTCCTCAAGAAGGGTGTCGAGCAGACTTACATGAGTCTGTTCGCGGTCCCACGGGCACTTCTGTCGCAGTTCGGCGATCAACAGGCGAAAGTCTTCGATGGCGGTGTATCTGGTACCCAGCAGGGGTCCGAGGGCAGAGCCGAGTGCAGCGGCCTGAGGCGCACTGGCCTCGAGCGGCACCGCAGCGGCATCCAGGGAAAACCCGGCTCCCCGCAGAAGCCCCGAAATGCTCGAGGCAAGCTCTGCAGCGCACAGGCAAACGACAGAGCCATAGTGGCGGAGCGCAAAGCGTATCCACGCCAGAAAGTCCAGAGCATGGACAGAATCCATGAGCTTGTCAGTGGAATCGGGCAGGACATACACGCTGGACGCATGCGACGCAAGACCCGAGGCAAGCCCGGGGACGATGGCCAGCGCGAACCGGCGCCCTTCTGAAGCCAAGGCCGACGGAACCTGCTCGTCCGCCGTGGCTACGGTGACTGCATCCTCATTCATGCTTTCAGTGTACAGGTTCTGACCCCGATAGCAAGGCAGAAAGGAGTGACAGCGGCTCCGTCCCCTGTTCAGTGGGCAGGATCACAGAGTCGCGCACCCTGTGCGCCGCCGGAACCTGCCCGAGGTGAGCCGTCAGGAATTTGCCCGCCGCGTCTTCACTGACGAACTCAAGGACAAGGTTGGCGCCAGTCTGCTTCACCGAGGAGACTCCGACGAGCGTGAGCTGACCCTCCAGACGCTTGAGACGGAAAATACCCTCGACCTCGGCGGGAAGGGTCCCAT
Source organism: Candidatus Cryosericum sp. (assembly GCA_035369785.1). Lineage (GTDB taxonomy): Bacteria > Caldisericota > Caldisericia > Cryosericales > Cryosericaceae > Cryosericum. The sequence goes on along the minus strand of DAOOUZ010000039.1, from coordinate 4,158 downwards.
AGCGGTCCACGGTCCGCTCCTCGAGAGCAGGAAGCTCCTGCCCGGATGCACGCTCCAGAGCGTTGTACAGAGCCAGACGTTCGCCGGAATCACTGATATACGAGGCAGGGATGTAGGCGGATGTGCCAAGAATGACCGCCGGCCTTGGCACAGGCTCCGTGTACTGCCCGCGTGCCCGCATAATCTCATCTTCGACCATCGACAGGAACATGTGGTAGCCAACGTCCGAGAACCTGCCACTCTGTTTGACTCCCAGGACGTCCCCGGCTCCGCGTAACTCAAGGTCCTTGAGCGCAACCTGCAGACCGGCCCCGATGTCAACCGCAGACGCAACCGCTTCAAGGCGCTTGAACGCCGTCGAGTCGCGGGCAACGCCTCTGGAGTAGAAAATGTAGGCATAGGCGTGACGCTGGGCCCGCCCTACGCGTCCCCGCAGTTGGTACAGCTGAGCGAGGCCAAGACGTTCGCCTTCGTCCACGATAATCGTGTTGACGTTCGGAAAGTCCAGCCCGGCTTCGATAATGGTAGTGGAGAGAAGAATGTCGTACCGTCCCTCGTAGAAATCCAGCATTATCTGTTCCAGCACCTCGCTCCGCAGCTGTCCGTGCGCAACGGCGATACGGGCTGCGGGGAAGAGCCGCTGGAGAAGAGCCAGCCGGGAATCGATGTCCAGAATCCTGTTGTGCACGAAGTACACCTGCCCCTGGCGGTCGAGTTCCGCTCGGATTGCTCGCGCCAGCTGCTCCTCGTCGAAGGGCATAAGGAACGTGCGAATGGGATATCGGCCAACGGGCGGCGTGTTGATGAGCGAAATGTCCCGGATGCCGACGACAGACGACTCCAGTGTTCGAGGAATGGGCGTGGCACTGAGCGTGAGCACGTCGATTTCGGCTTTGAGTTTCTTGATCTTCTCCTTGTCCAGCACGCCGAACAGCTGCTCCTCGTCGACAATGAGCAAGCCCACGTCCTTGAAGTCGTGCGCCATGTTGAGCAGTTTGTGAGTTCCGACCGCAATGTCGATGCCGCCTTCCCGCAGCAGCTTCCGGTCCGCCGTGAGTTCGCGTGTCCCCACCATGCGCGAGAACAGGGCGACCCTGAAGCCCACCGGCTCGAACCGTGACTCGAGATTACGGAAGTGCTGCATGGCCAGAATGGTCGTCGGTGCCACCACGGCCACCTGCTTGCCGTTGGCGACGGCTCGCGCCGCCGCACGCACGGCGACCTCGGTCTTGCCAAACCCGACGTCCCCGCACACGAGCCGGTCCATGGGCTTTCCTGCCTCCATGTCGCCAAGAACGTCCGCAATGGCCTTCGACTGGTCCGGGGTCAGCTCATAGGCGAAACTGTCGACGATGGGCCCCTCCAGTTCAGGGCTCGGCTTGAAGCTGAATCCCTCCCGGGCATACCTTCTGGCGGCTGTTTCCAGCAGATCATGTGCAATTCGGCGTGCGTCCTCAGCAGCCTCTTTTCGGGCATGCTTCCATCTGCGGGAGCCAGGTTCGTCGAGAGTAATCTCTGTCCGATCCCCCACATACTTTTCCAGATAACCCAGGCGTTCCACGGGTACGTGAAGCAGGGAATGGTCCTTGTATTCGAGCGAGATGTAGTCGCGCGTCACGCCGTCGACCGTCATGGCCGTAATGCCCCGGAAGACACCGATGCCCAGGTCGCGATGCACCACATAGTCACCCTCATGAAGGTCCTCAAGACGCGAAATAGCCTGTGAGAAGCGTGCCGTCTTCTTGGGACTTGCTGCCGACTTTGGGAACAGCTCGGCATCCGTAAGCACGGCAAGTCCCTGGACAGCGAATCCCGCCGGCAGAGATCCCTTCAGGGTCGTCACCCGTGCGAGGATGTCCGGGTCGTCGATGGCATCCGCAACCAGGCGGCCAGCCCGCGCCGGGTTCAGCGACACAAGGTCGATGGCCGTGTCCTGTGGAGCATGCAGCGCCAGGTACTCGGTCAGCGAACCTGACAGCGTCAGCGGTGGAAGGTCGCGCGAATCGGCCTGAACGGCACCTGGAATCGATGCCCCGGACACCGCAACGGTCCTCGTGAACCGCCCCAGCGCCTGGCGGGCAGCATTGTCGAGTGCATCGAGCGCCTGTGAAGATGGGACGACCCCCGCCTGCAGAGTCCTATCATACAGTTCCCGGGCAGAGTCCAGCATCATGGCAAGTTCCGCAGAGGGGTCCACGTCGTCAAGCACCAAGGTCGCACGTGACCCAAGCAGTGAGGCGACCTGTCCGCACACACGTCCCGGGTCCATGTACTGGTACAGGAAGAAGTTGACGCCCTTGCCATTGGCAGTGGAAACGAAGGACTCAAGGTCCTCCGCAAATGAACCCTCGAGGTCGCGCTCTGAGGATGCGTTCCCGTGTTCCTGTTTCCACCGCGCCATCGCGGCGGAAGCAAGGGTGCGGCGAGCATCCTGGTCCAGGAGCACAGGATAGGGCGGCACGATCCTGATGGAGGACACGGGCTCCACCGACTGCTGCGAGACCGGATCGAACAGCTTTATACGACTGATGACGTTTCCCTCCAGCACAATCCTTGCGGGATAGTCGGCGACCTGGGAATACAGGTCGAAGACATTTCCCCGGATGCTGAACTGTCCCATCTCCGTCACGGAGGAGACGCCCTCATACCCCATGCGCAGGAGCCTGTGGCCAAACGTCTGCGGAACAATCCGATCGCCCACGCTGAGAACGGAAACCAGGTCCGTGAACTCTCCGGGCGGCAGCGCCGGGTCCAGCAGGCCCTGGACTGTTGTGAAGACAACGGCATCCGGTTCACTGTAGATTCTGTCGAGTGCTTTGGCCCGCGCGAAGGACAGAGGGCGCGAAAACTGCGTGTATTCCATGAACTCGACGCCAAGTTCGGGCAGGACAACGCAGGACGGAGTCACCGCGGCCAGTTCCGGAATGGTACGCACAAGCGTTCCCAGCTCTTCGGCCGTGTCACTGCTTCCGCACAGCACGACGAGCGGCATCGTCCGCCGTGCAACGAGGTCCTCGATTAGGACCTGGCGGAACCCTCTCGACGGAGTCGAGACAGCAATACTGCCGCCCTCCCGGGCTAGTCCTGCAAACCCGTCAAAGAGTCCAGGGCACGCGGAGACAGCCTGCTGAAGCAGCAGGTCATATGAAGCATCCTGCATCAGCGGGGCGTCACCTTCCGGTTGAACATGTCCTGCGCGGCCATGACACCATCGCACACGACCATGCGCACGACAGTGGGGGTCCGGGCAATGGCATCAATCACGACCGGCAGTTCGCTGCGGGAGAATCCCGACAGGACGTGGTCGATGACCCCCGATGGTTCGTCCGGCTTGCCAATCCCAATGCGCACGCGCACAAAACCCTTGCTGCCAAGGTGCTCGGTAATTGACAGTACTCCCTTGTGCCCTGCGGCCGACGCGTTGAAGCTTACCCGCAGCGAGCCGACGGGCAGGTCCATCTCGTCATGAACCACGATCAGGTTCTCGACGGGGACCTGATGCTGAGCCACAAGAGCGGCAACGGCGACTCCGGAGTTGTTCATGAATGTCTGAGGCTTGACCAGTATGATCTTGACAGGCTCCTGCCCGACACACAGGGCAACGTCTGTCGCCGACCAGTCTGCAAGACGGTTGTGGTTGAACCTGCGCATCCTTAAGGAATGTGCGATGGCATCTGCCGCCATGAACCCGACGTTGTGCCGGGTGTTTTCATATTCGGGACCCGGATTGCCCAGCCCCGCGACCATGATCGTTTTCACACATGGTATAGTACTCAGGAGAAGCTTGATTTCAAGCTGTGAACCGTTGACATCACACCGGAACGCCCTATACTTTTTCAGCATTGGTCGGGCTCCAGAAGTGCCGAGCGGCCGCCCAGGCCGAGCAATCCCTCATGGAGGTAGTCTATGTACGCTGTTATTGAAGCGGCAGGAAGGCAGTACCGGGTGGAACCGGGCGAGACTGTGAAGATGGAGAAAATCGCAGGCGAGCCTGGCACCCCAGTTGTTTTTGACAAAGTGCTGATGGTCACCTCTGATGCCGGTGCCCAGATCGGCAAGCCCTACGTGACCGGCGCAACCGTCAGCGGTACGATCGTCCGGACGGCGCGCGACCGCAAGGTGCGTGTCTTCACGTACAAGAACAAGACCACGCACAAG
>DAOOUZ010000038.1:9092-11114 GCA_035369785.1 Candidatus Cryosericum sp. | reverse complement strand
CCCCCATTGGCCCCTATGACGACCAGGTTGAGCAGCAGTCCTGCCAGAAGAACCGGTACGCCGACCACCTTCCAGTTCAAACCAAGGAAACCCAGCAGCATCAACAACGAACACATGTACACGACTGGCAGGAACCTGCCGAGAAAAACCTCGCCCCGCGCTGTGAACATCAACACCTGCAGGACAAACGCCCCAAGCCCCAACGGCAGCACGCGCAAGCGAAACCCTTCTACGTACCGCAGTCGTCCTCCGGTCGCCAGGCTGAGGACGAGAGAGCACGCGAGAACAATCAGAACGAACACGGCCGTCCTCTCATTGAACCATCGTCCATGTTGTCAGCAAGGCCACCGCTTCTCAGAAGACCCCGCCTGCGCCCCACGGGAAGGATACACGCCTGTCATCCGATTCACCCATGAACGCTTGTTGCGGTCGACACAACCTCACTGGCACCTATCTCCGTCCCCGGCGGGAAGTTCGCCATGTCACCAACCGCGAGGTGTCTCCGGATCAGGCCTGAGAACACCGTCACAAGTTCAGGGTCAAACTGTGCTCCGCGCTCGTGGTCCAGAACTCCGAGGGCTTCCTCCACGGTGAGGCTCTTGGCCCTGTAGGGCCGCATACTCACCATGGCATCAAACGAGTCGGCAATCGCAATGATGCGTGCACCGAGGGGTATCGCCTCTCCCTTGAGATGGTCCGGGTATCCATTGCCATCGTACCGTTCATGATGGTGCAGGACAATGTCGCGCCCACCCTGGAAAAGGGTCAGACCCTCCAGCAATCCTGCCGAAACGGCAGAATGCCCCATGATCTGATGGAACTCCTCGGGACTCAGTCCAGGCTTACGCAACAACTCATCGTCAAGACCGACCTTGCCCAGATCGTGAAGGACAGCGGCTTGAATCACGACGAGGGACTCCGAGTTCTCCAGTCCAAGTTCGTTGCAGATATCTTCAACCCAAGCCCGCACGCGCTTCGAGTGCTGTGCAGTCTCCGGGCTCTTGCTTTCCAGAACGTCGACAAGCTTCTCGAGAATTGCCTGTGTTTGATTACGAAGGGCCTCCTCCCGTTTCAAGGCACTGTAAAGCAGGAGAAATGTCGGGACAAGGAGGAGCATTGCAAGCGGATTGACCCTGAAGAGGGCTGCCAAGACTATTCCGAGCGGAATCAGCGCAGCGGAATCCAGCCAGCTCTGTTTCACAAAGGATACGAAGACGCGTGGCCATGCCTCGCTGGTGAGGGTAGCGAAAAGGCCAGAAAACACTAGGGCGTCAACCGAGAAATACAGAAGAGCACAAACAACGAGGGCCAGCAGATTCTGGCCTTCCAGAAAACCTACGCCATCCACACTGAGCAATCGATACACGATGCTCGAAGCACCAACGGTGATCGCATAGTGTGAAGCGTTGAAGACTATCTTCTCCCATGTCTTGCGTCCGGCGATATCGCTGATCACTGCTCCGACCGCCACCAGCACCATCCCCTGCACCGGCGGCCAAATGCAAGCCACCGCGAAGGTAATCGCCAGCGAGACCGTCACTTCCGTCGCGGCACCACCAAACCCAAAGCTCACAATAGGGTAGACGTCTGCCACAACCACGCACAAGGTGACCACCACAAACCACACCAGGCTCACGCGGTCCGTGCCTGAGGTAAACCGGGCCCCGATAAACCCTACTGCACACGCGGCGATCGTTACTAGCACGATGTACGCCAGCACACGGCGTGGAACACTCTCGTTCCGCAATCCCTTTCCTCCGTTCCAGACGCCTTCCTGTCTGGCAGAAGGCTCTGTCCAACAATGCTACACCCTCAGGCTCCTACTATATCACTGACTGTGTCTTTGACTAATAGCGGCTAATGCCACTTCCAGTTGGCAAGGACGGACAGGACGATGGTGGCGATCGAAACAGCGGTTGCGGTGACTTTGGTTCCCCACTTCATAGCAGACCTCCTGGATGATGGGAAGCGGCTAATGCCACTTCCAGTTGGCAAGGACGGACAGGACGATGGTGGCGATCG
>DAOOUZ010000038.1:0-8992 GCA_035369785.1 Candidatus Cryosericum sp. | reverse complement strand
CGATCGAAACAGCGGTTGCGGTGACTTTGGTTCCCCACTTCATAGCAGACCTCCTCCTTAGATGGACTAGATGCCGTACACATACTACCTACATCTGCTCGTTCCACAGCATGACGCGCTCGACACCTGTGCCGTATTCAGCGGCTCGACTGGTTTCAGTGGACCAAGATCCACACGGTTCGGGGACTCTGACAGACCCGATGCAGACACGCGCCTCGGCGCTGGTCCAACGCCACCACCCCGGTCAAGGATGACATGGGCAGACCAGCACGGCCACTTCTCTGCGTTGTCATTTCGATGGCCTGTCGGACTCTTCTGTCCTCAATTCCTGAACCGGCGGCCCGGATGCACAACGTTCCTAGCGACATACCTTCATAGTGACACTTAATGTCAGTTTGCTTTGCTAGGATTTCTTGTCAAGTACTTCGTATCGTCTCTCCCGAACCAGCCCCTAGTCAAGCGGGGAGCACAATTCAGTCCAACCAGAGTCGCCCCTTCCTTTCCTGGATATGAAAGACTCCGCAGGACACTGTCCTGCGGAGTCTCACCAACAAACCAGCCGAGTCGTCAGCCAGCGGTTACGATGCGCCTTGTATCTCTTGCAATGAGGAGTTCCTCATTCGTCGGAACAACCAAAATCTTGACGCGTGACGACGGAGCGCTGATCTCCGAGGCCTCGCCACGTTTCTTCGTCCGATTCTTCTCTCGGTCGAGTTCGAGGCCAAGAAACTCCATGTCCCTGGTGGCCATCTCCCGGACAATGTCGCTGTTCTCGCCAACGCCTCCTGTGAAGACGACCGCATCAGCGCCGTTCATCGCCGCAATGTAGGAACCAATGTACTTCTTCAATCTGTAGCAGAAGACCTCGAGCGCGAGGGCTGCCCGCCTGTCGCCCTTCGATGCCTCTTCCTCGACAGTCCGGAAGTCATTGCTGATTCCTGAGATCCCCAGAACTCCGGAGTGCTTGTTCAGCAGCGCGTTGATCTGCTGGAGGTTCAACTCTTCCTTGCCCATGATGTAGAGCGGAACGGCTGGGTCAATATCGCCCGACCTGGTGCCCATTGGCAACCCTTCAAGAGGAGTGAATCCCATAGAGCTGTCCACTGACCGCCCGTGGTCAACCGCCGTGACGGACGATCCATTTCCAAGGTGACAGGTGATGATCCGCAAGTCTTCAAGCGGCTTTCCGAGCAGGCTCGCCGCCTCACGTGAAACGTACTGGTGACTGATGCCATGGAATCCATACTTGCGGATATGATACTGCGTGTAGAAGACATACGGAATCGCATACATGTATGCCCTCTCCGGCATTGTCTGGTGAAACGCGGTGTCGAACACAGCCACCTGTGGAACCTTGGGCAGCAGCTCACTGATAGCATAAATGCCTGCGAGGTTTGGGGGGTTGTGCAGCGGGGCGATGTCGATACACTCCTCAATTTTGGCCACGACCTCCGGAGTAATTAGGGTTGATTGAGAGAATGCCTCCGCACCATGGACCACACGGTGGCCTACAGCCTGGATATCGTCAATGCTCTTCAGAACACCCTTATCTGCATCGACGAGTGTCTTCAGGATCAGTTCAATGCCGGTTCGATGTTCAAGAATCTCGTGAACGGAAACCTCTTTCTTCCGGCCCGTTACCGTGTGATTGAGCTGCGCTTCCCCCGTGCCGATCTTCTCCAGCAAACCCTCCGCCAGCTGTTCGTCGTCATTGTAGAGGCGGTACTTTACAGACGAACTGCCACAATTGAGCACCAGGACTTTCACTTCTTCGCCTCCCCGTTTCCGTCTGACGCGCTATAGTCATAGAACCCCTTGCCGGTCTTCACGCCGAGGTTCCCTTTCCGCACCAGATGACGGACAACAGCCTGCGGCCGGTACTTTCTGCCGCCCAGTTCGTGGAACAGGTTGTCACACCACCCAAGTACCACGTCAAGTCCAATTTGGTCGGCGAGCGCGAACGGACCTTTGTTGAAACCAAACCCCAGGCGCATGGCCGCGTCAATGTCTTCTTTGCTGGCGGTTCCCTCCTGATACAGGTCAATGGCCTCATTGATGAGAGGAACCACCAGACGAGCTGTGATATAGCCAGGATTCTCGAGGACGTCAACCGGTGTCTTGTCCAAGCGGCGCGCCAGCTCCTTCGCTCGGTCAACCGTCGCCTCTGAGGTGTGAACGCTCCTCACCATCTCCACCAGTTTGATCGATGGTACAGGCGCGAGAAAATGCATCCCCACCAGCCGGTCCTTGTGGATCATCTTGAGAGCAATGTCGGTGATTGGCAGTACAGCGGTATTGCTCACATAGATGACGCTGTCAGGACACACACGCTCGAACTGTTGCTCCAGTTGAGCAAACAGGTCCTGTTTTGCAGCAAGATCGTCGGGAATTGCCTCGATAACGACATCAGCGCTGCCGACATCGTCTGGGTTCAAAGTAAACTTGATGTGGGACAGAATGATCTTCTTCTCGGACCCGGTGATACCCCATCTCTGGAGTTCCCTGTTCAGACTGTCCTCAATCGCTTTGCGCGCAAACGCCAGGCCCTCTTCCACCCGATCCACCAGGACCACTTCGAGGCCGTGGGCTGCCGCATCCTGAGCAATTCCCGCCCCCATCACACCGCCACCAAACACTGCGATCTTACGAATCTCCATGCGCACCTCTCCCCTTACGGATAACGTCTTCGCAGAACGACTCCCGGATGTACCGGTTGCTGTTAGTGCAGGCCCCCCCGATTCTCACGCATTTCATCATCGCTGAGGCCATAGTAGTGACCAAGTTCATGGAGAATGACACGCTGAACGAGGGGCATTAGTTCTTCTATGGAGTCCACAGAAGACTCCAGTGGAACCCGGAACACACTGATCTTGTCGGGCAGCGTGCCTCCATAATGAGGCCCACGATCCCGGAGAGGCACGCCCTGATACAGTCCCAGCATGCCAAAACCGGCGGGTGACCCTGCATACTTCAGCACATCCAGAGGAGGGTAGTCCTCAATGACAACGTCTACATTCTTCAGCGCGCTCCGAAACTGATCTGGAAGAGTCACGAGTGCGACTAGCACCAGTTCCTCGAAGTCCTTTTGTTCGAGTTGAATCACTGCGAGTACTCCCTGTTCAGACCTGATAGTCGTTGTTATGATACCACAACCGTCGGCGAGGCCAACACCTTGTTTGTGGAGCTCGCTATAGGTTGCCGCCAAGGGACTCTCGCACCACGACCTGTCAAGTCTTGCATACATGCGAGAGTTCCTTTAGTATGTGGTCGAGGGATGCTGCAAAGCATGCAACTGGGCACCAGGAACGGCTGGACATGTCTGGCTCTTCTCCTGGCGCCCAGCCCCTCAAGGGACATGTGACCCACCTGGGAGGCGTGATGAAGAACCGGACGACAGTGAGAACCGTCTACCTGTACCTGGTTACCACCGTAGCCATCATCATGGCCCTCACGGGGGTCATCGGCACGGTATCGGATGCACTGAACATGTATGTGTTTCGCCTGATCGCGGCGGACAGCATGTCGTCACAACTTGCCTCTCTTCTCGGCTTGTTGTCGAGCGTCGCCGTAGGCGCACCAGTCTGGCTGTACCACCTCCATATCATAGAACGAGACCGCCGGACCGTTGCGCAGCAGCAAGCTGGACCACAAGCTCAGTCCATCGCCACCGATACAAGCGCTGCAGGCAGCAGCGCGTCGTCGTCACGGGACTTTGTGCGAAGTTTGTACTTTTATCTGGTGGCTTGTATCGGTCTGTTTATCCTGATGTTCAACAGCGCAAACTTGGCGCCCAACGCCTATCAGGCTTTCTTCATGACGTCACCAGTCGTTGCCGCTCCTGGAAGACCCGAGGTCCCGATTCCGCCTGACACGTACGCGATGCAAAGCCTGGTACGCGGTGTGATCGGGTGCCTCGTTGGACTTGGCGTGTGGCTGTACCACTGGCGCGTCGCAGAGCGCGAGTTCAGGGACAGCCGTGGTACCTAGGGCATCCGGACATCTCTCACACCTCGTACTCTTTCAGGTCCAGCGCTTGCCTGCTCGTGCGTTGCCCTCTCGTGACACCGCTGGTGTCAAGGCTCTTTGGGACAACTTGCCTTGGCGGCGTTTGGGGTATAATGAGAACGTTGCACCATACGATCAGAGGAGAAAGCAGATGGACCGTCCGTACGAGGACCCGGAGGAGACCGTCAATGAAGCTCGCACTCTCGGCAGTGAGCGGCTTCCGATGGTTTTCGTCCATCTGATACGGTTCTACGCCCGTACCCCTGCGCTCCTCCGAAGAAAACAGGCCCGTCTCTCGAGCCCGGCACGGGCACATACATGAACGGAGGCGACGGAACGGGCAGTCTCTGGTTCGCGTGCGCGCGGACTCTCGATGGTCGCACGAGGCACATAGGTCATCACATCATGGCGTTGCATACCCTGGAGCAGCCTCTGCTCCAGGGCTTTGACGTTCCGCCGGTCGGGCTTGCTCGTTGCGGCGGGAAGATTCCAGTGCCAAGTACACACCCCCGTTGTGTGCAGGCACCGCTGTAGGAGAGTGAGTCCATGAAGGCACTCGAAGTACGCAACATCTCCAAGATGTTCCCCGGAAACCTGGCCAACGACAACATCTCGTTCTCCGTCGAGAAGGGCGAGATCTTTGCCATCGTCGGCGAAAATGGCGCAGGAAAGAGCACGTTGATGAACATCATCTATGGCATCTACACACCAACGGCCGGGGAAATCTACGTCAACGAACAGAAAGCCCGGATCCGCTCAGCGGAGGATGCCATTCAACTCCACATGGGTATGGTTCACCAAGAGTTCATGCTAATTCCAAGGTTCACGGTGGCCCAGAACATTGTAGTGGGGGACGAACCGCGGAAGGGCATCTTCTTTGACTACACAAGAGCAGTACGCGAGGTCAAGGAGCTGTCTGACAAGGTTTCACTCACCGTCGATGCGACCGCCATCACCGGTGACCTGCCCGTGGGAATTCAACAGCGCGTTGAGATTCTGAAGGTACTGCGCAGAGGTGCCGAGATCCTGATTTTTGACGAGCCCACTGCGGTGCTGACGCCTGAGGAAACGCAGGAACTCTTTGTGACTATGCGTAAGCTACAATCCCAGGGCAAGACTATCCTGTTCATCAGCCACAAGCTCAAAGAAGTTATGGACATTGCTGACCGCATCGCCGTCCTTCGCCGCGGAAAGCTGCAGGGCATCGTCAACAAGAAGGACACCAACGAAGAGGAACTGGCCCGGATGATGGTCGGCCGGAATGTCGTGCTGGAGATTCCAAAGGTTGAAGCGTCCGTTGGTCCGGTCGCGTTCTCCTGCCACGATCTCCGCGTCAAGAACGCCCGTGGCATGGAAACGGTGAAGGACGTCAGTTTTGACGTCCGCGGTGGCGAAATCGTCGGAATCGCAGGCGTCCAGGGCAATGGCCAGGACGAACTTGTCAATGCAATGATCGGATTCACCCGTCCAACGTCAGGATCAATGGAACTCAACGGCAAGAGCATGCGCCTGGTGACAACCGCCGAGCTCCGCAGGCAAGGCATGAGCTACATCACGGAAGATCGTGCCCGCAGGGGACTCGTCATGCCCTACACGGTCCGCGACAATTCTGTCATGGGCCAGCACCTTAACGCCCCCTTCAGCAAGGGTTTGAGGATGGACTACAACAAGATCGCGGAGTTTGCTGAAGGAAAGGTCAAAGAGTATGACATCCGCCCCGGAGATGTCCTGGACACTGCAGGGTCATTGTCTGGCGGCAACCAGCAGAAACTGATTCTGGCCCGCGAACTCTCCCTTCCTCACAACTTCCTGATCGCCTCACAGCCAACCCGGGGATTGGACGTCGGCGCCACCGAGTTCGTCTACAGGAAGTTGCTCGAGGAAAAGAAGAGTGGTAAGGCCATCCTTCTCATCTCGCTTGAACTGTCCGAGATTCTGGGTCTGTCTGACCGCATTCTCGTCATGTTCGAAGGTCACATCGTTGGAGAAACAACCCCGGACAAGACGACCGAGGAGGCCCTGGGCCTGCTGATGCTCGGCGTCGGTGTTGACAGGAAGGTGGTATCGTGAGTGAAAGCAACGGCACCAACAAGTTCCTCAAGGCTTTCGGCATCGACAGCCAAAGCCGCAGAAGGCGCGACCCCCTGAACGTCTGGGTCCCGCTCATCTCCATTGGACTTGCACTTGTCGTCGGGATGATCGTCATTGCGGTCTCAGGCAGGAATCCGTTCCGGGCGTATGCACTGTTGTTTGGCGATTCGGGCCTGATTCCAGGGGGTTCGGCGTGGCCGCGGGAGTTCGCCGAGCTTCTTATCAAGAGTGCGATGTATATCGCTACCGGACTTGCCATTGCGCTCGCCTTCAAGGGCGGTCTCTTCAACATCGGGGCGGAAGGCCAGTTCTGGGTGGGTGCCATTGTGGCGACGTTCTTTGGTTACTGGAGCCCGGTCGCAGGCGCCTTCGGAAGCATGGCAACAGCGCTGGGCAGCATGGCTTGGATTGCGCAGCTCCTCCATGGAGCCATCTGCATCATCCTGGGGATGCTGGCGGGGGGAGCATGGGCCGCATTTGCGGGCTTCCTCTACGTCAAACGGGGAGTCAATATCGTCATTGGGACTATTATGCTCAACTGGATCGCCTGGTTCCTTATAACGAACTGGCTGGTCACTGGCCCCATGACCCCTCCCACGCAGACGTTTACCTCCGGCACCTACTACGTTGCTGACACGGCGAAACTGTTCAGAATCATGATGCCGACGCGTCTCAACACCAGCATCATCCTGGTGCTCCTTGCGGCCTATGCCACGTGGTTCCTACTCTACAAGACGACTATCGGCTATGAGATCCGGGCCATCGGACATACCGCCAACATCGGGATGGAGGCGCCCAGAGCCCAGGGCATCAACGTCAATCGCCGCATTGTTCAGATGATGTTCTTCTCCGGCTGCCTTGCAGCTCTGGGTGGCTGTTTCTTCATCCTGGGCATGCAGTATCAGTTTCCGAACACGGCAACGATGGGATACGGATGGACCGGCATCGGCGTTGCGCTCATAGGACAGAGCGAGCCGATTGGTGTTGTGCTTGCAGGTCTGTTCATCGGAGCACTGCGGACAGGGGCTACCTCCATGCAGGTGGCGAACATTCCTAAGACGTTCTCAAACATCATCGAGGGGCTGGCGGTCGGTTTCATCGCCCTGCAGGTGGCAGTCAGGTACTATCTCGTCAAGTTTCTGCAACGTCGTCGTGCACACGCCGATCCACCCGCAGAACAGGAGGCAGCAGCATGACTATCGTCCAGATCAACACGACTATTGCACAGATGCTTGACTACACGACGCCCATTCTGTTCGCTGCCTTGTGCGGCGTGCTCAGCGAAAGCTCTGGTGTTGTGAACATCGGACTTGATGGCATCATGCGCTTTGGCGCCTTCTTCGGTCTGCTCGGGGCCTTCATGTCGAATACGCCATGGGTCGGGCTGCTGTTTGGCATTGGCATCGGGTGCCTGGTGGGCGCTCTGCATGCGTTCATCACGATCAGGTGGAACGGCGACCAGACGGTTTCGGGAACAGCCATCAACGTTATTGCGACAGGGCTCATGACGTACCTGCTGGAATATGTGTTCAGCACTACCGGCTATTCCCCGCAGCTGCAGAACTACTTTGGCGCCCAGGAATACCGGGTTCATCTGCCATTCCTCGACAAAATTCCCGTTATCGGGGCGTTGTCCAATCTGTCATTCATGATATGGCTGGGGTTCATCTGCACTATCCTCGTGCACGTGCTCCTGTACCACACGGTCCTCGGCTTGCGTATCCGTACATGCGGCGAGAATCCAAAAGCCGCAACGACGCTAGGAATCAACGTTTTCCGTGTGCGCTGGTTCGCAGTGGTTGCGGGAGCCGCACTTGCGGGAATTGGCGGTGCTGCTCTTTCCATCAGCTCTTTTTCGGGGTTCAGTGACTCCATGCCCAACGGCGTCGGATTCATTGGGCTCGCAGCCATGATCTTTGGGAAGTGGACACCCTTTGGTGCTCTTGGAGCGGCGCTCCTGTTCGGCACCGGACAGATTGCCCAGTCCATCATCGCCGTCACTGGCATTGCTCCCAAGCTCGCACCGGGATTGACGCTGATTCTGCCCTATGTCCTGACGCTGGCGGTCCTCGCAGGGTTTGTCGGGAAGTCCGTGGCCCCCGCTGCAGACGGTCTGCCCTATTACAAGGAACAGCGGTAACTGAGATGGTATTGTGGCCGCCGTCTGTATCAAAACGGGCGGCGGCCTTTTCATTCTAGGTAGGAGGTAGTCGATATGAACGCCCAGTCGGGTGAACAGAAGATGCAGTGGGCGATCCGTCACATGCCAATTCTGTCGGGCATCGCGGAGCGATTCGAACGAGAACAGCCATTTGCAGGCCTCAACGTCGTCATTGCGCTTCACCTCGAGGCTAAGACAGCCAATCTGGCCTATGTTGTGCAGAGGGGGGGAGCCCACGTGGCCATTACGGCGTCCAACCCCATCACAACCCAGGACGATGTGGCGGAGGCGTTGGCTGCGCGCGGTGTCTCGGTGTTTGCGAAGCGCGGCGAAACCGCGGCTGAATACAAGGAGTACTTCGACCGTGTCCTCGCCACGCAACCGAACCTCCTGATCGATGACGGCGGCGACCTGGTGAACGCTGTCCACTTCAGCCACCCCGAGTTGCTCCCCGCCATCATTGGCGCATGTGAGGAAACGACGACAGGCGTGATACGCGACAGGGCGCTCGCACGCTCGGGCAACCTGGCATTCCCGGTGATCGGCGTCAACGAAGGACTATGCAAGCACCTGTTCGACAACCGCTTTGGGACAGGCCAGTCGGCCTGGGATGGCATCCTCCGGACTACCAACCTCAATGTTGCAGGGAAGGTCGTTGTTGTGGCTGGATACGGATGGGTCGGCCGCGGGGTAGCCCTTCGAGCGCGCGGCCTCGGTGCGCAGGTCATTGTTACG
>DAOOUZ010000037.1:0-11308 GCA_035369785.1 Candidatus Cryosericum sp. | reverse complement strand
ACCGCATCCATGCTCCCCATTCCGCTGTCCTCATGGGCAGGAAGGCCGGCGCCCACGGTGAACTCGAAGGAGCCCTCGGCGCATACGGCCGCCTCCCGCAAGGCATCCAACCCCTGAAGAGCGCCGCAGCGGGCGCCTGTGACCTCGCCGTCCGCAAAGGACACCTCGATGCTGCGCTGCATGTGCAGGGGCGTCGCTGCTTCCAGTCGGAGCGTACCCGTCTTGTGCCCGCTGTGGATGAGCCCGAGAATGGCCTCCAGCGAAAAATCGGTGAGCGTTCCACGCAGTTCCATTTCGTCTCCCTCGACCCGTGAATACGTATGCAGTCTGGCCAGAAGGCCGACACGTTCATACTAGGACGTGCCGCGCCATTTGCAAGCAGTCCGGCATGCGAAGGCGCCGACGCCAGACTGTGAAGGATTCATCGCAGGTGGCTCTTGTACCAGGGGGGATCCGGATATACTGACACATGCGTTAGACGAGAAGGTTTCGACTTTCTTTCTCCAACCACTTTACTCTCATGGCGAGAGGCGCAAGCCTCTCGCCTTTTTGTTTTCCCTGGCGCTGGCCAGCCCCTCTGATGCACCGATTTACTTGACACACAGGCGTACTACAATGGATTGACTGTGGTCCACGGGGCGAGGTGCGGGGATGGAGAGGGACGACGCAGAATTGATGCGGCTGGTGCTTGACCAGCTTCCGGACGGTATCGTGATTGTTGGGACGGACGGCAGGGTTCTCCTCGTGAATGATGCGGCGAGGCGCATCACCGGCCGCCATGAGCGGAACGCTCTTGCGTTTCCCATGCTGTTTGCCGATGCCGTGCCCGATGACGTCGAGCGGGGCGTCGACGCCGTGCGCGCGGGGACCGTGTCGGAGTTTTCGTTTGCCGAGGGTGACGCATCATCTGGCAGGGTCTACCAGAACGTCTGCATCCCTGTCCTTGGACCAGACGGTTCTTATGCAGGCACGGCGCTTGTGGCCCGCGATGTGACGGAGCGGCAGTTGCAGGACGCCCGCCACCAGGCCACCGTGAGCGGACTCGAGCAGCAGGTCGCCGACCTTCAGGCCGCTCTTCAGGAGCATTTCGTGGACGGCATGATTGCTCTCGTGGACGCCCTCGAGGCCCGTGACCGGTACACATGCGGACACTCTGGCCGTGTCGCCGTCGTGGCGGGCAGGCTCGCACAGCGGGTCATCGGCCGTGCTGCAGAATGCGCCGAGATTCAGTTGGCGGCCCGGCTGCATGACATCGGCAAGGTCGCTGTTCCCGACAGTCTGCTGGACAAGCCATCGAGTCTGACGGAGGCGGAAATCGAGGTCATGGACACGCACCCCATCGTCGGCGAGAGCATCCTCCGGCCCATTGTCGAACTCCGCGGCGTCGCGTGCATCATTCGCAGCCATCACGAACGGTGGGATGGAACGGGGTATCCCGACGGGCTTGCGGGAACCCGGATTCCCATCGGTTCGCGCGTCCTGGCCCTCGCGGATACGTGGGACGCGATGACCTCTGAGCGGCCCTACCGCTCATCGCTGTCTGTCTCACAGGCTCGGGGCGAGGTTGCGGCCCATCTTGGCAGCCAGTTTGACCCCATCATCGGCACCGTATTCCTGGAGCTGGTGGACAGCGGCGAGGTGACGGCAGTCCCTGAGGCTGACGCTCGGATCCGATGATTCTGCGAATCGCAGCCGAGAAGCGGCACCTGGCGGTCTCTGCAGGGTCGCGGGACTTCGTCCTGTTCTCCTATGGTGACTTCTTCGAGCCGGGCAACATCCGGTGGGGCAGCCTGCGCTTCATGAACGATGTTCTGCTGGAGCCCGGGCACAGCCTGCCGCTGGCCGACCATGACCAGCTCGAAGTTGTGACCATCGTGGCAGCGGGAGAAATACGCCAGCGCCTTCCCGCCTGCCCCCCTATCCGCCTGCGCTCCGGGGGCGTCCAAGTGCTCTCCGGCGCCATGGGGTTCCAGCACGTTGAAACGAACGACACCTCGGGTCAGACGCACCTGTATCAGCTGGGGCTCTTTCCGCGAGGGGAGGGAATGCCGCTTGGTCATGCGGAACGCTCGCTGAGGACGCTCTGCTCCCCAGGGCAACTCACGCCTGTCGCATCTGGCTACGGCCTCGAGGGTGCGCTGCCCATGAACGCCGAGGCCACCGTGTTGCTTGGATGCGTCGAAGCGTGCCGCATGATGGAGCGTGACCTGCGGGAAGGCATCTGCGCAGTTGTCTACGTGATCCGCGGGTCCGTAACCGTCAACGGGGTTTCGTGTGGAACGGGGGACCAGGCGCGCGTCGCGAACGAGTCGCACCTTCTGGTCGGCGGCATCGACCGCTCCGAGTTCATCCTTGTCGAGGGGTTGGCGCCGAGGTCGGCGCTCTGAGGACGCCCTGAAAAAAAGCGAGGGGCCCCAGACGGGGCCCCTGCGAAGGAGGGCATGTGATAACGTTTGGCGTTATCACGGCCCTATTATACAGCATCTTTGCAAACGCTGTCAAGAGGTCTCGCGTGAACGCCTGCGCGTTGTCCGTGACTCACGGTACGCCCTGTCCTGCGGCTTCACGGTGTCTTCACGATGTTGTGAGGGAACAGCGCGCGTGGAAGGCCGGACTGCGTTCCGTGAGTGGACTGGCTCCCTGCGAGCAGGCCGTGGGTCCCAGGCGAATTCCGTGTCGCGCTGGGGGGCAGGAGCCTTGTAGTCGAACCCGGAGAGCACTCTGCGCTCGATAGGGGTCCCGAGGACCTTCTCGATGTCGCGCACGAGCATGGTATCCTCGTCAGTGACCAGCGTGAACGCGTCGCCCGTCCTCCGCGCCCGTCCCGTGCGGCCGATGCGGTGCGTGTATGCGTCGGTCGTATCTGGGATGTCGTAGTTGATGACGTGGGAAATCTGCGAGACGTCGATGCCGCGCGCAGCGATATCGGTGGCGACGAGAATCTTGTACGTGCCATCGCGGAAGCCGTCGAGCGCTGCCTGACGGGCGCGCTGGGAAAGGTTTCCCTGCAGCGACGCGGCGCTGTACCCTTCCTGCGCGAGTTTGGTTCCAAGTTTTTTGGCACGGTGCTTCGTGCGCGTGAAGATGAGCACCGAGTCCGTGTCCGTGCGCTTCAGCAGTTCCAGCAGGAGCGGCGTCTTGAGGTGCCTGGGAACGGGATACAACGCGTGTGACACCGTCTCGGCGGGGGCGGCGATGCCAATCTGGACGGTAACGGGGTCATGCAGCAGCGTGTCTGCGAGGCGACGGATGTCGTCTGGCATGGTCGCACTGAACAGCAGGTTCTGCCGCTCTTCGGGAAGGCTGCGCAGGATACGTCGGACATCGGGCAGGAACCCCATGTCCAGCATCATGTCCGCCTCGTCGAGAACAAGTACCTGAACGGACGACAAATCAATGGTCCGCTGGGAGATGTGATCAAGGAGACGGCCGGGGCATGCGACCACAATGTCCACACCGCGCCGCAGGGCATCGATCTGAGGGTTGATGCTGACGCCGCCGTAGAGCGTCTGGACCGTCAGGCGGGCCTTTCGGCCAAGCCTGCGGAAGTCCCCCGCAATCTGCTCCGCGAGTTCCCGCGTCGGGGCGACCACCAGCGCGTGGACGGAGCCGCGGGGTTCCTCCAGCAGGTGCTGCATGATGGGAAGGGCGTACGCAGCCGTCTTGCCGGTGCCTGTCTGGGCGAGTCCCAGAACGTCGCGTCCGGCTGCGACCGGCGGAATGGCCTGTTCCTGAATCGGGGTGGGTGTGGTAAAGCCACAGGAAGCAACGCCCGCGCTGAGGCGGGGGTCAAGATGAAAAGCATCAAATGTCACAACAGCTCCTTCGCCGGTGGTTGACAGATTGACGCTCTCAAACGGTCAGCAGGCGGCTCATGTATGTCAGAATAGCACCGCATGGGTGTGGCGATTGCCGGACCCATGCTGTGAACCCTGGACAGTGAGCGTTCGGCCGGGAGTTCCGGCCGCCTGTTTCCCTGTGCACGGACCTGTAACGCACGTACAGTATGACGCCGGCAGCCGTCAAATCAACGAAGACCATGTGGCGAATGCCGCAGACCAGCCCGCGATGAGCAATTCATGTCATGGTAACGCCTGGGGGAAGGGGCTCTCCATCGACCAGCATCCCGTTCCATCCAGCGTCAGGAAGTGTTTGCCGATGGATTGCGCCAGGGCTGTGTCATGGGTCACCATCACGAGGGCGCCCTCGAACGCGGCAAGAGCCTGCTCCACCGCAGTGACCGCGTCAAGGTCAAGCCCGCCCTCCAGCTCGTCGATGACCAGCAGGTCGGGTCTGCCCGCGACAAGCGTGGCAATCAGCACGCGTTTCTGCTGACCGGCAGAGAGGAGGCACATCGGCTGGAGGGCGAGGTCCTCCCCGATGCCGAGCGTGCCCAGCACAAGGCGCGCGTCCTGCCGGCTGCAGCCGCCTGCCTGACAGACCAGGTCCACTGGGAGGCTGCCACCGTGCTCGAGACCACCCTGTTGCGAGACCAGCGCAATGCGTACCGATGGCGACAGGATGACCTGGCCGCTGTCTGGAGGACGCCTGCCGGACAGCACGTCGACCAGCGTGGACTTGCCTGCTCCGTTGGGCCCCAGGATGCACCAGTGCTCACCGGCCCGGACGGTGACTGACAAGTCGCGGAACAGGACCTTGGTGCCCACGCCTGCGCTGACGCGGACCAGCGAGACCAGCACGCCGGTTCGCTGAGAGACGGGAAGCGCATAGTGGCGCTGCTTCTCGACGAAGGGCTTGGCTGCCTTGGCCTCGGCGAGCGAGCGTTCCAGCTGACCGCGCAGAGCGGCAGCCCGCCGCTCCATCCGGGCGGCCTTGTGGCTGAAGAAGCCGGAGCTGGTGCGGTATGCCTGTGCCTCAATCGTGTCCGCGTGCCCTTTGACTGCTCCGATGGCTCTACTCAGCTGCTTCACCTTGCGCGTCTGCTGCGCGTATACGTCCCGGTCGTGCTCGTGCTCAGCGGCGAGTGTTGCCCGTGACGCAGAATAGCCTCCCGCGAAAAGGCGCGCTGCGCCTCGCTGGAGCTGCAGGACTTCTGTGCAGACCAGGTCGAGGAAGTGCCGGTCATGGGACACGACGACGTACGCCGTGTCCAGGTCCTGCAGCATGGCCGCCAGGTCGGCTCGCCAGCGGATGTCCAGGTGCGACGTGGGCTCATCCAGGAGAAGAAGGTCGCAGGAAGCCAGCAGGGCCTCTGTGATGCGCAGCCAGAGCCGTTCTCCGACGGACAGGGACACCGTGGCCTGTGCCCACGTGCGCTTGCCAAGCCCCGCCTGTGCGAGTGCACGCTGAACACGGGCAAGTACGGCATAGCCGTCCAGCGAGGCAAACTCCGCCGCTGCGGCGGCCGCATCACTGCCGTGGGATTGCAGGAGGAGATGGGTCGCCGCGAGGCGAGGGTCGAGAGAGGCAAGCGCGCTCTCGATGACCGTGCGGCCGTCTCCCGGTTCAAGCGACACGAGGCGCGCCCTCGGAGCAGGGGTGCGTGTCATGATGCTTCCTGCGGAGGGCTGCAGCTCCCCTGTGAGCAGCCGGAGCAGGGTGGACTTGCCACTGCCGTTCGGGCCGATGATGCCCAGGCGCGCAGTATCGGCAAGAGTGAAGGTCACTCCCTCGAAGAGGGACACGCTCTGGTCGGGATAGGAAAAGGCAACACCGGTGCATGAGATGAGCATAGGTTCCTCCGTCTGTCAGCCCGGTACAGGCCGTATCGGGCGAAGTGGTACGTGCGGTATGAAGGAACTAGGCTCTGCGCACTCGAGGAACCTCCGTGCCGCCGGATCGTCTCTGGCGGTTGCCTCATGCTAGCACGCGCTTGCACTTGCGCAAGAGGCGCTTTCCGTTCCGATGTCGCTCGTGGCTCTGGAGGAGCCTTCACGCCATGGACTGCTGGGTAGGCGGTTCCTGAGACCGAGACTGGCCGACCTCTCCTGGACCGCGTATACTTGGGAAGCCACTGGAGTCATGGCGCACCCGACCAAAGGAGGAGAAACGTGTCCTATGTTGTTGATTTCAAGAACGTGTCGACCATTGGCCTGGAGTCCTCGTCGGCAGCCAAGGCGCTTGCCGGGTTGCGCGCGAGTGAAGCCCGCTACTTCATGAACAGGTACGGGCATGTGTTTACGGTCGTGCCGGCCGACGAGAGTCAGGAGACGCTTGCATACGTGAACCGGATTCTGAAGGAGGAGAGGGGCATCGAACTCGCTGCCAGGCCTCTGGAAACATCGCAGTTCCAGGTGGCAGGCATTCAATTTGCGTATGTCTTCTATGAGGACGGCCTCGTCCTTAATGTCATGTATACCGTTGACGACCCAAGGAAGAGAGCGGTCGGATTCAAGCTCGCTGAGGGAATGGATGTCCCAAAGGAGCTGGAGGAGAAGAAGTTCAAGTTTGCCAGGCAGAAGTCCGCGCTCGCCGGGACGGTCCGCGGGTCCTTCTTTGTGATCAAGGGAGCGTACCCGCCACCGTGAACGGCAGGAGCGGGCTCCAGGAACCTCGCATACGGTGAGGCACTGCGCGGCACCTTCTCTGCCGGTGCATGGCGTCAGCAAGCCAAAAGGAACCCTTACTCCCTGTTGTCGTCGTGCCTCCGGAATGGATTCCACGACCTGCGCTGCGGTGCAGGCGGCTCCTGCCGTGGAGCAGGCGGAGCAGGTTTGGGCGCCGGCTGCGATTGGGCTGCGGGCGCAGCAGGATGCGTCCCTGCCGAGGGAGATGCAGGAGGCTCCACGTGCACGGGCGTGGGCGCCTCCGTGGGCGCGGCCGCAGGCGCTGGCGGTGTGCTCACGGGTGCGGCCGCCGAGGGTGCCTCGCGTTCGGGAGTGGGCAGAGGCGCGGCTTCTGGCGCTTCCAGTGGCGGGCCAGCGGGCCTCGCTGCTGCAGGGGCCTGTTCCTCGACGACTTCCGGTGGCGTGACCGCGGGCGCAGGCGGCGCCGTGACGACTGCTGCCTGGACGTGCTCCTGCGCGGCTGGTGCTGGAGCGGGGGCAGGTGCCGCGGCCACCGGTTCGGGTTGCGAGGCGGGCGCAGCAGCGGCGCGCCGCGCTGCGCGAACCTCTGGTGTCCAGCACCGCTCCAGAGCAGCGGGGAGCTCGCGGATGTCATCGATGCGAACGTCCGCGCGGCCCAGCTCTTCCGGCGCCCAGCCATAGGACGCGCCGATGGCGGAAAACCCCGCGGCGAAGGCAGCCTGCATGTCGCTTTCCCGATCGCCGACCATGGCGGACCGCTCGGGGTGGGTTTCGTTCCAGACCTCGCACAGCATCATGGTCTTGGTCTCGTCGGGATGCGACGGCACACGGATGATGCGGAACAGGTCGCGCACGTCGGCCTTGGTCAGGATAAGCTCGGGATACCATGCAGACGCGTTGCTGCAAATACCCAGAACCCATCCTGCCTCCGCGAGCGTCCTCAGCACGCTTTCTGTGCCGGGGTACAGCTCGCCGCCCTGGGCTACGCGTTCCCGCTCGATCATGTCGAACTCTGCGGCCAGCTGGTCCACCGGCTTCCCGAGGTTCAATCCCTCCAGCCAGGAGCGCCACTCTCTGCCGTTCTGCCCGATGAAGCCGCGCAGGAAGTTCTCGTCGGGGGCAGAGAACCCGTACCGCGCGGCGAAGTCGCTCACCGCGGGGAAGAACGATGTCTCCGTCCGGTAGAGGGTGCCATCCACGTCGAACATGATCAGCTTCATCCGAAACCTCCCGCGTCACATCGTATGATCGTGTCGCCTCAAGCATTGTAGGACGGGGAACGACTGGTGCAAGCCGAGTGGACGGGTTGCAGTATCCCGGGACGCGCGTACAATGGACACGACAGGTGCTGCAGCACCGCAAGTGGCGGAACACGGCACGCATGGCAGCCGGCAGTCACAGCTGCCTGTGGCGCAGATCCCACGAACCAGGAGGTGCGAGCATGACGAAGACGTATCCGGACCACAGAGGGGCGTGGGCCTGCTCGCCTGTTGCCAGGCGGACAGCCATCGTGCTGCTCATGCTGCTGGCTCTGACGTCGCTGCTGGGCTTTCCATCTGTCGCCCATGCCGCCGATCTTGCTGTCGGGTCCGCCGTGGAGGTCACGGCCACCGGCGGTGACGGGCTCAACGTGCGGTCCGCTGCTTCGACAACAAGCCAGGTCGTCGGGGTCCAAAAAGACGGCGCGCGCGGCATGGTTCTTGAGGGTCCTGTCACGGCCGGCGGATTCAGATGGTGGCGCATCCAGTGGGGCAACGGCCTCATGCGCTGGTCCGTGGACACCTACCTCAGAGTTCCTCCGCCCAATCCGTTGCCGGGTGCCCCGACATCGCTCGTCGCAACTCCTGGGGTGGAGTCTGTCACACTGTCATGGGGTGCTCCAGAGGGCAGTGGCACGTCGCCGGTGACAGCCTGGCGCATCTACCGCGACCGGCATGCGGACCCCTCGACGCTGGTGGCGACGCTTCAGGCGGGACAGCCTGGCTTCGACCAGCGGACGTGGACGGATGGCCCCATGCTGCTGGGCGGCGCGACCTACTGGTACGCAGTGAGCGCAGTCAACGCAGCAGGTGAGGGCAAGTCGACAGAGGACGTGCAGACGGTTCCGCAGACGGCGCCGCTGCCCGCGGGCATCTTCTTCCTGCCCCCCGAGCTTGACTTCGGCGGTGACCAGTCCTCCCTGGTGCTGACGCTGCAGAACTCCGGCACGGCAGCCGTGACCTTTTCCATTCTGCCCGGGGATACCTGGATGAGCTCCGTTTCTCCCGCCTCCGGCAGCATCCCGACGGGCGGCGTGCAACGCATCACGGTGACGGCGCAGCGGGCGAACATGCCCTCGGGAACGTACGAAAGCCTCGTGCGGGTCCAGTGCTCCACGGGCAGCATCAACATTCCTGCACACATGCGCATCGGGATGATTCAGGGCATCGACGTGTCGCGCTGGCAGTGTTCAGGCGACGTTACAGGCGACCCCATCAACTGGGCATCGGTACGCAGCGCGGGGTACCGGTTTGTCTTCGTCAAGGCGACGGAGAGCGTGAGCATCGAAGATGCGTACCTCGACGTCCTTGCCCCCGGCGCACGGGCGGCAGGGCTGCTGACTGGCGTCTATCACGTCTGCTGGCCTGCAGACAATACTCCAGAGGCCGAGGCTGCGTACTTCCTTCAGAATGCCAGGCAGTATATCACTGCGGGGTTCCTCATCCCCGTCCTGGATCTTGAGCCACGCTACAATATCCACGGTGCCGCGATGGTGGCGTGGATCGACCGGTGGGCGGGGGCGGTCAAGGCGGCGACCGGCGCAACACCGGCTATCTACTGTTCGTCATCAGTGGCGGCTGACCTGTTGAAGGGCGACCCGACCATTGCCGGGCGGTACCCCTTGTGGATTGCCAGCTACATCACAGCCGACCAGCCTAACACGGGCGGCTGGAACACGTGGGCGTTCTGGCAGTACACGAGCACGGGCAAGGTGCCGGGTATCGAGGGCCACAACGTGGACCTCGACTGCTTCAACGGGAGCGAAGACACTCTGGCGCAGTACGTCATCACAGGGAAGCCCTCGTCCTGTTCGCTGGTGACGGCAGTTATGGGGAATGGCGTCATTGGCATCAGCCCGCAGCAGACCTCCTATGCTCCCGGAACAACAGTGACGCTGTCTGCGACGGCTGTGCCTGGGTGGGAGTTCGTCGGATGGAGCGGCACGGTTACAAGCACTGCAAATCCTCTCGTGGTGACGATGAACAGCAACATGTCCATCCTTGGGACGTTCCGGAAGAGTGCGGCGCCTCTGCAGCATGTCATCACGCTGTCGGTCGGCAGCTCCACTGCTCACCTCGATGGTCAGGAGGTGGCTCTGGACAGCCCGCCGGTCATTGTCGGGGGACGCACGCTCGTACCGCTGCGGCCCATCATCGAGGGTCTTGGCGGCGCGCTCACATGGATTCCGGAAACGCGCAGCGTCGAGGTGGAGCTCGGTGGCGTTACCATCCAACTGCAGATTGGCAACCAGACCGCCATTGTGAACGGCCAGAGCGTCACCATGGATGTGCCGGCCGCCATCATCAACAGCCGGACGATGCTGCCGGTTCGGTTCGTCAGCGAGAACATCGGCGCGGACGTAGACTGGGAGGACCTGACCAGGACCGTGACCATCCGGGTCACCGTGAGCAGTACGCTGGGCGGGACAGCGCTTCAGCCCTTCGGGCGGAGTACAGGTCCCGCCGCATAGACACCCCTAGCGGCGCTGGTAGGTCCCCATCAGCTGGCCCTGCGCCAGCACGTGCCCCTTCATTGCCTGGTCCAGCTCTGCCCGGTGCGCCGATGAGGGCAAGGACAGCGTCGTATTCAACGCGTACACTCTGAAGTAGTATCGGTGCGCGTTTCCTGGGGGAGGCATGGGTCCCCCGTAGCCGTGTGTCCCGAAACTTGTGATGCCCTGGACTGCTCCATCCGGCAACGTTTCTACTGTGGGAACAGCCGCTGGCAGGCCGCGAGCTGAGGCCGGGATGTTCCACATAGTCCAGTGGACCCACGTTCCAGAGGGTGCGTCGGGGTCGTCGCAGATGAGAACGAAGCTTGCCGTTCCATCCGGAACGTCGCTCCATGCAAGGTCCGGCGAGACATTCTCGCCTTGTCCCGTGTAACGGACGGGAATAGTGCCCCCGGCGGAAAAGGCGGTGCTTGTGACGGTCATTCCCATGGTTGCCTCCTGTGCTCCTGGCGCAGCCCGGCACCCGGTGGACAGAACCACGAGGGCGACGAGCCCGCAGATGATGTCAAGGCCCGATGACGTATGCCGCATCTCCTGCTGTTCCTCCGATACAGTATAGCCGCGGGGCGTCCTCGCTGCAATGCATGCCGAGGACCGGATGCCGATGCGTGCCGGCTTCGGGAACCTCGTGGGAGCAGCGGCGCCCGTCTTGACAAAAAAACCGCCATGAGTACGCTTGCGCAAAGAGTTGACTCCCGATGCGACCACGGCGGGGCTGCTGAGCTGCTGGGGCGCCGGTCGAGGAGGAGGCTCCTGCGAAACGGATTGACGCTGTGGTGTTCCGAAAGGTCTCTTGTCGAAAAGGCTGGTGCTCGCATACGCTGTGTGGAAGGGAGAGGAACGATGAAGAGACGTGTTTCGCTGATGCTCGTCGCAGCCCTGCTCGTGACCGTCGTGGCGCCCATGTGGAGTGTCACGGCAGCAGGGTTCAAGGATGTTCCATCGGACTACTGGGCGGCCACCGAGATTGCATGGTTGGCGGACAACAAGGTCGCAAGCGGGTATACGGATGGTACCTTCCGGCCCGAAGGCAAGGTCAGCCGCGAAG
>DAOOUZ010000036.1:0-11767 GCA_035369785.1 Candidatus Cryosericum sp. | reverse complement strand
CCCGGCCTTCGAGGAGGTCTTCAACCGTATTCGCGGGCCGCGCTCGCGGATGGCTGGCTATGTTTCGGCGACCGGCTCCGCGGGCACGATTGCAGCGGGCGACTACCTCAAGAAGGTCTACCCGCACAGCCACGTCACCGCCGTCGAGGCGCTGCAGTGCCCCACCCTGTACCTCAACGGGTTTGGCGCGCATCGCATCGAGGGCATCGGCGACAAGCACGTGCCGTGGATTCACAACGTCCGCAACACGGACGCCGTGGCGGCCATCGACGACGAGTATCCCATGCGGCTCCTGCGCCTGTTCAACGAGGACGCGGGCAAGGCGTACCTCGAGCGCAAGGGCGTGCCGCGCGACCTGGTGGAACAGCTGAACCTGCTGGGCATCTCCTCCATCGCCAACATGGTCGCTGCCATCCGCATGGCCAAGTACGAGGAGATGGACGAGAACGACGTCATCTTCACCGTGTTCACGGACTCGGCCGAGATGTACCAGTCACGTCTCGCGGAGATGCGGGAGGAGTACGGCCCCTACACCGAGATGGATGCGGCGCACGACTATGCACGCTTCCTCGAGGGCATCGAGACCGACTGGTACCGCGAGCTGACCTACCGCGACCGCAAGCAGCTGCACAACCTCAAGTACTTCACCTGGGTCGAGCAGCAGGGCAAGACGACGGACGAGCTGCGCGAGCTGTGGGAGCCCGAGTTCTGGGAGCAGGTGTGGACCGCTGTCCCCGCCTTCGACCGGCTCATCGACCAGTTCAACGCAAGGACCGGGCTGCTGGACAGCCTGTAGGCCAGGTTCTGCACGCTGCACCTCCAAGGGCGCCTCGGGGCATCGCTCCGGGGCGCCTTGTGCATGACGCCACGGCCTTGGAGCGGGGGCGCAACCCGCTACACTATACCGAAAGGGATGAGGAGGAACCTGATGACCCCTGATGAAGACGCACTGAACGTCGCACCGTACGCCGCTGAGGCGGTGGAGCACCGCCACTACCTGCACGCCCACCCGGAACCATCCTTCGAGGAGCATGCCACCCAGCAGTACATCCTGGAGCGCCTGCGGGCGCTGGGGCTGGATCCCCGCCCGATTGCAGAGACCGGCGTCACCGCGCTGGTGCAGGGAACGCGCGGCACTGCTGGGGGCAGGGTCCTGCTGCTGCGCGCGGACATCGACGCCCTGCGCCTCGCCGAGGAGACGGGCCTGCCCTTCGCTTCGCAGAATCCCGGCCTCATGCATGCCTGCGGACACGACGGCCACACGGGCACCCTGCTGGCCGTGGCGCACTGGCTGGTCGACCACCGCGACGAGTTCGGGGGCACCGTCAAGCTGCTGTTTCAGCCGGCAGAGGAACTCTCCCCGGGAGGGGCGGAGCCCTGCGTCAAGGCAGGCATCCTGCATGACCCGGACGTCACCCTTGCCTTCGGCATGCACCTGTGGAACGTGCTGGACTTCGGGCTGGTGGGCCTGCGGGCGGGGCCACTCATGGCGGAGGCGGATCGCTTTGGACTGACCGTCACGGGCAGGGGAGCGCACGCCGCGACCCCGCAGCTGGGCGTGGACCCGATTGTCGCTGCCGCCCATATCATCACCGCCGTGCAGACCATCGTGTCGCGGGAGGCCAATCCGCTCGACCCGCAGGTCGTGACCATCGGGACTGTCCAGGGAGGGTCCGCCTTCAACATCATTCCCGAGAGCGTGCACATGACGGGCACCCTGCGGGCGATGTCCCGTGCGGACGCCGAGGCGGGTGCAGCCAGCCTGCGGCGCATCGCGGAACACACTGCCCAGGCCCTGGGCGCCAGCGCCGACCTCGACTACGAGTTCGGCTATCCGCCGGTCATCAACAGCGCCGAGGCTGTTGCGCTGCTGCGCCCCTTCCTGGTCCAGGCGGTCGGCGAGGAGCACGTCGTGGAACCCGAGATAAGCATGGGCGGCGAGGACTTTGCCTACTACCTCGAGCAGGTGCCGGGCGTGTTCATCTTCCTGGGGACGCGCAATGCCGCCAAGGGCCTGACCGCGCCGCACCACAGCCCGCATTTCACCATCGACGAGGACATCTTCCCCATCGCCCTCTCGGTCTTCGTGAACGTCGTGCGGGGCTACCTGGGGTGAAGCTGTCCACGCGCAGGGTGGCCCAGCTTGCGGTCATGGTCGCCCTGCTGGTCATCGGCGCCTATGTGTCGGTTCCCCTGCGCCCGGTGCCCATCACCCTGCAGACGATGTTCGTCGTGCTGACGCCGCTGCTGTTCGGTAGCCTCGCGCCTGTCGCCATCCTGGCCTATCTGCTGTTGGGACTCATCGGCCTGCCCGTGTTTGCGGGCGGCGCTTCGGGGCTCGTGGCCCTGTCCGGCCCGACGGGCGGCTTCCTTGCAGGGTTCCTGCTGGCCTCCGTCGTGGTCGGCGTTGTTGCGGACCACTGGCGGCCCACATGGCGCGGCCGCGACCTGGTGCTTGCGGAGGGTTCCCTCATCCTTATCTACGCGCCCGGCGTCCTGTGGATGCAGCGCGTTCTGCTCCTCAGGGGAACCGCCGCCCGCGCTGCGCTCGTCGCCCTCCTTCCCGTCCTGCTCGTCGACGTCGTCAAGATGGCGGTCGTTGCGGCGCTTGCACCCCCTCTGCGCGCCGCCCTCAGCGAGGCAGACCCATGACCGCCGCGCCCCTCACGCCGCTCCTGCCCCTCTGGGCACAGGGTCTGCCCAAGCATTTCACCGCGTCCGGATTCGTCCTGCAGGGCGGACGCATCCTGCTGGTCAACCACCGTAAGCACCGCGTCTGGATTTACCCCGGCGGGCACGTCGAGCCCAATGAGACACCTGACGAGGCCTGCGTGCGCGAGGTCTTTGAGGAGACCGGCATCCGCTGCGGCATTGTCAGCCCGCGCGACAAGAGCCTGGGCGAACCGGGCGTCGTCGAGGTGCTGCACGTTCCCTGGATGGTCCTGTGTGAGCGCATTCCCGCGGGCACCGAGCCAGAACACTGTCACATCGACTTCGCCTACGTCTGCGAACCCCTGCCCGGACAGAGCGCAACCCTGGCCGAAGATACCCGCGAAACCGACGGCATCGGCTGGTTCACGCTCGCAGAGGCGCAGCAGCTGCCGCTCTTTCCCGATTTCCGCCGTCAGATCGCCAAACTGCTCTCCGCCCCTCAATTGTGAATCCCCTCGGTGCCAGGCACCGATGGGATTCACAATTGAGCAGACGAGCTCATGGAGGTCAGGACCAGAGGAAGGCGACGCCGCGCTTGCCGAGAATCTGGTCGTCGAAGACGACCCGTCCGGGCTCATCGGCCATCGCCTGGCAGACGTGCACCGGCAGGAGGTGCTCCTCGCGGGGATGGCAGTAACGTGCCGAGGGCGCCTGCTCCCAACGGATGAGGCGCTGCTCGCGGTCGGCCTGTGTCAGCGCGGGGCTGGTGCACGTTTCAATCAGCCAGTCCTGAAAAGCGTCGTTGGCTGGGTCGGGTGTCCCCAGCTCGTGCCCGAAGAACTCGCCGATATTGTGGTAGGAGAAGCCAGAGCCTGCGACCAAGATGTTCTCGCCCAGCAGACCGCGCAGCGCCTTTCCCAGCTTGATGTGGACTGCAGGGTCGAGGCCGCGCACAAGGGACAGCTGGAGGCACGGGATGTCCGCCTCCGGGTACATGAGCTTGAGGGGGATGAACAGTCCGTGGTCGAACCCGCGGCTCTCGTCGATGCGGGCCCCGAAACCCTGTGTCTTCAGCAGGTCGGCAATGCGTGCGGCAAGCTGCGGGCTGCCCGGCGCGGGATAGGTGATCTCGTACGCTGCGTCGGGAAAACCGTAGTAGTCGTAGAACATGCCCGGATGCGCCGCGCCAAGCAGGGTCGGCACGCGCTCCTCCCAGTGGGCACTGACCACCAGGATGGCCTCGGGCCGGCGCAGCTGCCCCGGCAGGCGCTCCATGAACTGCACCATGGCCTTGTGGCTGGGCTCGCCCAGAATGGGCAGGGGCCCTCCGCCGTGCGAGAAGTAGACAACCTGTGCTGCGCGCTCCACCCCATCCTCCGTTGTCACATCATGCTCAGAACCAGCGGACGACCTCGTCGAGCGACTTCCTCGGCCGTGCGGCCGGCTGTTCCGCGGGATACCCCACCGCCACGGCCGCCGCAAGCAGACCCGGCTCGCCGAGCCAGGCGGACAGATGCCGGTACGCCGACCAGATATCCCCCATCCACAGCGTCCCCAGGCCGAGCTCCTGCGCGGCAAGTATCATGTTCTCCACGGCGGCGCCCACCGATTCCGTGTCGAACAGGTCCAGGGCACGCTGCTCCGTGGCACGGGGGCTGTCCAGGTCCGCCGCCAGCGGATTGAACACGAAGATGGTCACGGGAGCCCGTTCCATGACGCGCGCGGTCATGATAGCCGTTCCCGTCTGCAGCCCCTGCGCCTTGGCGTCGTCGATGCCCGCGCGCATGAGGCGGATCATCTGCGCGCGCTTCTCCTCGCCGGTCACCACGACAAACCGCCAGGGCTGACGGTTCTTGGCCGAGGGTGCCAGAGTCGCCGCGGTCAGAATGCTCCTGAGCGCCTCCTCGGGCACGGGCTGGTCCGTGAACTTGCGGATGCTGCGCCGCGACGCAATCGCCTGCATGACGTCCATCGCGCCTCCTTAGTCGGCCATAGCCAGGGCACCCATGGGGTCCCACGGAGGCAGGACCACGGGTTCCTCGGCAAGCACGGGGGTCAGCTCCGCTGGCAGCACGTCGCGGTCTGCGGCAATCTCGTAGACATACTCGTCGAACCAGGCGTCGGTCATGACCATGAACCCCTTGTCGCCCAGCTTGTCCCCCCACGAGTTCTCCACGCGCCACCGGCGCGGGCGGCCGTCCCCGTCGAGGTCCACGCCCGTCAGCACCATGGCGTGGGTCATCGCGCTCTGGCCGTACAGAATGCGTTCCGCCTTGTCGCTTGCAAAGCCCTCGCCGTAGACAAGGTCATAGTCATAGATGCCGGGGTCGAGGATGCCCAGGTCGCGCTCCTCGAACTTGCCGACGTCGCAGCCAAACCATACCGGCTCGCCCGCCACCAGCATGTCCACCGCCGTTTGCTTGAACATGTCGAGCGGCGTGTTGAGGTACCGAATGCCGCGCGCCTCGACGACGTTGCCAAGGTAGCCAATCGTGTACATGTGCTTCATGGGCTTGTCCGGGGTGGGGCAGTTGATGAGGCACACGGTGCGCTCCAGGTCCACGCCCACGTAGCGGCTGAAGAACTCCTGCGGCGTCACGATGCCGTCCCGGTGGAACACGTCCCCTCGGTCGCGCCACTGCCAGAGAAAGTCCTCGGGCGGTGTCCCCAGGTGGATGGCGAGCATGCGGAAGATGACGCCCATCATCATCTCCTTGCGCGAGCGCAGCACCTCCTCGCCGTCGCCCCCCTGCGCCATGCGCCGGAGTTCCGCAGCGTACTCCCGCAACTTTGCTGTTATCATGGCGTTCATGACCGCGGAATTGCTGCTGCTGTCCGTTTCGGGCATGACCGTCTTGGGCACGACCCCGTACTTGGTCACGAGCGCACAGAACATGTCCCACTGGCCGCCGTCCTGAATGGGACTCTGCAGCAAGTGCATCAGCAGCCGCCCGTCGGTCGGCTCGGCCAGCGTTTCCAGGATGTTCTCCAGGAAGTAGTTGGCCTTTTCGAGCTTATCCCAGAACATCAAGTAGCTCTGCGACAGCTCGAACTTCTCGACGTCCAGCCGCTTCATGGCCTCGCTGCGGAAGGTGTTGAGGCCTGAATACAGCCAGCACCGTCCACTCTTCTGCTGGTCCGTCGCCTCGTGGCTGGGCAGCATGACCGAGAAAGTGTGGTCTGCGATGACCGCTGCCTCATGGTTGAGCGCGACCGTGCGCAGAGGCGCGCGTGTGACGGCGTCCTGCGCCAGCTTGTTGACCGGGTCGCCGTCAAAGGACATGCGGAACCGGTCCAGCATCTCGGGGGTTACGATTGCCTGTGGGTCTGCCTGCTTCATTCCTGTGCCTCCACGTTCACTGATGATGTGCCGTTTCACAGCCTACACCCTTCCAGCGTTTTTGCGAGAGCAGCCGGGCGCCTATACTGACGCCATGAGCCTTCGCCTCGCAAGCTGGAATGTCCGTGGCATGCCGTGGCCCCGGGAGCAGCTGGCCCTGCTGGCTGACCAGCGGCCGGACATCGTCTTCCTGCAGGACATCAGTCAGCAGGGAATCCGGGCCGTGGTGGACAGCGGCCTGTGGAGCGTCCTCCCGGAGGCCGGCGCCCTGCCCTCGTCCATGCGCCGGGGGCGCTGTCTGGTCGCCGCGCACGGCTGGACGCTGCAGGCCCTTCCCCTGCCCGCGGACCTTGCGTGCGGCTGTTCCGCCGTGCAGGCGAGACTCGGTCCCTCTGCGCTGACGCTCCTGTCCTGCTATGCGCCCACCAACTCCGGCCCTGGCAGACTGCTGCGCCCGGGCTACTTCACCGCGCTCGCGGCGTTCCTCAAGGCGTGTCCGCCGCCGCTCCTCCTGGGAATGGATGCGAACGGCCCGCGCGTCGATCACCCGGACCCAGACAGGTGCGTGTGGTGGAATGCAGAGGAGAGCCTGGTGCTTGGTCCCGGCGCCGTCACTTGCGACAGCCTGCGTCTGTGGTACGACGCCCATCCAGCCGAGCTGCGACGGCGCATCCGCTACTACCCCGCCGGGCCACTGGAGGACTCCTACCATCGGGGCCGCGCCGGCCACTACCTGCGCTGCCGCTACGACAGCATCCGCGTTTCGCCCGGCACCCGCGTCATGGACGTCCACTACCTGTACCGCGAGGCCGTGCTCGCGGGCAGCGACCACGCCCTCGTCACCGCAGAGGTCGCCTAGAAGAACATCTCCAACAACTGGGTGGTGTTGAGGCCGCTGATGTAGCTGCCGACGTCGATGTCGGCGAGCGCTCGTTTGATGTCCTGCGGGCGGTGCCTGTGACCAACAATCACCTGCTCGAGGCCGCTCTTGTCCATGACGCCGAAGAAGTCGCCGTACAGGACCGCCTGCTCGATCACGCCATCGCGGACGTCGAGCCGCAGGTCGACAGTGCCACAGTCGAAGCGTTTCGTCTGCTGGAAGTTGTAGGCGGGGGACCGCCCGTAGTTCCACTCCCACGTCCCGTACTTGTCGCGGACCAGCCCCTCGGTGATGCGCACGTCCTCATCGGTCAACTCGTAGGGCTGCGCGTCGGGGCTCTGGGTATTGAAGAAGGCGTACAGACGCTCCAGAAACGTCTCCACTCCCATTGGTTTCGGCAGATGCGAGGAGATGTTGGTGACGTGGCTGCGCACGGACTGCGTCCCCTTGCTGGCCATTTTGACCTTGTTGGGGTTCAACGCCGCGGATACGTCGGCAAGGTTGGAATCAAACAGGAGGGTGCCATGGTGCATAATGCGGTCGGCCCGCACCGTCTGGGCATTGCCCGAAACTTTCATGCCATCAATCATGAGGTCGTTCCTGCCGCTCAGTTCCGCATGGACCCCGAGCGTCTGCAGAAAGTCACAGACCGGTTGGGTGAACCGGCGGTAGTCGCTAAAGGCGCCGACTTCCTTGCGCTGGATGAAGGTGAAGTTGACGTTCCCGAGGTCATGAAACACGGCGCCGCCGCCGGTCAGCCTCCGGACCACGGCGATGCCGGTCTGTTCGACGTACGCCTGGTTGATTTCCTCGAGTGCATTCTGGTTGCGACCAATGATGACGGCCTTGTCGTTGCGCCACAGCATGACGATGTCGTCCGCGACGTCTGTCAGGAGGTGTTCCTCCATGGCCAGGTTGAAGTACGGGTTCGTGTGTTGATTGTCGATGAGCAGCACTTAGGCACCTACCTTTCGGGGTGAAGGTCCTGCAGAAGCTGCGCCACCTTGTCCGACGCGCCGGGCATGATCGGCCTCCCATGTCCCGGCAGCATGATGTCGCAGGGGACCTGCGCCAGCCTGCGCACCGAGTCCCAGGCACGCTTCATGTCGTAGGTCATGGCCTCGGACGGGGGCTGCGCCCCACCCTGGTTGTCCCCACGCAGCGCGTCGCCCACAACCATGAACCCGCCGCTTCGGTCCAGAAGGGCAATGCTGCCATCCGTATGCCCGGGCACCTCCAGCACAGTAAGGTCCTCAACGGTATCGCCCTCGTGCAGCAGCACATCCGGATCAAATGTCTCCACATGAGAAAAGCCTGTTACGGCGCGGGTTACTATGCCAGCAAGCCCTTTCCGTTGAGCTTTGATAGGCAGCTCACCTCTCACCCGGGGAGCATCGGCGGCGCCGATGGCGACCACCGCGCCGGTCAGCTCCTTGAGGCGACGGGCGCTGCCACTGTGGTCCGGGTCCGCATGGGTGAGGATGATGGTTGTGACATCCGCTTCTGTGTATCCTGCTCCGCGCACGCATGCCACAATCTTCTCCGCCGTCCCGGGGATGCCCGTGTCAACAACAACCACCCGGCCGGGCCGCGCGAGCACGTAGACATTGACAAAGCCGGTGTCATCGACGCTGTACACTCCCTCTGCAATCTGCACGCGTGCCTCCCTGAACAGCAGGTGCCCCTGGCCATGCGACCGGGGCACCTGGGAATGGATAGATTCTGCTACGGCGACTCGCAGGTCCCCGCAAGCCTTCCACCGGTTCCTAGCCCAGGACGACGATAGCCTCTCGGTGCTTGATGCGCAGAAGAACCGTCTCCAGCACGCGCAACGAACTGTTGAGCCCGCTCTGCTCGAGGAACGCCGTGGCCATGTCCTGACCAACGACGAGGTCCATGTTCTCCGGGTTGGCGCAGACGAGGACAGCCCTCCCCCTGCCAAGCGCCGGGGCAACGACAACGTGCCCGCCCACGAGTCTGGCCACGCGGTCTGCCTCGAGAAGGCCCGTTCCCGGCTGCAGCCGCTGCATCTGCAGTGCCAGGTCCGGGCTCACGGCCAGCGCGTATTCACCCGAAACGCCCTTCTGCAGCAGCACTTCGATGCCATAGGCGACATCGGCGAAGGCATTCTCGCCGGCGGACCAGTCCTTGCGCTCCAGGGTGTTGACGCCCTGTGCGGTCGCCAGTCCTTCATACCCCAGCTCCGGATTGCCCATGAAGACAAGGCGGTCCTCCTTCTGGGCCAGGGCACGGGCTGCGCTGCGGACAGCGCCAAGGTCAGGAGCCACACTCGCGGCAGCGGCCCGTTCCAGGTCCCTTGCCAACAGCGTGGCATCTTCATACAGCAGAGGCAGCTCGACATACCTGCGCCCCTGGGTTGTGACGATGCCGTCTCTCACCGCCTCGGACAGTGCAGTCGCATCGTCCACGGGAACCGCGCCCGCACCGATACCAAGAGGGCCGACCAGGTGCAGGAACCGCCTGCCAGTCAGCGTGCCACGCGCGGTCTCGACGACAGCCGCGTCAATCTGCTGCCACAGCTCGGCGGACAACGGGGAAGATTCTCTCGAAAGATAGCTCATGACCATCACCTCACAGTCGTGCTTACGTGTCCAGCAGACTGCCGACCGTCGCGCCCGACGGGGAGGACGCAGCCTGCTCGTGGCCAGGGTCGGCAAGCATCTCATGTACCTCTGCTTCGCCAGAAGCATGGAAGCTTATCTCACTAGGGTCCAGCACGCCAAGCAGGGTCTCAAGCTCGCCGACGTGTACTTTCTCCTCATCGCGGATGTCGCTCAGGACTTTCTTTGCCGCTTCGTTGTCGGTCGCCTGCACATGTGCATCGTAGACGTAGATGGCTTCCAGCTCACTGGCAATATCCAGACGGATTGCCTCCAGCAGTTCCTGAAGGGTCATGGTGCGTTCGACGTTCGCTTGAAAAGGATTCGCAAATGCTGGCATTGTCTGTACCTCCTTTGTCAGATTTCCATGCACGTTCAACCCAGAGTATAGGATGGTTTCGTGAAAGGCATGAAGACACCGGGAATCTTCCCGGGATGGCCCTCCACTTTGCAGGGACGGTGGCTCAGGATGCCGGCCCACAGGAGCATGGCCATGACACTCGTGAAGTTGGAAAGGAACTTGACCATGAGCGGCGTGCCCTTCGCCTCCTGGATGGCATTTCTGCCATACTGCTCCAGACGCTGCGCCGCCTCCTCCCTCGTAAGTCCCTGCGGACTGGTCCCCAGCGCCTCGAACACCTCGTCGGCAGGCAGGGCGTAAACCTCTATGTCACTCTGAACATTTGTCGTTGACATACCTTTGGTGAACCTCTCTTCCCCGCCAGACGCTCCGATCCCTCTCCCCTGTCTCGCACACTGCTCCTGCGGGACGGACCTAGACCGGCCCCTGACGGCAACGCGCCGGCTCCCTCCGGGGCAGCACGCAAAGGCGTTAGTATACACACTTCCCGATGCGCAGACGCCCGTAACCGTGAAGAAATCCTACAGGTAGTCTGACACAACCGTGGAAAAAGGCCACCGCCCGCGCTCTCATCGGTTGATTCCCTGGACGGGTGCGATATGATATGTCGAACTGCGAATGAAAGGGGCACGAGGCATCATGAAACCAACAAGAGAACAGGCATATGCATTGCTGGTCGAATACAACGACTCGCCGGCGCTCATCACGCATGCGCTGGCGGTCGAGGGCGTCATGCGCCACTTTGCGCGCACGCTCGGCGAGGACGAGGAGAAGTGGGGCGTTATCGGGCTCCTGCATGACCTGGACTACCAGCGGTTCCCAGAACAGCACTGCACCAAGGCGCGCGAAATCCTCACCGAGCGCGGTGTCGACGAGGAGTACATCCACGCCATCCAGAGCCACGGCTACGGCCTGTGCTCGGACGTCAAGCCCGAGCACGTCATGGAGAAGGTCCTCTACACCATCGATGAGCTGACCGGCCTCATCAACGCCACCGCCATCATGCGTCCCTCGAGGAGCGTCCTGGACCTGGAGCTCAAGTCCGTCAAGAAGAAATACAAGGACCGGAGCTTTGCCGCGGGCGTGAACCGCGAGGTCATCGAGCAGGGCGCCGCCATGCTGGGCATGAGCCTGGACGACGTCATCACCGAAACCATCGCTGGCATGCGTGACGTGGCCGATGCCATAGGGCTGAGGGGAAACGTCTAGGCACTCTCGGGCAGCAGTCGCGTCACCTCCCGCCTACTGCCACAGCGCTACGACAAAGCACCTGTCCCGGTGTCAGGATCGACAGCAGGGAGTGCTGAATCTCCCTCCCGCACATACAGGAGGTTGGCCGTCGCCATGGGAATCAGATTGTCATACCAGTAGAACCACGTGCCGTCAATGCCAGGGCCACTGGCAATGCGGGACTTCTCGACCGTGAGGGACCACTTCTCCTCTCCTGTACGCTCACTCCTGCGGCCCGTACAAAAAAGCTCACAGGCATGAATCCTGTGAGCTGTCCATACTCATGGTGGAGGTGGCGAGAGTTGAACTCGCGTCCAAATACGTTAACTACAGAGTTCCTACAGGTTTAGTCGACTGAAAGGTTTGGCACGCAACCAGGAGTCGACGCCCGGTCTTGTGCGATTTCCCGTTTGGTACTCTCCGGCAGGGAACGGGAACGACCCCCGCCATCGAGACCCCTATGCACACGCCCCTGCCGGACCCAGGGATGGACGATCCGGAGAGACGCTAGCCGCGCTTAGGCAGCTAGAGCGTAATTGGTATTGGCTTGTTTTTTGTGACAGATGATTAAAGAGGCCAACTGTCGTCCTCTACCTGCAACCCTGTACCTCACGTATCTGTCGAACCCCAGCACCCCCACGTGCAGGACCACGGCAACCACAAACCATACCAAGGGTAGTATA
>DAOOUZ010000035.1:0-11768 GCA_035369785.1 Candidatus Cryosericum sp. | reverse complement strand
GCTGCGGCCTGCGGTCGTTGACGTAGCCTCCGCTCCACGGAGTGCTGCCCCGGACACCGCGGATGCACAGAAATGAGTGTGTCCTGAAGAGACTATCATGAACAAGGAGGTACGCTAGCAATGGAAGAGAAAATCATTGGAATCGATCTAGGAACGTCTAATTCTGCAGCTGCGGTCATGGTCGGCGGGAAGCCAACCATTGTTCCCGCGGCTGAAGGAGTGAGCATCGGAGGGAAGGCCGTACCTTCCTACGTGGCGTTTACAAAGGACGGGCAGGTGCTCGTCGGCGAACCTGCGCGGAGGCAGGCGGCATTGAACCCCGAGTCCACTATTCAGGCCATCAAGCGCAAGATGGGAACAGACTACACCGTATCGGTGTTTGGCAAGACATACACACCCCAGCAGATCAGTGCGTTCATTCTTCGGAAGATCAAGAACGACGCGGAGGCATTTCTGGGACAGAAGGTGTCCAAGGCTGTCATTACGGTGCCGGCATACTTCAACGATGCTCAGCGCCAGGCCACCAAGGATGCTGGCGAGATTGCGGGCCTCGAGGTTGTGCGGTTGATCAACGAGCCGACAGCGGCAGCATTTGCATATGGGCTTGACAAGACTGAGGGAGAACACAAGATCCTTGTGTTTGACTTCGGCGGAGGAACGCTGGATGTCACCATCATGGATTTCGGTGGCAACGTGTTCACCGTTCTTGCCACGTCTGGAGACACACAGCTTGGTGGCACGGACATGGACAACGCACTGCTGAACTTCGTGGCGGACGATTTCCGCAACCAGACGGGGATAGACCTCCGGGCCGACAAGATGGCAATGCAGCGGCTGCGCGAAGGAGTCGAGAAGGCAAAGGTGGAGCTTTCGACAACGTTTGAGACCACGATCAACCTGCCGTTCATCACGGCAGATGCCAGTGGCCCAAAACATCTGGTCATGCCCATCACACGCGCCAAGCTCGAATCGCTTGTCCAGCCCATCATTGAGCGTTGCCGTGAGCCCATCAACCGCGCGCTCTCGGATGCAGGCCTTACGCCGCAGCAGATTGACAACATCATTCTCGTCGGCGGCCCGACACGCATGCCGATGGTGCAGAAGTTTGTGGAGAGCTACTTTGGTAAGGCTCCGGAGCGGGGTATTGACCCGATGGAGTGCGTTGCCATGGGCGCTGCCATTCAGGGAGGCATTATGGCCGGCGAGGTGAAGAGTGGCATGGTGCTGGTCGATGTCACACCTCTCACCCTTGGCATCGAGACCCTTGGAGGCGTCTTCACCGAGATGATCAAGAGAAACACCGCCGTACCGATCTCGAAGACGCAGACCTTTACCACGGCTGCGGACAACCAGACGCAGGTCGAAATCCATGTGCTCCAGGGGGAACGGCCAATGGCCAAGGACAACATGTCCCTTGGACGGTTCATTCTCGACGGTATTGCTCCAGCGCCGCGGGGGATGCCTCAGATCGAGGTCAGCTACGACATCGATGCGAACGGCATTGTTCACGTGACTGCAAAGGACAAAGCCACCGGCAAGGAACAGCACATCACCATCGAGAACGCCACGAAGTTGAAGGATGAAGAGATTGAACGCATGAAGCGTGAGGCTGAGCAGTTTGCCGAACAGGACAAGAGGGTCAAGGAGGAAGTCGAGCTCAAGAACCGGGCAGACCAGGTCGTGTTCAGCGGTCGCAAGACGCTCACCGAGAACGCCGACAAGATCTCGCCACAGGTTCGGCAGGAGGCGGAGGAGAAGCTGACTGAACTCGAGAACCTTGTCCGTGACAACAAGACAACGGAGATTGAGGCAAAGATCGACGAAGTAAACGCAGCGTTCACCAAGGTAACAGAGGATTTGCAGCGGCAGCCGTCTGGCGGGCAGGCGTCCGAGGGACCGGCCGGCAACCAGCAGCCGCCTGAGGATGGGCAGACAGTAGAGGGAGAAGGCACGCCGAAAGCATAGTCGCTCCCGGCACTGTGTACTACATGCTTGAGTGGAGGTCGATGTGGCAACTGATCGAGACTACTACGACATACTGGGAGTGCCGAAGGGCGCCTCCCAGGATGACATCAAGAGGGCCTATCGGGAACTGGTCAAGAAGTACCACCCCGACCTCCACAAGGACGACCCCGAAGCACCCAAACACATGGCTGAAGTGAACGAGGCCTACGAGACGTTGAGCGACCCGGCCAAGCGGGAGCAGTATGACACCTATGGCAAAGCAGGCGCGCCA
This sequence comes from Candidatus Cryosericum sp., assembly GCA_035369785.1. Taxonomy (GTDB): domain Bacteria; phylum Caldisericota; class Caldisericia; order Cryosericales; family Cryosericaceae; genus Cryosericum. The sequence goes on along the minus strand of DAOOUZ010000035.1, from coordinate 9,532 downwards.
GGTTTCCCTGGGGCAGGCCAGGGGTGGACACCTCAGTACGGGGGCTCTGGCGAACCGTTTGGCGGGTTTGACTTCGGGGACCTGTTCGGAAGCTTTATGGGCGGGTTCGGGCGGTCACAGGCAGCTCAACAGCCCGAGGAATCTCCACGGGGACGCGACCTCAGCGTTGCTATGACGCTGAGCCTCAAGGAGGCAGTGTTCGGAACCAAGAAAGAGATTCAGGTCCGTCGCTATGACACATGCACAACGTGTCACGGAAGCGGTGCTGCCCCGGGGACGTCTCCCAAAGTGTGCCCGACGTGTGGTGGCAGCGGAGAGGTTCGCCAGACCCAGGACACGATTTTCGGCAGGGTGGTGACCGCTGGAGTCTGTCCCACATGCAGAGGCGAAGGCCGGGTCATCGACTCTCCCTGCCCGACGTGCAAAGGGTCGGGAGTGGCCCGGGTCGACAAGACGATCGAGGTTACCATTCCTGCAGGCGTGGACAGCGGCATGAAGGTGCGCATTACCGGGCAGGGGGATGCCGGCAAACACGGAGGTGCGCCCGGAGATCTGTACCTGCTCATCACCGTGCAACCTGATCCGCGGTTTGAACGCCGTGGCAACCTGCTGTATCATACCGTACGCATACCTCCGTCCAGGGCAGTGCTTGGAACGAGCGTGGACGTTCCACTTCTTGAGGGTGGAACCGAGACGGTCACGATACCCGCGGGCAGCCAGCACGGCGCGGAGGTGCGCCTGCGGGGCAAGGGGGCACAAGCCGTTGGAGAGCGTCGCCGGGGAGACTATGTCGTCCGTGTCGAAATCGGCGTTCCCAAGACTCTGACGGCTGAACAGCGGAAGCTGTACAAGCAACTCGCGGACCTCGAAAAGTAGACGGCCGCCATATACAACGCGTGCGTCACCCCGCCGGACCGGCCCTCTGGCGGGGTTTTCGTTTTCGGTCAGCAAGGCCTTCATTGCATCCCAGGCCCCCGGCGTATATAATCTAGCCCAGGAACAGGTGCTCCATATGCTGCCTGCTGCGTCACCGCGGGCGCGCAGTCGAGTATGACGGAGGTAGCAGAGTGTCGGCAAAGCGCATAGAAGATGCAGTCGGACCGTGTGCCGCCACGCGCTGCTTTGAGGCGGCGCTGGCGTCAGGAAAGCTGTCGCATGCATATCTTCTTGTCGGGCGGAACGATGCAGTCAAGCTGACTCTTGCTACTGCGCTGGCAAAGGCTGGGAACTGCACTGGCGACCATATGCCCGGGGAGTACTGCGACAACTGTGCCTCGTGCAGACAGATTCAGGCTGGCGGTTCTCCGAACATGCGCGCGTTCGGAGATGTGACAAAACTTGATACGGATGCGGTGGATCAGTTTATCGCATATGCGTCCATCAAGACCGCGCCAGGTTCCCTGCGGGTGAGCGTTTTCCGCGGGGTGGACTTCTTCACAGACGTCGCGGCCGACAGGGTTCTCAAGACGATTGAAGAACCAGTTGCGGGCAATGTCTTCCTCCTGCTGTCGCAGAACAGCCGCAGGGTACTTCCGACAATCCGCTCGCGGGTGCAGGTCGTCAAGGTTCAGACCGAGGTTGCGGCAGACGCGAGCCAGGCGGGCGGGCAGCCGCAGGGTGAGGACGCGGCGCTGGATATTCTGCTGAACTATGCGAAAGCCAATCTGAGCCTGGCAGATGCAAGCAGCCGCCTGCTCCGGACGGATGGCACCCTGAGCCAGCGGGAGAACGCGATGGAGGCACTGCGTTCCATTGCAGTGTTCATGGAAGGCGTCCTCCGAGCCCGTGGCAAGCTCCCGCCTCTTGCGCACGTGTCGCTGGATATCGAACCAGAACTGGCGCGTGTCAATTTTGTGCTGGATGAATCGCGTGTGATCCCGTTTCTGGACCATCTTGGCGACCGTCTTCAGCACGTGGAACAGAACGTGAATCCAGAGCTTGTCGTGACGAATGCTCTGCTAGAACTAAGGAGAATGACAACAGATGAGTGATCGAACATACATGCTTCCTGCTACCTGCGGGTCGCAGCGACGTCTGAGTGCGCGGTCTGCCAAGTCGTACCAGACCTATACGATCGACGTCGCCGATGGGACGCACCTGGTGCCGGGCGACGAGGTGCTCGCGGTTGGCTCCGACAAGGAGCTGGTTCACGTTGTCATAGGCTATGCCCGGCATGACAATGCCCCCAGAAAACGACCTGCGAGTGTTCTCAGGTACGTGCGCAAGTTGACGTCTGCAGACATCGAGCGGCTGGCGGAGAACGAACAGAAACAAGACGCTGCCATCGCGCTGTGCAAGGAGCAGATACGCGACGCGGCACTGCCCATCCACTTGGTCAACTGCGAGTTGTCTTTTTCCGGCAAACAGTACGTCTTTTACTTCACCGCGGACACCCGGGTGGACTTCAGGGCCCTCGTATCTACGCTGTCAAGGGCGCTCAAGGCCAAGGTCCAGATGTGGCAGATCGGGTCGCGCGATGAAACAAGGTTCTTCGCCACAGTGGGAATGTGTGGCCGCGAGCTGTGCTGCAACTGCTTTCTCAAGGAGATCAAGCCGGTCAGTCTCAAGTGTGCCCGGGTTCAGAACCTCAGCCTCAATCCCAGCAAGATAACGGGCGTCTGCGGCAAACTCATGTGCTGTCTTCGTTACGAGACGTATGAGTACTCCGAAGGTTCGGGGAACAACGGACGAGGTGTGCCCAGGGATGCCGATGTGCCTGAGGGATAGTGCGCGCCGGTATGCTGCCGGTCGACAGTCCACTCCTGCCCGCGAGCCACGATTCCACCTGAGAGGTGCGTTGGTTCCTTGAGCGTTGTCGTTGGGATGAGCGGGGGGACAGACTCTGCGGTCGCTGCGCTGCTGCTGAGAGAGGCCGGAGAGCAGGTCATTGGGGTCACACTCCATTTCTCAGATCGGAGCGCCTGCTGTGACCTTGGGTCAACGCGGCGGGCAAAAGCCCAGTGTGAACATCTGGGCATTGCTTGGCACCAGGTCGACATGTCCCGCGTCTTCGAGTCGGAGGTTGTGACTCCGTTCTGGCAGGGCATCGCAGCAGGCGCCACACCCAACCCATGCCTTGTTTGCAATGAACGAGTGAAGTGGCAGGGTCTCATGGACGCGGCGGGTGAGCTTGGTGCTGACCTCGTCGCCAGTGGCCACTACGCGGGCATCGTTCACTCGGCGGATGGTGATCTCATCTGTCGGGGTGCAGATACCGGCAAAGACCAGTCATATTTCCTGTATCGCCTGTCTCCCGAGGTACGCAAGAGGGCTGTCTTCCCGCTTGCCGGAAGGTTGAAACGGGACGTCAAGTCTCTTGCAGCAGGATCGTTCCCTAAGGACCTTCTGGCACAGCGCGAAAGCCAGGACCTCTGCTTCCTTTTGGACAGTTTTGCAGCGGAAACTCGTCGGCGGGTCGGCGGGGCCCAAGGCCCCGTGGTTCTGAGTGACGGGACGGTTCTGGGCAGGCACGAGGGGCTGGCGTCGTATACAATCGGACAACGCAGAGGCCTGGGTATCAGTTCAGCGGAAAGGCTCTATGTTGTCGAGAAGCGCCACTCCAGCAACCAGCTGGTGGTCGGACCACGCAGCGAGTGCATGCGCGACACGTTCGAAGTGAAGGAACTTAGGTGGCAGCACCTTCCCACCGCACGCTTGCAGACATTTGCCTGTGACGTCGTCACCCGATACAGGGCAAGACCTGTGACTGCTGATGTCGAGAGACTCTCCGACGACACAGCGTTGGTGCGCACCGCTGTCCCTGTGTTCGGAGTCACCCCGGGACAGGCGGCCGTCTTTTACCACGACCGGTTGGTACTTGGAGGAGGAACCATAGTCTAGAACTTGTTCTTGGCGTTTGTACCAGAATCGTGGTAAAAAGTGGGAAATTGTGGTATACTTACGCCATGAACAAGGAGCGGTCCTTCATCGGTGAATATCGGTACTCCCTGGACGACAAGGGGCGCACGATGTTCCCGGCACACTATCGCACCGATGCAGACGCCCCGTATGTTCTCACCAAAGGCATGGATCGGTGTCTGTACCTGTTTGATGACAGAGTGTGGACCTCTATCATTGAACGGTTCTATGGTGATCTCATTCCTGTCTCATCTGACACTCGGGCTTTTGTCCGCGTTCTCTTCAGCGGAGCAGCAACGGTTGAACTCGACAAGGTAGGTCGCATTTTCATACCGCAGCACTTGCGAGAGTATGCACAACTGGACAAAGAGGTCGTATTCGCCGGTGCCTTGACGCACCTGGAGATCTGGGACGTTCGTACCTGGGAATCATATCGGGCAAAAGCGGAGAAGGTTTTTGAGCAGAATATCGGTGCATTGCAGGCCAAGTGACTGGGTTTGTTCACACACCCGTCCTTCTGGACGAGGTCATGACATACTTGCAGGTTCGACCAGATGGAACCTATCTGGACTGCACGACAGGGGAAGGCGGACACGCATATGAAATTGGGCGCCAATTGTCTAGCGAAGGGACGCTTTTCATGATGGACGTCGATGCAGAGGTTCTAGCCATTGCCCGCGAGCGACTCAACTCTACTGCCGCCCGCAAGGTTATCATCCGCGGAAACTTTCGGGATATGACGCGGTTGCTGAAGGATTATCCAGACACAAGATTCGACGGGATCCTGATGGACCTGGGTTTTTCTTCGGAGCAACTCGCGGGCACAGGAAAGGGGTTGTCGTTCAGCCACGATCAACCGTTAGATATGCGGCTCGATGACAGTCTCGGAACTACGGCAAGGGATATCGTGAACTCGTTCCCGGAGGACACGATTGCTGACATTCTGTGGAAGTACGGTGAGGAACGAAGGTCGCGTCAGGTGGCTCGGGCAATAGTACGCCGTCGGCAACGTGCGCCTATTGCAACTACGAGCGAACTTGCGGAGACAGTAGCCACTGTCTTCCCCACCAGACACGCCCGGATACATCCTGCGACGAAGACATTTCAAGCCTTGCGCATCTATGTGAATGACGAGTTGAATGCACTCGAAGCCGGTCTGAAATCAGCGTCATCGCTGTTGAAACCACAAGGAAGACTCCTGGTCATCAGTTACCATTCGCTCGAAGATAGAATCGTGAAGAGGAGCTACCTGGCTCTCTGCGAGAAACCGGTCTCGGGGGAGCCAGGATTTCGTCTGATCAACAAGAAGGTGATACGACCCTCTGATACAGAGGTTGCAGTGAACAGACGATCGCGCAGCGCAAAGCTTCGGGTACTGGAAAGGGTGTCCTCATGAGCATAGCAATCAAAGGCAACTACACAGCGGTTCGGCGCCCCGCGGCTGCGGTTCGCGTTTCCGCAGAGGCAAGGACGCGGAGCCTCCGTGTTGCTGTCCTTGCCGTTACGATAATCGGATTGCTGTGCGCCTATGGCTACGTGTACAGTACGACTCTCTTCCTCCAGCATCAGGTAGATCTCAACAGGGCAGCGATCCAGGCTCAGCTGCAGCAGCAGGAAGTGCTGTTGGAACAGGATGCCAGCCTTACTTCTCCTGACCGTGTCAGGGCAGCAGCGGACGCTCTGGGCCTGACGCCCAACAATACGGCGGTGATAGGCACACTGGACAATACTATTCACTAGAACAGGATTTCACAAGGACTGAATACAGATGAAGAGAGGCGTCGCATCGTTCAGCGAATTGTTTAGGCGACGTCTCACGTTAGTTTTTGTCCTGTTCCTCGTCGCAGCAATAGGAATAGAGTCACGGTTCGTCTACCTGCAAGTTGTCGCACGCAACACTCTTGTGGATATGGCGAACGAGCAGCTTGCGACCGATTCCATTCCTATCAAGGCGAAAAGGGGCATGATTCTTGACGCGACAGGGCGCGTTCTTGCCCAGGACATCGCGACATGGTCTCTTGGCCTGTACATGAAAGAAGTCAAGGATCCACATGCTACGGCCGTGGCCATTGCACCAATTCTCAAGACGTCTGCAAGTGTGCTGGAGAAGCAGATACGCGCTGCATCGTCCACTTTCATCTATCTGAGGAAGCAGGTGGGAGCGAGCGAATACGAGGCGCTCCGGTCCCTCAGTGTTCCTGGAGTCGTCCTGGACAAGGGATATCGGCGGGTCTATCCGCTTGGCGCACTGGTTTCGTCAGTGGTCGGGGTGACGGGATCGGACAACCAAGGGTTGTCCGGCATCGAGTTCCAGTACGACAAGGAACTTCGCGGAGTGGATGGACGGCATACGTACCGCGTCTCGGGCTCGAATCCCGGAGAACCCGCTGTCACAGAGGAAGTCATCGAAGCCGTGCAGGGAAAGGATATTGTGTTGACCATCGATTCCAACATTCAGTACTTTGCCCAGCAGGCGCTTCTGGAAACAGTGAAGACCTACGATGCAAAGCGCGCGACCTGCACTGTCCTGGATCCGAAGACAGATGCGGTGCTTGCGATGGTGGACGTGCCTGGTCTGGACCCGGAACACTGGCAGGATGCACCGCTCAGTGCGCTGTCCGAAAAGGTTGTCAGCGCGAACTACGAGCCTGGTTCGGTATTCAAGGCCGCGACTTCCGTTGCTGGTCTCGAAACGGGGGCGATTACACTCAAGAGCACCTTCTACAGTGGGGGCAGCCTCAAGATCAACGGCACGGTCGTGCATGAAGTCAACAACTATGCGTACGGCACGATGGACCTGTATGCAATGTTGGAGCACTCATCAAATGTCGGGTTCGCACAAGTCAGCATGAAGATCGGCGCTCAGCCATTCTACAATTCTCTTCGGAAGTACGGGTTCGGGAAACCGACCGGCATTGACTTGCCAGGCGAGGAGTCAGGCATCCTGCTCCCAGTGTCGCAATGGTCTCAGACGACACTGCCGACCATGGGCTTCGGGCAGGGCGTCGCGGTCACGGCCATTCAGATGGCGAACTTCTATGCCACCATCGCAAACGGTGGCGTCATGCAACGCCCGTATGTTGTGGACCGGATCGTCGACGCCTCCGGCACGGTTCAGCGCACAGACACGCCTGGCGTTGTTGGCCGGGTGTTCAGCGCCAAGACCGCGAGCGATGTTCTCGAGGGACTTCACGGTGTTGTCCAGAAGAACATCGGCGTCTCGACGGCCTACATTCCCGGCTATCAGGTGGCAGGGAAGACGGGCACGGCGCAGATTGCGGCACCCGGCGGGGGCTATCTCAAAGACGGGTCCTACGTATTCAGTTTTGCCGGTATTCTTACCGCCAATGACCCGCGGGTGGTCGTTTTTCTCAGTATTCATCAGACGCAAAAGGGTGAACGTACGTCATTTCGCGTCGCAGGACCGACGTTCAAGAAGATTGCTCTGCAACTGATACAGTATCTGAGGTTGAAGCCGTGAACTATACCAGTGAGAAAAGAGAGCTGCGCGAGCTGCTCGACATGGTCCCCGCCTCCTGTTGGTTTCGGGGGCGTTCCACGCCTGTGGGAGCGGAGATGGTGAGCCTCATTACGCCGGACTCGCGTGCCTGCGTCCCCGGCGCCATGTTCGTGGCTGTCCCTGGCACGCGTGTGGATGGCAACACGTTCATCCCCGTGGCTCTGACGGCCGGTGCGTCCTGCGTCGTGTCCGAGCGGGAACACCCCGAGGTCACGGGGGTGCCCGTCATCGTGGTTCCCAGCGCGCGTCGGTTCCTGAGTCTCGCCTCCCAGGCGTTTTTCGACTACCCGGCACGACACTTGCAGATGATTGGGATTACCGGAACCAGCGGCAAGACCAGCACAGCCTATCTTGTGAAGCGAGTACTGGAGGGCATGGGTGTTGCGACGGTGATGATTGGCACCACGGGCTATGTTATGCCGGATGGAGAAACGTATCCACCGGATGCGTTGCCGGCGACCACCCCGGAGGCCTTTCAACTGAACTGGTACCTGAAGACCGGACTGGAGAGAGGCGCCGTGGTCGCAATCGTCGAAGTCTCGTCGTTCGCACTCGCCTACGACCGGGTGTATGGCATGCGTTTTGACTGCGCGGTGTTTACAAACTTCTCCGAAGACCATCTTGGATATCACGGCACGTTGGAGGCCTATCTGCAGGCGAAGCTTGCATTGTTCCGTTCACTCGACCAGGACGCCTGCGCTGTGCTGAACGCCGACGACCCCACGGTTGCGACATTCCGGAGTGCGGCAGACGGGGCTCGAGTCAGTACCTATGGCATACGGCAGCCGTCGGACGTGCACGGGAGCGAGGCCGTATCGAGAGCAGGGAGGACAGAACTGTCCGTCAGCATCAATGGTGGGCCGCCTCTTCCGCTCATCTTGTCCATTGGTCCGGTATTCCAAGCCTACAATGCGCTGGCGGCCATAGCGGCTGCCCATGCGGTACGACCTGCAGCAGACCTGGGGCCGGGACTGCGTGCTCTGGGAAAGCCGTTGTATATTCCCGGCCGCTACGAGCGCATTGTGTGCGGACAGCCGTTTGAAGTCATCGTGGACTACGCGCATACTCCGGAGGAGTTCAGCGCACTATTCGACGCGGTCCGTGCAACCGTGAGTGGCGATCTGCTTGCCGTATTTGGGTCGGTGGGGGCCGACGACCGGGCAAAACGTCCGCTCATGGCGAGAATCGCCGAGCAGGCCTGCCGGTGGTGCTACGTGACGGTGGAGGATCCCCGCGGGGAAGACGCATCCATCGCGGTAAAGGATATCCTTCAAGGGTTCACGACAGACCACGTTACTGTCATCGAGGACAGAGGGAGTGCAATCCGTGCCGCTATTGCTGCAGCACGACCGGGAGATGCTGTCCTCATTCTTGGTCGGGGCCATGAGACTGTGATGTACTACGAGGGCAGGGATGTTGCCCTGGACGACCGGGAAGAAGCGAGAGAAGCCTTGGAAGAACTGGGCTTTTCCTGCACGACTGTCACCGGGAGTGAACGATGACAGCCACAACAGCCGCGGCGTTGCTTCTCATACTGGCGGTGTGTGATCTGGCTCTGTTCCCCTCGCTCATCATGCTACTCAGAAGGTCTGGGTTCACTCAACTGATCCGGGAGGAGGGACCCGACTCGCACAAGACAAAGGCCGGCACCCCGACGAGCGGCGGGCTCATGCTGCTGTTGAACGTTCTCGTCGTGTGCCTCGTGTATGTGGCGGTAACAAGGGGACATGGCCTCAGCCGCATCGATATCGCGGCATTGCTGTTTGTCGCGATCAACCTGCTGTCCGGCTTCCTGGACGACTGGCTGAAGGAGCGCAAGCATCGCAACGATGGGCTCCTGGGGTATCAGAAGATCCTCATCCAGACGTTGGCTGCGGCCCTGTTCTTCGCCGTGGGCAACCCCGGGCTTCGGGGGAGTGTGAGCCTTGGGGCCACTGTCCTGCTGTCGGGGTGGTGGTTCTTCGTCATCGCCATGGTGTATGCCGTTGGCATGGTGAACGCGTTCAACCTGACCGACGGGCTGGACGGACTGCTTGCCAGTACCAGTCTTCCTGTGTTTGCTGTTGCCATGGCCGAGGCCGTCGCACATCCATCGGGACTTGCAGGACTCCTTCCGGCAGCCGCCCTGGCATTCGACATCGCCTTTCTGTGGTT
>DAOOUZ010000034.1:0-11868 GCA_035369785.1 Candidatus Cryosericum sp. | reverse complement strand
TTGAGGAGAGGAATCCGGATAACCCGGTCCGTGCTGCTCACGCCGAACACGACCCCGTTGCTCTGAAACAGGAGGCCGAACATAGACACCCAGATAGCCGCGGCTGCAATCACCAGCAGGATTCCTGCAAAGGAGCTCAGCCTGCTGCGCAGTCCACGCCTCAGGGCCTCGTCTCCGGCTGTGGATGCCGTCATGAGAAAACATGCGCCGATCACCGCCATGCCGCCGACCATGGTCCCCGCCAGGATACCCAGCATGCCACGGATGACGGGATACGTGAAGAAGTAGAAACTTTCGCTGTGGCCAAAAATCGGGTCCACGTACGCAGTGGAAGACACCTGGCGCATGGCTGTCAGGAGCTGCAGGCCAAGGTTGCTGGCGGCAAGCCCACAGAAGTTGGCGACAACCAGCACAATCACGATGCGCGTCCACATCAGCGTCCGCGATATCCTCCGGGCATCGTCGTCGCTCATGCCAGAGAACAGACGCCGCGGCAGGTGCGTGATCCCCAGGACGATGGCGCACGCGGCAACCGCCCCTGCAACATACGAAGTGGCCCGTACCAGCGTCTTTGTCCAGAAGACCTGGACATAGCCGACCTCGGCGAAGAACAGGTAGTCGGTGTAGAGCCCCGCGAGACCCGAAAAAACCAAGCCAAGGAATGAAACCAGGAACAGGGCGATACTCAATCCGAGCGGCCAGCCGCTCCGTTTCGTCCTCCGAACCCACAAGAAGACAACGACGGCCACCACGAGCAGTATGCCGAAAAGTGATACGAGTGCAGTCTGTCCAGTCATCGTGCGCCAGCCTCCCAAGCAAGCATGGGTACTCCATCAGCCCCAAGCTCGATACCCGGACGTTCGCGCTGCGTGATATGCTGCGCGGAACGCAGGTCATGCGACCATAGTCTACGCTGTTCAGGCAGGAAGAACATGCTGAGGCGTGCAGAGACGCTCACGTCGGCTGTTCAGTACGCGAAGTAGCTCCCTCCAACGAACTCGCGGATGATCGACGTGCTGGGAATAACGTCGATGTCCATCACCGGCAGGAAGTAGTCGAGGAAGCGGATAAGCCGCCGTGCCTCGGAGTACTCCGGCACCGTATTGTCGATCTGCAGCAACAGTTGTATGGCGTAGTTCTTGAGGAATGCCAGCTCGTAGACCAGCGATGAGTTGAACATGGCATCGGCGTTCTCCTGGAACGGAAAGATGTGCTCCTCCTCTCCCATGCGCACGGAATGCCATGCGTGCAGCGTGTCCAGCGCCGAGTAGCCGCGGAACATGTGGTCCCGCACCATGCGCCGCAGAATGCGCACATCTGTCGTAGGGATGCGGTTGTCGGCATCCAGGTTCAGAAACGTAAGGGCGGAAACATAGATGCGAAACTTTGCAGCGTCCGGAACTTCAGCGGTCAGGTCTGGGTTCAGCCCGTGAATGCCTTCCACAATGAGCACGGTGCGTGGTGTGGGCACGACTGTTGGTCCAGTGTCTGTGGAAGTCCCTGTCTTGAAGCTGTACTTCGGCAGTGTGACCGTCTGCCCTGCAAGGAGGCGGTTGAGGTCCTCATTGAACCGTTCGGTGTTCAGCGATGACAGTGCCTCATAGTCCGGCTCGCCATTCTCCCCAAGAGGTGTCTTGACGCGGTCGATGAAGTAGTCGTCAAGGGACACAGGGTGGGGATCAAACCCGTTCACGCGGAGTTGCAGCGCCAGCCGCTTGCTGAATGTCGTCTTGCCGGACGACGAAGGCCCGGCGATGAGGACGAGCTTGGCCCCAGAGGCCGTGACGCGGTCGGCGAGCTGGGCGATTTTCTTCTCGTGCAGCATTTCGCTGACCATGATGAGCTCCCGCGAATGACCCCGCGCCACCACATCATTAAGGTCGCCCGCTGTTTCGACGCCGATGATGCGGCCCCACTCCTCGGCTTCGTCAAAGACGTCCGCAAGCTTGGTCTGCGGCACGTAGTCAGGGACGGCAGTCGGGCTCGTGATGCCTGGAAACACAAGCACCATGCCTCCCCGGTACCGAAGAAGGTCGAAGAGGGGGGTGTCTCCGGTGCTGTGTGGCATGAACCCGTAGAAGTAGTTAGGATGCTTTCCGAGATAGTAGACATTCACCGTCGACTTGCTGCGATACCGCAGAAGTTCCGCCTTGTCATGCATACCCAGACCGTCCAGCAGCTGCAAGGCATCCCACTTGTACAGCTCCTGCTTCTGATACTCGATGTCCTGGCTGATGAGTTCGCTCATGCGCTGTTTGAGGAGGGCAATGTCCTCATCGGAAACCTCGTGCCCGGCAAGGTCGCAGTACAACCCCTGACCAAGCGAATGCTGGACCCGCAGGCGACTTTCCGGAATGAGGTCCCGGGCGGCAGCGTACAGGATAAACACAAGGCCCCGCTGGTAGATGCGCGCCCCATCCTCAGTCGTCATGTCGATGAACTCGAGCGTTGCGTCATGGCTGAGTGTCTTGAAGAGTTCGCGGATGTCGTTGTTCACCCGCGCCGCCATGATACGGGACGTATGGTACGAGGCATAGTCCTTGGCCACGGAGTCGAGACGAACCCCCCGCGGATAGACCACGTCCTCCCCTGTTTCGACGATGTGAATGCTGATTGTCTCTGTCGCCATCATCATGCCTCCTGACGCCTCCAGTCTACGCACCCACGCGCCGCGGACAAGAGATAACGCGTCCGCCACAAGGTACCTATACTGTAGGTGTACAGGGAGGCGCATAGCGTGGACATGGATTCCGACCGGGTACTGCTGATGGCAAGCCTGGTCGATAAAGAAGCTGTCGGTATTCTCTACAAGCGGTATCGAGACCGTATCTTTGCCTGGCTCATGTGCGCGGTGATGGACCGGGACCTTGCCGAGACGAACGTACCGCCCGTCACCGTCTCAGGGCAGCCACGTGCAGGTGCCATGGGTGACCCTGCCGTGGAGGAATCCCTGCGACAGGCAGGTCGGTTGCAGAGCTGAGTGCCTATCATGCGTAGACTGCGAGTCGAGGTTCTAGCTTGGGGGTATCAAGAAGCTGGGTCTGCCCTCGTATACATTTTCGGGCCGTTCAGCTGTGTAGCGGGAACGAGACAGACGCCCACATGACGGCGTCTGTGAGTGTCATCCAGCACAGGGTCACTCAGATGGTCGATAGCGGCACAGTGCGCGGCCTTGTCACGAGTGATGCCGCTGGTACCTACGTCGTCATTGACGCTGTGACCCCCGAGGAGCTGCTCGCAGGCAGGGCCGTGAGTCGACAGGTCCGCGTGCAGGCGGCACCGCCGCTTGGATGGCACCTTGTCCGAGGCCCATTACTCCTTTGGACGAGTCCCTACGTCAACACGCTGAGGGACGGGCCCGCGGTGCAGAAGGCGTTTCAGAAATAGAAACGCACCGGGCGCGTGGGACCTGAGGAATGACTTTGCAGCTTCACGTCCTCCTTCCCACCGTTCGGAACAATACACCACGGCACGCACCGGCATATGTGGAGAGAGGACAGTCCTGTCCATCCGCCTCGCAGCACGGGAGTCAGTCCCATGTCGCCGGTACCACCGTCGCAGAGGATTGAAACACAATGCCATGAAGGCCACTTCCCCGCTGCCAAACCCTGGCTGGTCGAGGAACGTCAGACTGCTGTAGTCAATCGGCTCGACCACTGACCCGTCGCGGATGCTCACGTCGTACAGTACGGTAGAAGGATACGGGGAGAACACGCTGATGCACGCGTCGTCCACTCGGGCATCGGCATTGAGCTTGGGTGTGAGCAGTGCGGTTGCGCGCGTCTCGCCCGGCAGTCCTACCATGTTGTAGGCGAAGACGCCTATCCCTGCAGCATGAAGGCGCGCAATATCCCTGACAAGCAGCTCATTGCTCATGGTGCGTCCCAGGGCCTGCCGTCGCAGTTCTTCGTCCCCCGACTCGATGCCAAGGTACACCTGTGTGCATCCCATGTCCGCCAGGAGTCTCACGGTCTCGTCGGTCAGCAGCTCCGCCCGCTCATCGCAGGCAAAGGGCAACCCCACCTCACGCTGGTACAGCGCACCGAACTCCCGCAGCCACTCCACCGAAATACCAAAGACATTGTCGAGGAACCGAAGTTCGCATACGTCAGGATACCACTCCCGCAGGGCACGGATGTATGCAATGGCCCCTTCGGGGGATCGCGTCCGGTGATAGTCACGCGGGTCGGGGTACAGAGCGCGGAAGGCATGGTTGGTGCAGTACGTGCAGGCGTAGGGGCAGCCCCGTGAGAGCATGCCCAGGGCGACATGTGTGCGCGTTGCGATGAGCTGGTTGCGGTCAAACAGGCCAAAGTCCGGAATGGCCAGGGCGTCGAGGTCGGGGGTCAGCGGCCCGACTGGTGCATGGCGAACCTCAGTGCCGTCCCTCCACCATACCCCCGGGATTCCCTGCGGGTTGTCTCCTCCGGCCCACGCATCCACGACCTGCGGCAAGACAAGGTCAGCGTCTCCCTGAATCAGGGCGTCTACGCCAGGGATGTTCATGCACTGTTCCGGCGCTAGCGACGCATGGTAGCCTCCCCAGACAATCGGGGCGCCTGCTGCTTCGCGTGCCCAGCGCGTCCACTCGGTGACTGCAGGAACAGCGCTGGTCCGTACCGAAAACCCGATGACATCAGGGTGAGTCGCCTCCAGACGCGCCACAAAGTCCTGCCGCGAAGGGGGCTGCGTCACATGCAGAAGACTGACCTCGTGATGCTGCAACTTCAACGCGGCCGAAAGGGCCGCGAGTCCTTCCGCGTACCATCCTCCGCGTTCGACCCTGGTTCTGCCGGGACTGGAAAAGAGCCGCATTACTGTGTAGTCAGGATAGACAAGCGTCACACGCGCCATCTTGAGACCTCCTTTGACCCATGCCCACCCAGGTGCAGGGTTCTCATGGGCTCACTCCTATGACGCAACCATCCGATTTCGCGACGCGGGATTATTCACAGTATCTTCACATATTGTCGGCAGATGGTGGCTCGGTGCCCTCTGTTCCTCCCTGTTCAAGATTGCGTCGCATGCGCCACGTGGCCACGAGGGGAGAGGTTCGGGGTACTTTCCGCTCAGCAACAACCTGAAACCCGAGCCGCTTGTACAGAGCCTGTGCCAGTACGTTGTCGTGCTCCACATCGAGTTCGACGCAGAAGCACCCGGGGGTCCGCGCTCTCATCATCGAACGTTCGATCAGCCTGGTCCCGATACCAAGGGAACGCTGTCCAGCCTGAACTCCGACAAAGGCAATGTACCAGCTTCCGGGAAGCAGGGGACGGACCGTGCGGCTCGCAGGGAGACCACGCCAGGCAAGGCGCAGCAGTCCGTGCATCCCCAGCGTCCGGACGGCCCGCACCAGCCAGGCAGTGCTGCCGTCACCCGACGACGCGGCGTACGCGGTCACTAGGCCCGTCGGTTTGCCCTCGACCAGGGCAAGCTCCGTATTGTGCCACGAGAACATGCCGCCAGGAAGTCGATAGAACCTATCCAGGACGTCAAGCACCGATAGCCTGGCCGCCAGGTCTACAAACAGGTAGTCGAAGTCCCGGCGCGAAATGTCATACAGCAGTGGCGTCGCAAACGGCGCATCGCCAGGCGCAGCTGGTCGAAAGTTCACGGGTGCAGTCAGCATGGCCCACGCTCCTCAGGGAACGAGCAGCTCCCCTCGTGCAACAACAACCGTCTTGCCACCAATGAGAACACGCTCACCAGCGATGCGGACCTGCAGGGAGCCGCCCCGTGGAGACGCCTGAAACGCTACGGCCTGGTCCTTGCCCAGCACCGACTGCCAGTACGGCGCTAGCGCAGCGTGAGCGGAACCCGTGACCGGGTCCTCAAAAATGCCGTCTGCAGGAGCAAAGAAGCGCGAGGTGAAGTCGTACAACCCATCGCCCACCCCTGTGACAATGATGCCGGGCAAATCAAACTGCATCACGGACGCCCGGTCCGGCTTCAGTGCGCGCACTGCTTCCGCTGAACCAACGTCCAGCAGCCAGTACCGGTGAGCATTCACGCCCGTCCACCGGGGTGCGACCGTCAGCCTCAGGGCTTCGAGCAGACCGTTTGGAGGGGACGCCTGCACGGGCGGCAGCGACGGAAAGTCCAGCTCGATGTACTCATCCCTGTACCGCGCTCCCAGTAGGCCGCTCAATGTCTGGAACCACACGTCCTGCCCTCTGACAAGGCCCTCTTCCCACAACGCCCGCGCCGTGGCAAGGGTCGCGTGTCCGCAGAGCGGCACTTCCACGGTCGGCGTGAACCAGCGCAGATGCCACCCGTTCCCCTCGCTCAGGACAAAGGCTGTCTCGGACAGGTTCATCTCGGCAGCTATGGCCGCCATGGCGTCGTCCGCCAGCGGGTGCTCCAGAAGACACACAGCCGCCGGGTTGCCGGCAAACGCCTTGTCTGTGAATGCATCAATCACATAATACGTCATCAATGTACTATAGGTCAACGAGGGGCCTCGTTCAACACGTGGCTCTGGTTCGTTGTGCCACGTTCCTGACTCCGGCGCTGCCAAGTTCTTCAGACAAACTGCTTGGGTTGCGTTATACCTGTGAAGGGAATGGACCGGGTCACCCTAGCCTGGGTTCACCGGAGGAGGCACGACATGCACGAGAGAGTGTTCGTGACTGCAACTGCGTTACTGCTGGTCCTGATTGTTGGCGTGTCTGGCTGCATCCTTGTCGGATGCTCCGAATCAGCAAGCGAAGAGAAGACCACGGTGATTACCGCGCTCGTGGACAAACGTTACCATGGGTGTGTCAGATGGAAACGGATGGGAGCCCGACCGACCCTGCGACCGTAGCACGGGTTGCGGTCGCAGCATACCAGTGGCATGCTGCATCAGGCGCATACGAATATGGCGCTGCGAAAAGTCTGGCGCTCCAGCAGGAACAGGAGCGTGTCCTGCTTCCCCACGTCGCAGCGTTTTCGTCGCTCATCACTGCGCAGATTCCCAGTGCCTTGCCCGCTGTCTCTGCCGCGGCTGCCGGTGACGGATGTGTCGCCTGGGCAACCGGCCCGGGCAAGGTGGAGCCAAACAGCGAAAAGAGTGTCAATACGCGCACCCTTGTCCTCTATGATCTGAAGGCTCACACGACAGTGTGGCAGTCCACCCTTCCCCAGTCCTGGGCGCGTGTCCTCGATATACAGATGAACGACCGCTGGGTTCTGTTCCGGGTCATGCAGGACCCGGGCCTCCTGCCCTCCGCCTGTTACGCTCTGAACCGCGCAACCGGGACGCTGACGCCGCTGCTGGTGGCCCCCGGCTACCTGCGAGGCGTGCCCGTTCCCGCCGGAGCCACGCTGATTCAGGTGTTCCATGACATGGCGCTGCAGGGTGACAACGCCTACTTCCTTGTGAGCGCGGAGATGATGCAGAGCAACGGGACCTCAACGACCTTCAGCACCGTTCCAGACACAGCAAGGCTGCTCCAGGTGCAGCTCGGTCACGGTGTTGAGCAGCAACTGTCTACTGGCGAGGTGCCTGCCTCTCGCATTTGGCGCCTGTGGCCTCTGGAAAGCGGTGTGGCATTCAGCGCAGATGAAGTCCTGGCGAGTGGCGAGATACGGGAGACAGTTTCTCTCCTTGCTCCACCTGCCAGCGCTCAGACGTTCCTGTTCAGTCAGTGGCACGATGCGTCCGACCCTCGTAACCTCGGTCCGCATTTCGTGACCCCCGACGGGCGCGTCGTGTACCAACAGAACGCACGCCTTGTCGTGGCTCCCGTTGACAGACCCTGGGCCGTCGTTCCCCTTGGTCCCAGCGTCTCCGACGAGGCGGATCTCCTTTCCATAAAGGTGTCCACCCGCTATCTTGTCCTTCCGGTGGAGGACGGCGGCATCCTGGTCGTGAACCGGCTGACCGGGGTGGCGACAACCCTCACAGGTGCAGGCCTGGATACAGGTACCAGGGTAGCCTCGCTGAACGGTGCCGTGCTCTGCCTTATCCGCCACAGGACAAGCGGCAACGACTCGGTTATCCTTCTGGACCTGGCCGCAAACAGGATTGGCTCCTAGGGCGTTCCGTGCCCCCTCCCAGCCATCATCTCAAGGGCATGGGGCAAGAGGGGCAGCAGCACCTCCATGCCATCCTGGACCGCCTTCAGGCTGCCAGGCAGGTTGATGACAAGGGTGGGGCCAATGAGACCCGCCTCCGCACGCGACAGTGAGGCTGTCGCCACGCCCTTCGCCACTCCATAGGCGCGGACGGCCTCACTGATGCCCGGTGCACGGCGGTCGACGACCGACAGCGTGGCCTCGGGCGTCACATCTCGTGGCGAGAACCCGGTACCGCCTGTCGTGATGATGACGTCCACGCTTCCGCGCGTTGCCCATTGCTCGAGCATGTCGGCAATCTGCATGCGGTCGTCCGGGACAACAGCCAGTCCGTCGATGGTCCATCCGGCTCCCTGCAGGCGCCCGGCAATGTACGGACCGCTTTCGTCAGTCCTGGTTCCGGCCGCACAACTATCACTGACTGTCAGCACTGCTGCGTTCATACCGTGCCTCCTTCGACAACCTGTATCATATCCCCTGCTTCGATGCACCCCGGCGTGACCACACGGGCAAAGATACCCTCCCGTGGCATGACACAGTCGCCCACAAGTTTGCGGATCTCGCAGCCCAGATGGCACTCTTTCCCGATCTGCGTCACTTCGAGCACAACCCTGGAACCTACCTGAAGCCGGGTTCCCACCGGGAGCGCCAACAGGTCAAGGTGTTGGGTCGTGATGTTCTCGGCAAAATCGCCAGGCCCAAGCACCACGCCATGTCCCTGCATCCGCTCGATGCTCTCCTGCGCCAACAGGCTGAGCTGACGGTGCCAGTTGCCAGCGTGCGCATCCCCCTGCATGCCCTGGTCCGTGATCATCACAGGGCCCTGCAGTGGGTGCTTGCGCGTGCCCTTGTGCTCGGAGATGTTAACGGACACGACCGTCCCCGCGCTCATGCCAGCTCCCAGGTGCCGGTCCGGCCACCGCTCTTGAGCAGGAGACGCAGGTCCGTGATGCGGATGCCGCGCTCGACTGCCTTGCACATGTCATAGACGGTGAGGGCAGCTGTCGAGGCGGCAACCAGTGCCTCCATCTCAACGCCCGTCTCCGCGTGCGTTCGAGCGGTAGCCTCGATGTCAACCGCGTGGTCGTTCTCGTCAAGGGTCACCTGCACCCCGACGTACGTCATAGCAATCTGGTGGCAGAGTGGAATGAGTTCCCAGGTCCGCTTGGCGGCCTGGATTCCTGCAACCTGGGCGACTGTACGCACGTCACCCTTCTTGAGGTTGCCTGCCTTGACCAGCGCAAAGGTCTCGGGGGCAAGCAGGACACGGCATGCCGCGACAGCCTCGCGCTCAGTCGCCATCTTGTCGCCCACGTCCACCATGCACGCCCGCCCCTCCTGGTCGAGATGTGTCAGCTTCTTCTCGCTCATGTCAGCCTCCGATACTGCCCATGGCACGGCCATAGTCCCGCGCGCCGTCCGGCATGCACACGGGCTTCTCCTGCATCGCCCGCGCCAGCAGGCCTCGCAATGCCTCCTCGTCCACAGCAGGCCGCAGTGCCGGTCTGATGTCAATCTCCTCCGCACCGAACAGACACAGGCGCAGGTGCCCGTCTGCGACCAGCCGCAGCCGGTTGCACTCCGGACAGAAGTGTTCGGTCGTGGGGGCAATGACTGCCAGCGACCCGGGGGCGCCGGGAACACGCCAGTAGGAACGCGCCGGTCCATTGCCCGCAGGCTTCTCCGCAGGTTCCAGGGGACCCAGCTCGTCGAGCATGGCACGCATCTCTGCAGCTGGAACGAGGAAGTGGTCCTCTCCCAACGGACCAATGGACATGTACTCAATGAAGCGCACGGCGACGGGCCAGCGCTTGGTGAGCTCCACGTAGGGGGCCAGACTGTCGTTGATGCCCCGCAGGACAACCACGTTAAGCTTTACCGGGTCGAATCCCGCCTCGAGCGCAGACTGCACACCCGCGAGCGCCTGGTCAAGCGACCCGAAGCGCGTCAATGCGGCATAGGTGGCCGGGTCCAGCGATGGCAGACCGATGTTGATGCGCTGCAGCCCTGCTCGTCTGAGGTCAGCGGCCAACGGGGGCAGCAGCGTTCCATTCGTCGTCATGGAAAGGTCCTTGAGGCCAGGAATCTCCGTCAGCATGCCCACGAGGTCGACGATGCCGGGGCGATGCAGGGGCTCCCCCCCAGTGAGGCGCACGTGGACGATGCCCTGCGCTGCGGCAACGCGCAGAAAGGCAGCAACCTCCTCGAAGCGCAGGATATCCTCGTGCCTGAGCAGCGGGACGCCTTCCTCGGGCATGCAGTAGCGACAGCGCAGGTTGCACCGGTCGGTGACCGAGACGCGGATGTAGTCGATAGAACGGCCGATGTTGTCCTGCATCAATGGTCCTCGGGCAGGTCCGTGAGCTGCACCTGCACCAGTGAGCCGGCCCCTAGCGTGGAAACTTCCTCGGGAATAATGGCAAGTGCCTCGGCCTCTGCCATCGAGGTGAGGATGCCGGAGCCCTGTGGCCCGGTCAGTACAGCGTGCAGCGCACCATCCTGCTCGTGCAGGCGCACGCGGACAAAGTGCGTCCGCCCCGCGTCGGCCCCCTTGGCATAGGGTTCATCCAGAACGGCGCTGCGCACCGGCCGGTACAACAACGGGAACCCCATCATGCGGCGTACCATGGGCCGCACATACTCCTCGGTGCAGACCATGCACGACACAGGATTTCCCGGCAGGCCAACGACGTACTTCGAACCAAGAGTCCAGAAGGCCATCGGCTTCCCTGGTTTCTGCTTCACGCGCCAGAACACCAGCTGGGCCCCCAGGTGCTCCAGGACTTCCTTCACGAAGTCGTAGTCGCCCACGGAAACACCACCGTTTGTGAGAACCACATCCGCTTGCGCGAGCGCCTGTGCCATGGCAGTCCTGACTGCCTCACGCGTGTCCGCCACGCGGGGAAAGACGACCGGTTCCCCGCCAATTGCCCGGACCTGCGCCCGCAGCGAGTGCGCATTGGCGTCCCGGATCTGGCCAGGACCGGGGACAGCCGAAACGTCGACCAGTTCGGCCCCAGTGGTCAGGATGGCGACACGAACGCGCGGGTAGACGGACACCACCGAGTGGCCCGCCGCCGCGCACACGCCGATCTCGCCGGGACGGAGAAGCATACCCCTCCGCAGGACAGTGGCGCCGTCCTTCATGTCCTCGCCAGCAAGACGCACATTTGTCCCCGGCTTCAGGGCCTTCAGCACCAGCACCTCCGACCCCTCGAGACGTGTCAGTTCCACCTGTACGACCGTGTCTGCTCCAGGGGGAACAGGAGCACCGGTCATGATCCGCATGGTGGTGCCAGGGGCAATAGCGCCGGCTGCGACTGTTCCTGCAGGCACATCCTCGAGGATGCGCAGACGAACAGGACGCTCGGTTGTGGCAGACACGATGTCCGAGGCCTGGACGGCGAACCCGTCCATGGCCGAATTGGTGAACGGAGGCACACTGCCGCGTGCCTCGATGTCATCGGCCAATACCAAGCCCGCGGCCTCATCCAGCGGGACCTCGACAGGCTCCAGCCGTTCGGCACGTTCCAGCATGACTTTCAGCGCTTCCTCTGTGCTCAGCATCATTCTGCCTCCCTCTACACCAGCAGCTCGCCGGAAACAAATCTTCGCGTCCACTCATCGCGGGGCTGATCAAAGAACTCGTCGCGTGGCGACTGTTCGACAATGCGCCCCTCATGGAGGAAGGCGACCTGGTCCGCGACGCGGCGCGCCTCGAAGATGTCCTGGGTGACAACGACCACCGTCATCCCAAGGTCGTCCCGCATGTGCAGCAACAGGTCCTCCAACAGCTTGGTGCCATACGGG
>DAOOUZ010000033.1:0-12217 GCA_035369785.1 Candidatus Cryosericum sp. | reverse complement strand
ATCTCGGGGTTCCTGGGCGCGTTCATCATTCCATTCCTTAACGGTTGCAATGATTCAATCTGGCAGGCCAAGGTGCCCCATGATGTGCAGGGCAAGGTGTTTGGGACACGCATGCTGATAGCGCAGGTGTCTGTTCCGATTGCCATGCTCGCCGCCGGGCCACTGGCCGACCGGGTGTTTGAGCCTGCCATGATGCCTGGCACGAGGTTCGCCGCCATGTTGGGCGCCCTGGTGGGAATGGGCCCTGGTGCAGGGATGGGGCTGATGTATGTTCTGTTTGGGTTCCTGGCTCTGACTGTGAGCATCGTGAGCTTCATGCTCCGGGACATTCGGGAGGTGGAAACGCTCATTCCCGACTACTTGCAACCAGCGGAACCGGTAGAGGCTGTTCGCACATGCGCGCCAGCGGAGGCCCAGACAGAGGATTGATGAGGGCCTGCCGGGAATGGTGGCACGGCGGTTCCCGGAAGAGAGGTGTCGACGGCAGTGCGTATGGGGCTTGACATCTTTTCTGAAAGTGTTTTTGTCATACAGTATTGACAGCAGTTCTCGTCGGTAAGGCAACATCACTTTCAACAAAGGAGATGGCAATGGCTGCAACTGCAAAGAAGGCAACGGAAGTAGTCAAGAAGGTCGTGGCTGCCGCACCCAAGAAGGCGGAGAAGAAGGTCGAGACCAAAGCACCCATGAAGGCCTCCTGCCGGAAGTGCGCACCGAAGGCAGAACCGGACAAGACTGTCGGAAAGGTTGCGGGTGGGGCCAAGAAGGCAGCTCTCGTTGAGAAGCCTGTCATGACAAAGACTGTCAAGAAAGCAGCAGTGGCGAAGGTTGCGAAGCCTGCGGCCAAGACGCCTGCCGCAGCAATGCCAGCCGCCAAGAAATCGGCTGCCAAGAAGACTACGACCAAGAAATAGCAACCAACAGATTCTTCAGTCGTATCGCTGCAGCAGTCAGTGACTGCTGCAGCGATACGCGTTCAGAAGGAACCCACCACTTGACATATCGGACATGCTGGAGCAGGAGGTGAGCATGAAGCTAAGAGCTGCAGGCTGGAGCGACCGGGGACTGGTGCGCGAGAACAACGAGGACTCCTTTGGCATGATAGGGCAGGAGGTTAAGCAAGACATGGAACCGTGCTATGTCGTGTGCGACGGCCTTGGCGGCGCTCGTTCGGGAGAGGTGGCTTCCCGCACAGCCGTTGTGGCGTTTCTGGATGCCTGGAGATCGGCTGAGTCTGCCACTGGGGCGGCCGAGCGACTGGACGCCGCCGCACGCAGTGCGAACGCAGCGGTGTATCAACTGTCCTTGACCGCGCGGTCCATGGAGGGGATGGGTACCACGCTGGTGGCACTTGCCCCGGATGGAAACCAGGCATGTGTTGGCAACATTGGTGACAGCCGATGCTATCGCGTTCATCAGGGGGCACTTACGCTGCTGACTGAGGACCACACAGTGGCGGCCGAGATGGTACGGGAGGGGATGCTCGGCGCCGATGAGGCGATGAAATCTGGCTGGAGGAACACGCTCACAAGGGCACTGGGCACGCAGGCTGTGGAAGCAGCCGATGTGACCTCACACCCGATGGAACCGGGTGACCGGTTTCTCCTGTGTTCGGATGGGCTGTGGAGCGCCGTCCCTGAAGCACAGATTCTTTCGACCCTGCTCCAGTGTCGTGCGGAGGAAGCGGCTCGCCTGCTGGTCAGGCTTGCGAATGAAGCAGGCGGAGCAGACAACGCAACTGCCCTTATCATTGACGTTGAGAGCTACGACGCTCAGGGCGATTGACCGACGGGCCATTGGGCGGGTTTTGTTGCGTTCTCGCGCCGCGCCCCGTGATGCTGCGGGAGTGAAGCGTCATGCATGGTCATGGCATACTCTTCTGCTACAATGGTCGCACTGCCCGTACAGGGGTTGCAGGTGGAGCTTGGAAACAACAGGGAAGAGTGCGTGAAACAACATAGTGAAACGCGGCAATAGCGATGGGCACGGCTACGTCTGAGCAGAATCTCTATGCCGTCCTGGGGGTTGAACCATCTGCTTCCCAGGAACAAATACGCGAACAGTATCGCGTGCTGGTGCGGAAGTACCATCCGGACCTTCACCCTGGTGACGCCAATGCGGCTCACATGATGGAACGAGTGAATGCCGCCTATGAGGTGCTGGGGAATCCCAGTGAACGGCGCGACTATGACGCTCAGTTGCGCGCGTCATCGGAGCGCCCGTCTCAACCGTACGCATCCGGAGCAGCTGCTACTGGACCACAGTCCGCATGGAACCCGGTCTGGGGCAACGGGCAGGAGTCAAGGGCGCAGAATGGCGACAGCGATGCGTGGTGGGAAGCAATGCGGGCCCAGGAACGGGCATGGCATGGACCCTTTGATGATGTGTGGGTGGACATGCCGGACCAGAACATCGGTCAGAGCCCCAGCGGCTGGGTGATCGCGGGAAGGGTTCTGCTGTTCCTGCTGCGTGTCATCTTCGGAATTCTGTTTGTCGTTCTGCGGCTTCTCAACACTCGCATCGACGACCGGGATCGGTACTTCTAGGCAAACGGACAGCCCCTCGGCAGGGAGGGGCTGTCCAGACGTGTGGTAACTCCTGTGTCCTACGTTTCGAGATTCGCTGCCGTGGGAGTGCCGCAGACCATGCAGTTCGGGTCGCGTGCAACGCGGGCGCCATACCAGCGCAGGATGCTGGGGTGCGTCCACTTGTAACCCATGGCCGGCCAGTTGGCATAGGCCTCTTCGCGTCGATTTGCCCAGATGTAGAAATCAGAAGCCAGGTCCTCATCGACGGAACTGATGCCCGTTTCCATGCCTCGCGACAACTCGACGAGCGCCAGTTTTACCATCATGTTGGCGATGGGCATGATGTCCGAGGACAACCCCACCTGAATCATCGCGTTGATTTTCTCTTCCTCGACGTAGGCGGGCAGAACCGACAGAGCCTGACGCTTCTGCGACATCTCCTCCTCGCGGCCCTGTCCCACACCGGCCGAGAACACGCAGTTGTAGCAGGGACCTTGCCAGGGCCGGACGCGCAGAACCTCTCCGCCCGCCGCTCGGGTGATGGCTCGCCCGTACAGGGCCACCTTGTTAGTGTTGAGCGACATCTGGTTGAGGTTAAACCGGCTTTGATCGTTGTCGGACGCGACAATCAAGAGGTCGGAGGCGCCAACTGCATCCTCTACTTGACCAAGTGCCTGATTGACATTGAGTTCCATCGTCACGACGTCCGCGTAGGGGTTCTTCTGCAACACCTGATCGCGGACTGCCAGCGTCTTGTAGCGGCCAAGGTCATTGACGCCGCAGACGTGCCGGCTGATGTTGCCCAGCTCGAGCCTGTCGAAATCAATGAGCGTGAAGTGGCCGACCCCGGCGCGGGCAAGTTCCAGCGCGACAGGAGAACCTCCGCTGCCCAATCCCACAATCACGACGCGCTTGTGGGCGAGTGCAGAAACCTCAAGCAGACCGGCGTTGCGGCTGTACAACTCGGAGCGGCGCGGAACAAAGCGAGCTTCCGCAGCAGTTGTCCCCTGAGCCGTGACGAGCAGCGCCCGGCAGGCCGGCAGTCCATCAGGCGCTCTGCTGGCTACCAGGACGAGGACTGGTTGGTCGTCGGGTTCTCCGTTGACGCCCAGGCTGTGGAGGAGATGCGCTTCGTCAACCAACCCTGCGCCATCTGCGCGCGTGTAGAAACACCGGCACAGGTAGCCAGCAGGGGCGAACGGTGGCTTGTCAGTATAGGCGTGAAACACTGTCCAGTTGTCAAAGGCGTAGGCGGACCCCTCGGTCAACTCATCCGCTCTTGTGTGTGTCAGCAGTTCCTGGACCTGTTCTTCGAGCACGTATACCAGGGGAGTCATGGCAGTCAGCAGCAGAAGAAGCCGTCACGCGTCGGGTCGTCCGCAGTGACCGTATCCGGCGAGAGGCCGGGCGCTTTGGCATCAACAAGCACCAACTCCTGGGTCCGCGGGTCAAAGACGAGTTTCTTGCTGGTCGGTTTTCCCTGTGCCAGCTGCGTCAGGTGGTCCTGAATGCTCTTCGGGTCCTTGTTCTCCATTTCTCTTCTCCTCTCTGTCACGCTTCCATGTGTGGCAGGTAATGATCGATCGTGAAACCACTGTCCAGGTGGCCTTCGTATGCTTCAAGCCACGCGCGTACCTTCAACAACACCTTGGAGAAGGTGATGTTGGGACTCCAGTGAGACGCGCTGTAGTGGCAGATTCGCACGACATCGTTCTCCGGCTTCAGCAAATGCATGGGATAAGATGTGCCAAGGTCGACAAGGGGATGACCGAAGCGGTCTCGGAGCACAGGACTGACGATTTCAACAATGGGGACTGAGTTGGGGAGGTCGGCTGGGACGTGCAGTCGCACCAGATACTCGTGACCGGCATTCGACCTCATGGTTCCCTCGACAACCGCTCGTCCGGGTATGATGCTGTCCTTGAGGACAAACGATGGGAAATAGCGGGACAGGATTTCCATCTCGAGGCGAAGCCGGGCAGACTGCTGTGACGTCCATGCCATGTGCTCTAGCCCTTCCTCTCAGGCGCCCCCGAGGAGGCACCAGTCTCGCGGTTCGTCAGGAATCCTGCAATAAGGCTCTCCGTGCACTCAGTGAGTTCCTGGATACGCAGGTTTGCATCGTCCGTACGTTCAACGGTCGTGTACAGCGTCCGGGGCATTTTCCAGGCATCTTCCTGTCCGGGCGGCACGTGTATCGGCTGGTACTCGATGACCGGATTCAGAACGGGGTAGCTGTGGGGGAACACCACATCGAAGATGTACCCGTCGCGCTCCAGGCACAGGCTCACCCGTCCGTCCTCCCGCTGCAGAATCTCTACATTCTGCTCCACGGCTGACAGGCGCTCGAAAAAGAGGTGAAACTCGTTCCGGCCTTCCGGCGTCGACATGAACGACGTCGAGGGGAACGCTGGAGCAGCTGACGAGGTATCAGTAGAGACCGCGAACGACGAACCAGGTATGGCCTCGAATGCCGCCGTTTGGGTGCGGGGAGCCACAAGCGGAACATCGCCGGTTGCTTCCAGGGCGACACGGATGGGACTGGATCCTGGCAGGAGCAGCCATGTCGTCTGTTTATGGGTTTCCTTTCCACCGGCATGGTAGAGATACCCTCGCATTTCGACCGTATCGGCAGCCTCTGCAAAGGTGCAGATAGTCAGAAGCCAGGAATGAAAGCCGTGCCGTTCCAGAGCACGCTGCATGGTCACCGAGTCGCCGTGCGATGGCTGGGAAAGCTTCAGCCGATGGTGGGAGTGCCAGGTGCCAATGTGCTGCAGGCCGTGCAGTTCGTGCAGCCTGCTGCCGACTTCCAGCAGATAGGAGGATTCCTGGTAGAAGGCCGCATGCTCATGCTGAGCTCCGGCCCCAGGTCCGAGAACGTACTCGATGACGGGCGATCCCGAGTGGGTCCAGAAGCCAAACAGGTCGCCGCCCGTTTCGATGTCGGGATAGTCACAGACGAAGCGGGCCATCATCTCGAGTTCGCCCTCGTAGATCAGCGCATGTTCGCCCTCGACTTCCGGTGAAGCCGCCCTGCGACGATGCGACCGCGCTACTGCCTCGTTGAACCGCTTGCTGTGGAATGTCGGCATGGTTCCTCGCAATTCTGTCAAGCTCGTTGTGACTCCGCAGAGTATAGCACAAGATGTGGGAGTGCCAATCGTTCACCGCCTGCCGATGCCCTTGCCAGTTGGTTGCCCCCTCGGCTGGTCCAGCGTAGTTCGTGCGGGCAAGCTCCCCACGATGACGCCGGCCACAATACACAAGCCGCCGAGCAAGGCGACAGGCTTCATGCGTTCGCCAAGCAGGAGGAGCGCGTAGACGGACGAAAGGAGCGGTTCGAGGGAATCGATGATGGCCGCGCGCTGGGCACCAATCATCGCAATTCCTTGGACAAACAGAAACATGCCGCCAGCCGCAGACAGGCCAATACCAGCAAATGCCAGAAGGGATGTCCGAGAATTGAACACAACGGGGTAAAGCACAGGCTCTCCTGCCGTGAGAAGGCACAGCACCAGCGCAGGGGCGACTTGATTGAAGAGTCCCAGGGTTCGAGGGTCTGCGCCTTTGGCGACGTGTTGTGAAAGAACGGCAAAGAGCCCGTACGCCACGGTGCACGCCAGCATGGTCCAGACGCCGCGTGCAGAAACGCTCCGAAAGGTGGCGCCCAGCAGAAGAACCAGTCCGATGGCAATGATGGCAACCGACACGACATAGGTACGAGTGATGTGTTCGTGCAGAATGAGCCAGGCAAACAGGCCGGCAAAGACGGGATAGCAGTGAAACAGGAACATGGCCGTCGACACGGGCAGCAACTGCACAGCCATGAAGTACAGGAGCGTGGGTCCGGTCACGAAGACGGCCGAGAACAAGAACATGATGCCAGCCTCGCGCCAACTTCGAGGAATCAGCAGGCGCCAGTTTGACAATCCAATGATTACTGTGAGAACGATGGCTGCGATGACATACCGTTCCTTGAGAAGCTGCAAGGGCGTCAGCTGGTATCGGTAGGCGAACTTAGCCAGCACTGAGACACCGCTGTAGACGATGGCCGAGGCGAGCGCAACGGCGACTCCTCCCCTGGCGGTGTGGCCGTTATCGTTCATGGCCCGGTCCTGTGCAATGGGGCAGCAACCATGGCCTGCACATACGTGAGGCGGCCCGATACCTGCTGCGCCGTGGGCTTCTCAAGCGTCCTGGTCCAATCCGGCGTTTTTCCTGAACGCTTCTGCGATGTGGAGACCTGCAGGTGTTGCAGCGAGACCTCCCAGCGACGTTTCCTTGAGAGACACAGGCATGTCGCGGCCGATGCGGCCCATCGCCTGAACTACCTCGTCGAACGGGATGACCGTTCGAATCCCGGCAAGCGCCATTTCCGCGCTGGCGACGGCGTTGACAGCGGCCATGACATTCCGTTTGATACACGGCACCTCGACAAGTCCCGCAACCGGGTCGCACACGAGGCCGAGGACACTCTTGAGTGCGAACGCGGCGGCACTCTCTATCGCATCGGGGTCATCCGTGAACAGGGACACCAAGGCAGCGGCCGTCATGGCACTTGCCGAACCGTTCTCCGCCTGACAACCATGTTGCGAGCCTGACAGTGATGCCTGCAGTGCGATGCACTCTCCAATGCCGCCGGCGACGAACAGCCCCTGCACAATTCTGGACTGAGGTATCTGGAAGTTGTCCGCGACCGTCAGGTAGGCACCAGGAAGGACCCCGCTTGCTCCCGCGGTCGGTGCCGCGACGATGCAGCCCATGCAGGCGTTGTTCTCGGCGACGGCTAGCGTATTACGTACAACGGTGCTGAAGCCAGTCCCGAGAAGGGAGCCTCCTTCTGCCAGGAAGCGGTCCATACGGGCCGCGCCGGCATCGATCATTCCCGATCGGGTCGTATTCGCGTGGGCAAGTCCCTGACTCACGGACTGCCGCATAGCCTCCAGCACGGTCTCCATGCGGCTGACCACTGTGCTTCGTGGAAGGTCCTGGTTTGTTGCCTCGTAGAGGACAAAGAACTCGCCGAGAGTCGCGAGGTGGCCGGTCTTCATGTACTCCCGGGCGTCTGAGAGCCCGTGGATGCGGAAACGCCGGGGACGTACCGTGGCCTCAGTCTTCTTCGGTGCGCTCATACTCGACTCCCAGTCTGGGGATGGTGACAACGTCTGTCACGTGATGATCGGCCTTCAGTTCCGCCGCCACAGCGTCGGGGCACGGCTGGTCGAGTTTCATGATGGCCATGGCAGCCCTAGTGTTGCGGTCGCGTGAGATCTGTGCATAGGCGATGTTGACGCCGCGCTCGGCCAGCCGGTCGCCGATGATTCCCATCATTCCCGGTACGTCGGCATAGGCGACGAGCAGGAGGTTGTGCTTCCCCGAGAAGTCGACGCGTGTGCCGTTGATACCAACGATCTTCACCGCGCCTCCTCCGACCGAGATGCCTTCCACGACGAACGGATGCCTGTCGCCAGCATCGGTAAATGTGATTACTGCCGTATTGGGATGTTTCTCAGGGTCAAGCACCTCTTCGAACGTTACCGTGGCACCTTGCTCACGGGCCAGGGCGAAGCTGTGCCTGATGCGCGCATCGTCAACGTGCAAGCCCAGGATGCCGGCGAGAAGGGCCATGTGCGTCCCGTGTCCGCGACCGGTCTCGGCAAACGAGTTGTAAAGTGTGATGCGAACATGCTGAACCGGCTTGCCATAGACGCAGCGGGCAAGATAGCCAATCTTTGCAGCGCCCGCAGTGTGCGAACTGGACGGTCCGATCATGATGGGTCCCATGACATCGAAGATTGCCACCTGTGCCTCCTCGTACGAACTCAAGTATAGGAGGGAGCGGGACAAGTCAATCTGACTGGAATGATGGCAGGGCGGTTGTTCTGGACTTCCTTCGCTCGTATACTGACGAAGAAAGGTGCATTGCATTGAAAGGCGGTGCGGAGTGAAGAACGTGGCTCACAAACATAAGATGGGATTGGCGCTCAGTTCCGGCGGTGTCCTTGGGTATGCGCACATTGGAGTGCTGCGCGCGCTGGGGGAACTAGACGTGCCGGTGGATATGCTGTCGGGAGCATCCATGGGCGCCATCGTCGCAGTGTTCCGAGGCGCTGGCCTGGATGCAGCCGCCCTTGAAGCCCTTGCGCTCAAGTACGGAGCCCAGGTCGCCGCAATACTTGATTCCCTGGTTCCCCTGAAACGTCTGACATCTCCCCAGCGGCTGCGGAATTCGCTGCGCGGCGAACTTCCCGTGACGTTGTTCGAGGCTCTTGAAACGCCGGTGTGCATCACGGCCACTGATCTCGGTACGGGAGAGGGGGTTGCGTTCGACAGCGGCGAGATCTGGGGACCACTGTCGGGCAGTTTCTGCATCCCGGGCATCTTTCGTCCCGTCAAGGTGGGCGACAGATACCTGGCCGACGGGGGCATGTCGCTTCCCGTCCCCGTCCAGGAACTGTATACACGGGGGGCGGACCGTGTCATTGCGGTATCGCTGTACGATCCTGCGCAGGGAGAGCCGTATAAAGAGCGCCTGGGTGTCGCCAAGCTGCTCGAACGGTCCCTGAACCTGATTTTGCACAATGTCGCACGTCCTGAACTGGATCAGGCTGACCTGGTCATTCGGCCGGATCTCAGGGGATGTTCCCCTGCGGACGTTCACGAGTACATCGTTCGTGGATATGACGCTGTCATGGGTCAGAAGGCAGCCATTGGGGAACTCGTTGACTGATTCTTCCCAGGGCATACACGCGCTGGCAGCGGCGGCCGCAAAGTGGGCTGCACAGGTCATCGACGTCGTCAGACCAGTAGTCGTGCCGTTTGTTCCCGCGTTCGTCGCAGCGTTGGCGCTGATCGCCCTCATGGTCATGTTTGCGTTTGCTGTCAGGTTCCGGCGGGATCGGGCGTTTCATGGAGTGACACCGCGGTCGATTGACGCCATGAGCGGGAACCAGTTCGAGGAGTTCCTCTGCAGTCTGTTCGCCCACGAGGGGTACCGGGTTCGACGGGTCGGAACTAGTCACGACTTTGGCGCAGACCTCCTGCTGGAATCCCGTCATGGGGTCATCGCTGTGCAGGCAAAGCGGTATGACGGCGCAGTGGGGATAGGCGCTGTACAGGAGGTGCTCGGTGCCATACAATACTATCAGGCCGAACGCGGCATCGTTGTGACCAATAGCACGTTCACGGCGTCAGCCAGGAAACTGGCGTCACGGTCGGACGTCGAGCTCTGGGACCGCGAGCGTCTGCTTGGCGCGGTGGGGAAGCAGGAGCGAGCGCGGAGACCGCGGAGTCGCAGGGCTTCATCTGGCATCAGTGGGGAGAGGTGAATCGTGAAAGTGGCAACGTGGAATGTCAACTCGATTCGTGCTCGTCTGCCTGTTGTCATGCGATGGCTTCAGGAGTCGCATGTCGATGTTCTCGCCATGCAGGAAACGAAGACGATGGACAACTCGTTCCCAGTTGCGGAGTTCGAAGCCCTGGGCTATGAGGTCGCCATGTCGGGCCAGAAGACGTACAACGGCGTTGCCATTGCCTCTCGCTCTCCCATCTCGAACGTTGTCAAGGGGTGGAACGGCAAAGACCTGTCACGGGTGCTGGCAGCCGACATCGAAGGCGTCACCGTTGTCGACGGCTATCTTCCGCACGGAGGGGAGCGGGGAGACGAAGCGTTTGAGCACAAGTTGCAGTTCTTTCGGGACTTCCGGGCGTACCTCGACACAACATACGAGCGAAGCCGCCGCCTTCTTCTTGTCGGCGACTTCAATGTGGCGCGGGAACCGCGGGATGTGTGGGCTCCGGATGAGTTGGAGAACGCCATAGGGTACATGCAGGAGGAACGTGACGCTCTGGAGCAGTTGTACGGCTGGGGCTTTGTGGACCTGTTCCGTCGTTTTCATCCTGACGAGGTGCAGTACACCTGGTGGGACTATAGAATGAACATGTTCAAGCGCAACATGGGCATGCGCATCGACTATGCGTGGGGCTCAGAAGCGCTTGCCAGGATGGCCGTTGACTGCATGGTCGACGTAGAACCGAGGCGGTGGGAAAAGCCGTCCGACCATACACCGGTAGTGACGACTGTTGCCACACATCAGGGAGAATCATAGGAGTCCGTATGGCAGAAGGAATACTGGATAACAACATCCGAGCGATACTCGATACCGTCTCTGACGGTATCTATGTCACGACTGCTGACCGTGAAATCGTGTTCTGGAGCAAGGGAGCTGAGCGCATTACTGGCTACGCTCCTGACGAAGTTTTGCATCAACACTGCTACGACAATATCCTGGTACACACGGACGTGAACGGACGGAATCTGTGTTGCACTGACTGCCCCCTGCAGAGATGCATAGCCTCAGGTGAGCGGCAGGAGATTCAGGAGGTCTTTCTCAAACGCAAGGATGGTGAAAGACTGGCTGTGTATGTGAAGGCCGCCCCACTGTTGGCCGGTGACAGGCCATACATCGTGGAGGTGTTCGGCGAGCTGCAGTCGGTGGCTGGAAAGGTTCTCACGGATCAGCTGAAGCAGCTGTCCGATGCCTCGATCGTGGACCAGCTTACCGGAGTGTACAACAGGCGCTACATCGACACGGTTCTCGAACAGCAGTTCAGTATGTTCAAGCGACACTTTCAGCGGTTTGGCGTGCTAATCATCGACGTGGACGAGTTCAAGAAGATCAATGACCGGTTTGGCCATCTGGCGGGAGATGAAGCGCTCAAGTTCACGGCTTCAGTCATCCGCAACTCCATGCGTGCCATGGATTTCTTTGGACGCTTTGGCGGTGATGAGTTTCTCATGATCTGTCCTCTCATTGATACGGAGGGAATGGACAAACTTGGGCAACGGATAGTGGCCCTTGTTCGGCACTCAGTGCTGTCCACGGTCGACGACCCGCAGGAGCAGATTGAGGTGACTGTTTCAGTGGGAGGGTCGCTCGTCGACTACAAGGACCAGTCGGTGGCTGGCGTGATTGGCCGCGCCGACGAGGCGCTGTACCGGGTCAAGCATGACGGTGGAAACTGGTACGCTAGCGGGTGAACTGACGCTTCACGCACTGCAGGAAAATGCCATGAGCCAGGCACAGTGTGCCTGGCTCATGCGCTGAACGGCAACGCGGGACAGATCCGAACTGCAGCTAGTAGGACCCGAGGTAGGCTTTCTGCTCGTCTGTCAGGGCATCTATGCTAAGGTCACGCGAGGCGAGGAACGCCCGTGCGGCCATGTCATCAATGGCTTCTGGCACGCCGATGAGCTCGTGCGGCAGCGACTCACGATGCTTCACCAGGTATTCTGCTGAGAGTGCCTGCAAGGCGAAGGTCAAGTCCATGATTTCCACCGGATGCCCGTCGGCACAGGCGAGATTGACGAGCCTGCCCTCTCCCAGGACATACAGACGCTTGCCGTTCCAGGCATACTCCTCGATGTCGTGGCGCACTTCGTGGTGTGCGGGATCATGGTCTTGGAGGCAGTGCACGTCGACCTCTACATCAAAGTGTCCGGCGTTGCATAGAATCGCTCCATCGTTCATGGCATCGAAGTGTGGGCCTGTGATGACCTTCGTGTCCCCGGTGCATGTTACAAAGAACTCACCACGTCTGGCGGCCTCGAGCATGGGCATGACCTGGTATCCATCCATGTGCGCCTCAACGGCTTTGACCGGGTCTACTTCGGTGACGATGACTTGTGC
>DAOOUZ010000032.1:0-12252 GCA_035369785.1 Candidatus Cryosericum sp. | reverse complement strand
CGAGCCCAACACGCACATCTGCCCGGTCTGCCTTGGGCTGCCTGGGGCCCTGCCGACGCTCAACGCTCAGGCAGTGGTTCTTGCCACCAGGCTCGCGCTGTCGCTCGGGTGCACGGTGCACGAAGTGTCGGAGTTCTCTCGCAAGAACTACTTCTACCCGGACCTGCCCAAGTCCTACCAGATCACCCAGTTTGACCGCCCTATCGCGACCGGCGGCTCGCTGCCCGTTGTGACCGCCGCAGGCAGGCGGGACATCCGCCTCACGCGTGCGCACATCGAGGAGGACGCAGGCAAGTCCATGCACGCGGCAGACATTACCCTGGGCGGCGAGACGCTGGTTGACTTCAACCGCTGCGGCATGCCGCTCATCGAAATCGTAACGGAACCAGACATGTCGAGCGGCGACGAGGCATACGAGTTCTTGCGCGGCCTCCGGCGGCTGGTGCGGTGGCTGGGCGTCTCGTCCGGCGACATGGAGAAGGGCGCCCTCCGCTGCGACGTCAACATCTCCGTAAGTGACGACCCTGCCAGGCGTGGCACGAAGGTAGAGATCAAGAACCTCAACAGTTTCCGCAGTGTCAAGCGGGCCATCGACTACGAAGCCCAGCGCCAGGCAGACTGCTGCGCGCGTGGCATCGCGATCGATACGGAGACCAGACACTTTGACGAGGTGCAGGGGACAACGTCGCCGATGCGCAGTAAGGAAGCCAGCAATGACTATCGCTACTTCCCGGAACCGGACCTGCCGCTCCTGCGGCTGGACCCAGAGGCCATCGAGTCCCAGCGGAGGGAGATGCCTGAGCTGCCCTGGCAGATGCAGGAGAGGCTTGAGCGCGACCTCGCCCTGTCCAGCTACGACGCCACCCTGCTCACGGAAGAGCGCGAGACCGCTGCATTCTTCGAGGCGACGCTGACCACATACAACAACCCCAAGAAGGTGGCCAGCTACTTGGGCACCGAGGTGGCGAAGCTCCTCAACGAACGTGGAACAAGCCTGGGCGCGACCAGGCTCACGCCCGCCGGCCTCGCAGGGCTGCTTGCCATGGTCGAGAACAACACCATCAGCAACACGGCATCCAAGGAGGTCCTGCCCCTGCTGCTCGACACAGGAGTGACGCCCGAGCAGGCAGTGCGGTCGCTAGGACTCGAGCAGGTCTCGGACACATCGGCGCTCGAGGCGCTGGCACGCGAGGTCATCGCGGAGAATCCGGCGCAGGTCGGCCAGTTCAAGGCCGGAAAAGAAGCGGTTCTCGGCTTCCTGGTCGGTCAGCTCATGAAGAAGAGCAAGGGAAAGGCTAATCCACAGTTGGCAGGAGAGGTCTTGCGCAAGCTGCTTGCCTAGCATGCATGTGCGGAGGCGCCAGATGGCGCCTCCGCACGGTACGGTGCGCAGTGTCCCCGGTATCCTACGCCGCCCCGAGGACCTCCTCGATCGCCTGCACGGTGTTGGCAGTGAGCACGATGTCCGCCGCCTTGACGTTCTCCTCGACCTGCTCGGGCCGGGAGGCGCCAATGATGACGCTGCTGATCTCCTGATGGTGGAGGATCCAGGCCAGAGCCATCTGAGCCATGGTGATGCCCGCCTGGGCAGCGACCGCTGACAACCGTTCGACCTTGTCAAGGTTCTCGTCCGTCAAGTACCTGCTGACGGAGCCTCCCACCTTCGGGTCCGCCGCCCTGCTCCCTTTGGGCGGCTCCTGCCCCTTCTTGTACTTTCCAGTCAGGACGCCCTGGGCGAGCGGGCTGAATACAGCAAGCCCCATTCCCTCGCGCGCACACAGGCGCATGACGTCCTTCTCGATGTACCTGTTCAGCATGTTATAGGCAGGCTGATTGATGGCAACCGGCGCAAGGCCCAGCGCGCGGGCGGTCGTCTGTGCGTCCAGAATCTGCAGCGCGCTCCACTCGCTGACTCCTGCGTACAGCACCTTGCCCTGGTGCTCGAGGTCGTCCAGGGCGCGCATGACCTCGTCGACTGGGGTCTCCGGGTCATACCGGTGACAGTAGAAGATGTCGACGTAGTCCGTGCCGAGGCGCTTCAAGCTGGCGTTGCACTGTTCCATGATGTGCTTCCGGGAGAGGCCCCGGTCGTTGGGTCCCTCTCCGACGGGCCAGAACGTCTTGGTGGCAAGGACGTAGGACGAGCGCGGAAATCCTGCGAGCGAATGCGCCAGCACCTCCTCGGCGGCCCCCGCATGGGTTTGTCCGCTCCCGTAGACGTCTGCCGTATCGAAGTAGTTGATGCCAAGGTCGTACGCCTTGCGCACACACGCATCCGCCTCATCCTGGCCGTACATACCCCCGTAGGTCAGCCAGCTGCCCAGCGCCACCTCGCTGACCTTGATGCCATATCGCCCTATTCTGCGATAGTTCATACACACCTCCCGCTTATCGAACTCACGCTTCTCACCATACCACAGGCATGCCGGCGAACATGAAGCCGGCGAGCCGCGCTACTCCTGGTCCGCGGCAACCTCGGGATTGTCCAGGCGCAGCGACACCACTTTGGATACGCCGCTCTCCTGCATGGTCACGCCGTACAGCACGTCGGCGGCCAGCATCGTTTCGCGGTTGTGTGTGACGACGATGAACTGGGAGGCCTCCTGCTCCCTCAGCAGACGCGCGAAGCGGTGCACGTTGTTCTCGTCCAGGGCGCTGTCGACCTCGTCCAGCAGATAGAACAGGCTGGGCCGCGCCCGGAACAGGGCAAACTGCAGGGCCGCCGCCGTCAGCACCTTCTCGCCTCCCGACAGCAGTTCCAGTGGTTGACGCCGCTTCCCTGGCAGCACCACGTCGATGTCGATGCCTGTCAACTCGCCGTTCTCCTGGCGCACAAGACGCGCCTCTCCCCCGTCGAACATCTTGACGAAGTTCTCCTGAAAGGCCTTCTCGATGACCGCATAGGTCAGCTCGAACTGCTCCGAGGCCCTGCGGTCGAGGTCATCAATCAGCGACAGCAGTTTCTGCCGCGATTGCGTCAGGTCGTCGTCCTGCGCCTGCAGGCGCTCGATGCGGGCGGCCAGCTCCTCCGACTCCCGGATGCTCGCCATGTTGACCGGCTCCAGGTTGGTCATGGCCTGACGCGCCTCATCCAGGGCCGCCTGCATCTGTTCGATCGTCTCCGTGCGCTCCGGCCGCGCCATCAGTTCACTGGCGTCATCCCGTGACGTGAACTGTTCCAGCTTCCCCTTGTCCTCCGCAAGCAGAACCTCGAGCTCGCGCACGCGCCCCTCGAGCCTGGTGCGGCTTGCCACCACGTTCTCCATCTCCGCGGCAAGCAGGTTCAACTGCTCATCGCCCCGGCGCTTCTGCAGTTCCAGCTGGTCGATGGCCGCCTGAACGGCGGCAAGAGCGTTCGACCGGTCCCTGAACTGCGCTTCCAGGAGAGTGATGCGCTCCTGCAGCGCCGTCCGTTCGCTGCGCACGCGCGCGAGGCCGTCCTGAGACGCCTTGATCTCAGTTGCCAGACTGGCCAGCTGGTCCTCGTAGGCCAGCTTCTTCTCGAGCAGCGTCTGAACTCGGCCTGAAAGCGAACTGTGCCGGATTTCCAGCGCCTGTACGGCGTCCTTGCCCGCAAGCAGAGCGGCCTCGTCCTTCTGCCGGTCCTTCTCAGCCCGTTCCTGCGCCTCGTGCGCCCGGGCAAGCGTGCCTCTGCGCTCCGCGAGCGTCGCTCGGAGAGGCTCGAGCTCCTGCTTCAGCTCGGCAATCCGACTGCGCGCCGCATCGACGCCTGCCTCCCGTTCCCGCGCCACGGCGACTCTGCGCTCATGCTCCAGGGTCACAGCCTGCAGTCGCGACCGCGTGTCCTTCAGTTCTTTCTCAAGGGCGAGGGTCGCGGCCACCAGCGCGTTTCGTGCGTCCTGCGCTGCGCTCCACCGACTTCTGGCGCTCTGCGCGGCCTGCGCAGCATCCCTGGCCACCTGCTCCAGCCGCGCCAATTCGGCAGAATCGCCGCCTCCGAACGAACGCTCGATAGGCCCGCTCATGCGCCGCACCACGCAAGCCGAGTCGATGACAACGCCGTCCTCGCAATAGATGCGGTAGAACCTGCCCCCCGTCGCCCTGGCGAGGGCCAGCCCCTCGCCGAGCGAGGGAACGACATACAAACGGCGCACAAGTTCGGCAACGGCGGGCGGGGCATCGGTGGCCAGTCTTGTCCACGAAGCGACACACAGGGCCCGGACATCCTGCGGAATGCCGTCCGGGTCGGAGGGATGGGCGCCACGGAGGCTGAGGGCCGGCTCTCCCGTCCCGCGCACAGCGCGGGCCAGGGCGTCGTCCGGGTCGTCGCTCAGCTTGTAGCCTAGCTCCTCACGCAGGACCTGCAGAAGGACGGCCTTGCGTTCGCCGAGGTCCACTACGTCCAGGACGCGCCGGTCGGCGCTGCCCTTCCGTATCTCCTGCTCCAGGCGTGCCACAAACGCGGCGCTGTTCTTCAGCAGTTCACGATACGAGGATGCCGCTGCTGCTGCCTCCCTGCTCGAAGTCTCGCACGCGGCCCGGTTCTGCTCCTGCGTCGCAAGGTCGCCCGAGGCCGTCTCCAGCTGGCCCCGGTGTTCCAGGATAGCTGCCTCCAGACTCTCGGCGCGCTGGCTCAGCTCCTCCGCCTGCGCACTGTCCACGGCATCAGGAGCCAGGTTGTCGGCCGACGCTGCAGCCGCCACAGCCTTCTGTTTCTCGTCCAGTTCGAACTGCAACGGGTTGAAGCGCGCAAATAACTGCCGGACTTCGGATTCGAGCTGGATTACTTGCCCCTGCGCCTGCGCCAGGGCCTTGCGCCTCTCCTCGACCTTCTGGACAAGCTGTGCGTACCGCTCCTGCTCGGCGGCAAGGGCTGCTGCTGCCTGTTCTCCCTCGGTGCGCAGGTTCGCAAGCGACGCCTCTGTCTCTGCAGCCAGCCGCTCCGTCTGCGTTCTGTTTGCCTCCCAGTCCTGCCCCTGACGAACCAGGCGGTCCTCCTCGGCTGCCAGGTACCTGGCCTTCTCGCGCACGGAAACGAGCTCCTTTTCGAGCCGGTGTGCTTCCTCCCGCGCTTCGTCCACTGCCAACGACTGTTCGCGCAGGGACGCAAGGGTGCGGCGCTGCGCCGTCTGTGCGTCGTCATGCGCGGCCTGCTTGGCAGCCAGGCTCGTCAGCACCTCCGCCATCTTCTCCTGCGCCTCCGCGAGCCGGGCTGTCGCCCGCTCCTGCTCCCGGAGCAGTGCCAGGTACCGGGCACGCGCAATGTCCATTTCGAGTTCCCGGACCTGCTTCTGGTATCCGACGTACTGGCGTGCCGCGGCAGCTTGCCCGCTCAGATGGTCGAGACTGCCGTGCAGCTCTGTCAGGAGGTCCTCCACCCGGGCTATGTTGACTCTCGTCTCCTCCAGCTTGACCAGCGTGTCCCGCTTGCGCTGCTTGTACTCGGCTATCCCGGCGACCTCCTCGAAGAGGCCCTTGCGTTCCTCGGGCTTCATCGTGAACACCCGGCTCATCTCGCCTTGGCCGATGAAGGGGTAGTGACGGAACCCGAGCCCGGTGGACGTGAGCAGGTCCTCGACGTCGCGCAGTTGCACATCGTTGCCATCGATGAGGAAGTCGGACTCCTTGGAGCGGAAGACGCGGCGGGCGATGGAGACCATGTCGGAACCCGTCCCGAAGACATCGCCCTCGTTGTTGAACACCACCTCGGCTTCGGCATAGTTCACCGGATGGCGTGTGGCG
The DNA here is from genome assembly GCA_035369785.1 of Candidatus Cryosericum sp. GTDB lineage: Bacteria > Caldisericota > Caldisericia > Cryosericales > Cryosericaceae > Cryosericum. The sequence goes on along the minus strand of DAOOUZ010000032.1, from coordinate 6,549 downwards.
CTGCCCGCGAAGATGAGGTCAAGCATGCTGCGTGCCCGGAGGGTCCGCAGGTTCTGCTCGCACAGCACCCAACGCAGGGCGTCGACCAGGTTGCTCTTGCCCGAGCCGTTCGGGCCGACGATGGCGGTCAGCGGATAGGAAAGCTCGAGCGTCGTACTCAGCTCGAACGTCTTGAATCCCTGGATATGAAGCGACTTCAGATACATGCCATGCACTTCCTCCGGCCTTGGATGACTCCAGGAAAGTATACCTGCCTTCACATGGCTGGCAATCCGGCCGCTGTACCACTTCGGGGACGGTTCCGTTTCCATCGTCATGGTACAGTTGGGCCGCGTCCCGCGTGCAGCCCGGGAACTCACTTGGAAGCCTCAGTTCGATTGACAATGGGTCCCCCGGGCCTATACTTTCTGACGATATTCTCGCGGAGGTCCGGGTCATGAGCTCGATCGAACTGGAACCATTGTACGACGCCAAGAAGCACGAAGAAGAAATCTATTCCCTGTGGCTCAACAAGCGCGCATTCCACTCGGAGCCCAACCCCGACAAGACTCCCTTCGTCGTCATGATGCCCCCTCCCAACGTGACAGGATACCTGCACATCGGGCACGCCCTGAACATGACTCTGCAGGACATCGCAGTCCGCTACAAACGCATGAAGGGCTTCGAGACCCTGTGGTTGCCTGGCATGGATCATGCAGGCATCGCCACGCAGGCGGTCGTCGAGCGCCAGATTCAGGAGGAGGGCCTGACGCGCGAGGGACTGGGACGCGAGGAGTTCATCCGCCGGATCTGGGAGTGGAAGGACAAGTACGGGGGCATCATTCTGTCGCAGCTCAAGAAGCTTGGCGTATCCGCCGACTGGGACCGCCTCCGCTTCACCCTCGACGAGCCCTACGAGAAGGCCGTCAAGACAGCATTTGTCCACTACTATGAGAAAGGCCTTCTGTACAAAGGCAAGCGCATCACCAACTGGTGCCCGCATTGCCACACGGCCATCTCCGACATCGAAGTCACCTACGCCAACGAGAAAGGGCACCTGTGGTATGTGCGGTACCCCTTCACCGATGGCTCAGGGTACGTCACCATCGCGACAACCCGGCCCGAGACGATTCTCGCCGACGCCGCGGTGGCCGTCAATCCGCAGGACAGCAGGTATGCAGGCATTGTCGGACGCCAGGTCATGGTGCCCATCGTAAACCGCACCGTGCCCGTCATTGCAGACGAGGCAGTACTCACGGACTTTGGCACCGGCGCCCTCAAGATCACGCCGGGCCATGACCCGACGGACTTCGAGGTCGGCCGGCGGCACGACCTGCCCAGCATGGCTGTCATCGGCCTGGACGGACGCATGAACGAGAACGCAGGGCGGTACGCCGGCATGACTGCCGCCGACGCCCGCGAGAAGGTCGTGGAGGAACTCGAGGCTTTGGGGCTCCTGGAGAAGGTCGAAGACTACGAGCACAGCGTGGGCCATTGCTCGCGCTGCAACACGACGATTGAGCCGATTGTCACGGACCAGTGGTACCTGCGCATGAAAGAGCTGGCGGCCCGTGCTCTCGAGGCGGAGGCGCAGGGCAGCGTCGACATCCTGCCGGTCAAGTGGCGCAAGGTGTATGAAAGCTGGCTTGCGAACATCGACGACTGGTGCGTCTCGCGCCAGCTGTGGTGGGGGCACCGCATTCCCGTCTACACCTGCGCCGACTGCGGCGAGGTCATCGTCGCTGTGGACGCGCCATCGGTCTGCCCGCGGTGTGGCAGCAGCCACCTGACGCAGGATGAGGACGTGCTGGACACCTGGTTCAGCTCCGCGCTGTGGCCGTTTGCCACGCTGGGCTGGCCGGAGAAAACGCCCGAACTGGCATACTACTATCCCACGTCCCTGCTCATCACCGGCTATGACATCATCTTCTTCTGGGTCGCACGCATGGTCGTGTCCGGCCTCGAGTTCATGGATGACATTCCCTTCCGCACCGTGTTCATCACCGGACTGGTGCGTGACGAACAGGGCCGCAAGATGAGCAAGTCGCTCAAGAACCAGGTGGACCCGCTCGACCTCATCAGCACCTACGGAACCGACGCCCTCAGGTTCACCATGGCATCGCTGTCCACGTATGGCGGCCAGGATATCCTCCTGTCCGACCAGAAGCTGCTCTCGTCGCGCAACTTCATCAACAAGCTGTGGAATGCCACGCGCTTCGTGGTCTCCAACGTCGACGTGGTGAAAGCCCTCGGCGGAGCGAGGCCGCACGACAGCCAGCTGGGCCTCTTCGACCGCTGGATTCTGACGCGCCTTTCCGAAACGACGCGCGAGGTCACCGCCAGGATGGACGCCTACGACTTCGGCGAAGCGTCGCATCGGCTGTACGAGTTCGTGTGGGGCGACTTCTGCGACTGGTACATCGAGCTCGCCAAGATTCCTCTGCGGGACGAAGCGACGGCGCCGGTCACACGCTGGGTACTGGCCTGGGTGCTCGACAACATTTTGCGGCTGCTGCACCCCTTCGTTCCGTTTGTGACCGAAACCATCGTTCAACAGCTGTACGGGGGCGAACGGCTCATCATGACCGCCCGCTACCCGGAGGCAGAGACCCTTGCCACGTTCCCGGATGATGCCGCCCGGGGCGAGTTCCTGATTGGATTCATCAAGTCGGTACGCAACCTCAAGGCCGTGTTCCGTCTTCCGCCCACGGAGAAGCAGAGCGTCGTCGCTGTCGGGTCGGAGGCGGACATCCAGCTTATCCTCGACAACGCCGAGGCGGTAAAGTTCGTGGGCCGGCTTGCGGACCTGACAACACAACCCGAGCCGGGGGAGCGGTACATCAAGGGAGCGTATGGGGCCATGCAGGTACTGATCCGCGCCAAGCCAGACTTCGACGCCGAGGGCGAGCTCAAGGTCCTGGAGTCGCGGCTGGAAGCGCTGAAAGCCGACATCGCCAAGGTGCGGGGCCGGCTGGAGAACCCGGACTTCCTTGCCCGGGCACCTGCCGAGGTGGTCGAGAAGGACACGCAGAAGGCAGAGGACCTGAACGCCGAGGCGGAATTGATCGACTCCTTCCTGAAGGGACAGAGCAGCATCTGACAGACATGAAGCAGGGCATGCGGCAATGACATACGCGGAAGCACTCGACAAGGTCTTCTCTCTGTCGAAGTTTGGTTCCAAGCTGGGGCTCGAGAGGATAGAGCGCATTATGGACCGTCTCGGCAACCCCGAGCGCACCCTGCGGTTCATTCACGTCGCCGGCACCAAGGGCAAGGGATCGGTGTGCGCGCTCACGGCGCGCATGCTGGAAGAAGCCGGGCTCAGCGTCGGCCTGTACATCAGCCCCTCCCTGGTCAATGTTAGCGAACGCATCTCGATAAACGGCGAGATGATATCGCCCGCAGACTTCCTCGAGGCGTTCGCCACGGTCTGGGACGCCGTCGGCACAGTGTCCGAGGACGACCCGGTCACCGTGTTCGAGGTGTTCACGGCCATCGCCATTATGCACTTTGTGCGCAGAAAGGTGGACGTGGTGGTGTGGGAGGTCGGCCTCGGAGGCAAGTATGACGCCACGAACGTCATCCCGGTGCCAGAGGTCGCCGTCATCACCAACATCGGTCTGGAGCACACGGACAAGCTTGGCAAGACAGTCGAGGCCATCGCCGGTCAGAAAGCCGGCATCATCAAGCCAGGCGGGGTAACGGTCATCGGCCACCAGGATTATCCGGGCGCTCAGGACACCCTGGTCGCTCAGGCGGTCTCCATGGCCAATGCCACATTCGTCGAGGGACGCGACTACGCGTATGCGCGCGAACGGTACACGCCGGACGACGTCACATTCGACTACGAGGGCACCATCCTTGGACGGCACGTGTCCCTGCCCGACGTCAGACTCTCCCTGCGGGGCGTCCACCAGGTGCAGAATGCGGCAAGTGCCATCAGTGCGGTCACAGCGTACACGGTCAAGGACGGGGTGACGGTCTCCGAGTCCGCCATGCGGCAGGGGCTGGAGCGTACCTTCTGGCCCGGACGGATGGAGCTGGTCCCCGGGACGCCACCGGTCCTGCTGGACGGTGCCCACACAAGGACAGCCGCCCGGTACCTCCTCGAGTCCCTGCACGCGCACTTTCCGGGCAGGAGGTTCACCATGCTGTTCGGCGTGCTGACGGACAAGGACATGGATGGCATCGCCGAGACACTCGCACCCGAGATGCAGGCAATCGTGCTGACCGCCGTTCCGGACACGACGCGGACGGCGGAGCCGTGGGAACTGCGCGAGACCTTTTTGAGGCATGCTCCTGGGGGGCCGGTTGTCGTCGAAGAGAACCTGGAGCGTGCACTGGCGCGGGCCCGGACACTGACTGCGGACGATTCCTGGCTGCTGGTCACCGGCTCCCTGTATCTGGTCGGCGCGGTGCGCAAGCTCATGGGTCTGTACACATTCGTGCGGCAGTGAACATGTGGAGGTGATACCATCAATTCATTGATGCAGTTCTGGCAGAACACGGTCGTTCCCAATCTCAGCTCGTACATCGCAGGCACCGTGGTTCTCATCGCAGTCATCCTCGTGTGGATCATCAAGGACACGTCGCGAAGGGGCGCGAACACGCTGGTCTGGTCAGTATTCACGGTCATCGGCCTTGGCGTGCTGCCCCTCATCGTCTATCTGCTGGTACGGGACCCGCTGACGCTGGACGATCGCATGACCGACAAGCTCAACAGCGACGTGCTGAAGCTTGAGCGCAGTTACTATGCGTTCCTCATGGATGAGCACGACAAGAAGTGTCCCGTCTGCGGCCACGAGGTCAAGCCGCACTACCGGTTCTGCCCGGCGTGCGGGAACGAGCTGCGCACCGTGTGCCCCGCATGCGGCGAGCTCATGGAAACAAACTGGAAATCGTGCCCACACTGCGGGCACAGAGTCGAGCAGGCAGAGTCGAAAGGAGAACTGGTGTAGATGAGCGGACGAACATTCAGGGGAGGCATCCATCCTCCGGAGAACAAGGAATGGACGAAGGACATCCCGATCGAACGGATACCCACGCCAGCATCCGTCGTGATTCCACTGACCCAGGCCATCGGCGCGCAGAACCAGCCGCTGGTCAAGGTCGGGGACCACGTCCTCAAGGGTCAGCTGATCGGTGACGTGCAGGCCTGTCCCGCAGCATCGGTGCACGCCTCGGTGGCAGGCAAGGTCAAGAAGATCGAACCCGTCGTGCAAAGCACGCTGAGGGAAGCGCCTGCCATCTTCATCGAGGCAGACGGCACGGACGAGACCGCGTACATGGAACCCATGGATGTGTTCTCGCACGCGCCTGCCGATGGAATCCAGCGCCTGCGGGATGCTGGAGTCGTCGGCATGGGCGGTGCATCCTTCCCGACCGATGTCAAGCTTGCGCCTCCGCCTGACAAGCCCATCGAGACGATTATCGCCAATGGTTCCGAGTGCGAGCCGTACCTGACGATTGACTACCGCACCATGCTGGAGTCGCCGGCCGATGTCGTCGAGGGTCTGGCCATCGCGGCGTACCTGGTCGGTGCGAAGCGGGCGGTCGTGGCCATCGAGGAGAACAAGGCGGACGCCCTGCCTGTCATCGAGCGCGAGTTCGCCGCCCACAGCCACGGCATCGCCATGGAAGCCATGCTGGTCGCCACGAAGTACCCCGAGGGTGGCGAGAAGATGCTCATCCAGGTCGTGACGGGGCGGGAGATCCCGTCGAAGGGCCTGCCCTTCGACGTGGGGGCCATCTGCCAGAACATCGGAACCCTCAAGGCCATCAAGGAAGCATGCGTCGACGGAAAGCCCCTCATCGAACGCGGCTTCACGGCCGCCGGAGGAGCCTGCCTGACGCCCAAGAACCTGTTGGCGCCCATCGGGACGCTCGTGTCTGACCTCGTGCCCGGCGTCATCCAGCTCAAGGATGATGTGCGCAAGGTCATCTTCGGCGGGCCCATGATGGGTATCGCCGTGCCATCCATGCAGATACCCATCGTCAAGGGGACCAGCGGGGTCCTGTTCTTCACCGCCGCCGAGGTGCGGCTGTACGAGGAGCGCCACTGCATCCGCTGCGGACGCTGCGCCGATGCCTGTCCCGCTCGCCTGATGCCCATGCTCATGAACGCGTCCTTGGACGTCGACGACCTGGACCACGCCGACGCAATCGGCCTGATGGATTGCTTCGAGTGCGGCGCCTGCAGCTACAGCTGCCCGGCGCGCATTCCGCTCACACAACACTTCAAGGTAGGAAAGGATCTTCTCCGCAACAAGCGTGCCAAGGAGGCCCGCGATGGAAAATAAGTCAGCCCGGCTGGTGCTCTCTCCCGCACCGCACTTCCTTACCAGCATGGACATTCAGAAGACCATGGGCATGGTCGTGATTGCACTGCTCCCGGCTCTTGCAGGAGGCGTCGTGTTCTTCGGCGCCCATGTCCTGCTGGTCTCGCTTGTTTCCGTGGTCAGCGCCGTACTCGCCGAGTACCTGTTCCGCAAGGCGCTGCACCGCGAGCCGCACGTTCAGGACCTCTCCGCGGTGGTGACGGGACTGCTGCTTGCGCTCGTCCTGCCCCCC
>DAOOUZ010000031.1:0-12684 GCA_035369785.1 Candidatus Cryosericum sp. | reverse complement strand
CCCGAGAGAATGCGCTGCTGCAACGCCATCACATCCTCTTCAGAGCAGTCTTCCAGGTACACCCTATCGTGCGCGGTCATTTACCGCCTCCGAAACGAAGACATGTCCAGCCGTGGTTCAGTTCCTGCCCGCAGTCTGCGAATGTTGGCCGCGTGGCGCACGATTCCGAGCATGGCAAGAAGCGCATAGATGAGAGCGAGTTTCGGCGGCTCGCGAAGCAGAAGGGCTACAAGGGGGAGCGTGGCAAGGGACACAATCGATGCGAGGGAAACGGTCTGCCGCAATGCCATGACGATAGACCACACAGCAACCTCAACGAGACCCACGGGCCAGCTGAGGACAAGAACGACTCCAAATGTCGCAGCAACCCCTTTTCCGCCCCTGAACCCCGCAAAGACCGAGAAGTCATGGCCAAGGATGACGGCGACTGAGGCGATCAGCACTGCCTCACGGGACACCGTGGGGAAGCAGTTGATCAGGACGAGCAGCAGCACCACGGCCTTGAGTGAATCCCCCAGAAAGGCGAACAGGGCAGGCACAGGTCCTACGGTACGCAGCACGTTGGTTGCCCCCATGTTGCCGCTGCCTACCGTACGTATGTCCACGCCGCCTGCGATCCTGCCAACGATGTAGCTGCAGGGAAGTGAACCGACCAGGTATGCCGTCACAACGATGGCCAGGTCGCGCGCGATGTAGGTGATGGTGTTCATTCCGGCTGGTACGCCTCCACATAGCGGGGAAGGCCAGCCAGGTCCCGTGACCACCGGCACTCATGCAGACCTGCCCTGCATAGCAGGTTCAGGATAGTCTGTTCGAGACCATCGTCAATCTCCAGTTCGAGCAGACCGCCAGGTTCCAGCCTGCGGGGAGCCTCCGCTGCAATCCTGCGGTAGAAGAGCAGTCCATCCCTTCCGCCATACAGCGCACTCATCGGCTCAAACGGAGAAGCGGCATGCGCTGCCGCCAAACGCTCGGCCCGCACATACGGCGGATTACTCACGATGACGTCCGCCCTCCCGTGCCACCCCTGCAGTGCACTGCTCCAGGATCCGAGGACATTGCTCTGGATGAACTTCACACGGTCCGCGACTCCGAGGCGTGCTGCAGATTCCCGCCCGCAGGAGACGGCGACCGGGTCAATCTCCAGACCCACGACCGATGCCATAGGCATGCGCTCGGCCAGGGCAAGTGCCAGCGCGCCCGACCCCGAACACAGGTCAAGCACACGAGGCGACGATAGCCCCGGATGTCCTGCGAGAACGTCGACCACTCTGCCCACGAGCCACTCCGTTTCCGGTCGTGGGACCAGAACGCCCTCCTTGACTGCCACAGTCACACCATCAAAGTCGGCACGTCCCGTCAGGTACTCTGCTGGAACGCCTCGGGCAAGCTGCCGCGCGTACTCTGTCAGACGGTGCGCAAGCTCGGGGCTCACCGCATCGTCGCGGCGCAGGAGCATGTCTGCCGAGCTCCAGCCTTCCAGGCTCCGCAGCACGTACGCCAACTCACGAGTCCCATCGGTGGACAGTCCAGCGTCCTGTGAAGCTTGCGTGAGTGCGGTTCTGACAGTCAGCGTCAATCGTCTTCCTGGTCCTGCACGATGGACGTCTGCAGGGTCTTTTCCCGGGATGCCTGGTGAAGCGCTTCCACCACGGGATCGAGACCACCCTCCATGATGACTGGCAGATTGTAGAAGGACAGCCCGATACGGTGATCCGTGAGCCGTCCCTGTGGAAAGTTGTACGTACGGATGCGCATGTTGCGCATGCCGCTGCCTATCTGCGATCTGCGTTCATCTATCACTTCCGCGTCCGCTTTCTCCTTCATGTGTTCGTACACGCGAGACCGCAGGACCTTGAGCGCTTTTTCCTTGTTCTTGAGCTGCGACCGTTCGTCCTGGCAGGATGCAGTGATCCCGGTTGGAATGTGCGTCATGCGCACGGCCGTCTCGACCTTCTGGACGTTCTGCCCTCCGTGGCCAGACGCATGAAACAGCTCCACCTTGATGTCAGAATCGTCGATGTGCATATCCACGTCCTCCGCCTCAGGAAGCACCGCTACCGTTGCCGTCGACGTGTGGATGCGTCCGGATGCCTCCGTCTCCGGGACTCTCTGGACCCGATGCACGCCGCTCTCGAACTTGAACAGATGATAGCTGCCAACCCCCAGCACTGAGAACACAATCTCCTTGAACCCTCCAATCTCGGTGGGATGGCTTGAGATAATCTCGACCTTCAGGTTGTGCCGGGCGGCAAAATACGAGTACATGCGGAACAGGTCTGCAGCGAACAGGGCCGCCTCATCGCCGCCCACGCCTGCCCGGATTTCGACGATGATGTTCTTGTCGTCATCCGGGTCCCTGGGGATACGCTCTTCCTCGATCCGGGCCCGGACTTCTTCCAGCTCGCGTTGCAGCTTCGTGTTGTCGTCCTCTGCGATGGCCACAAGCTCGGGATCCGCTCCTTCCTCGCTCCGCAGAGCCTCGTTGTCGGCAATCTGCTTCGTTAGCTGCTCTTCACGGGTCAGCAACCCAAGCAGCGAGTCCAGAGTCCGCCTTTCCAGGGCCAGCTTCTGAATCTCCTTCCGGTCGACATCAAAGCGAAGTCCAGCAACCCGCTCGTCGATTTCACGCAGTCTTCTTGCCAGTTGCTCCGTTTCTCGACTCATTGCTCGTCTCCAGGCCTGTCAAACAGGGCGCCCCGTTCCGGAACCCGTTCGGGCCTCCCGGGCACCACATGGTGCTCACGGCAGCGTGCCTCATAGCTTTCGGCGGCGCCGACCATGACGATGGGGTCGTCGTACCTGGCCGGGCGACCGTTTACAATACGCTGGGTCCTTGTCGCCGGCCGTCCGCACACCATGCAGATGGCGGTGAGCTTGGTGACCTCCTCGGCAAGGGACAGCAGGTCGGCCATTGGCCCAAAGGGCTCGCCACGGAAGTCCTGGTCAAGGCCTGCCAGAATGACGCGAACCCCTTTTCCCGCAAGATACTCGGAAACGTCGATGATGGCGGGGTCGAAGAACTGAACCTCATCAACGCCGACCACCTCGACCTGCCGCTCTTCCACGACAGTGAGGATGTCGGTCGAGGTGGACACGAGCGCCGATTCGAGGCGACTGCCGCCATGCGACGTAATCGCCTCAAGACCGTACCGGTTGTCCAGTGATGACTTGAGGGCAATGACCCGCTGCCTGGCAATCTGTGCCCTCTTGAGGCGACGGATCAGTTCCTCCGACTTGCCAGAGAACATGCACCCGGCAATCACCTCAATCCTGCCGGAGAGGCCGTCCATGAACGAGCCTACCGCCCAGCGCCGTCCTGCGCCACGATGTTCGCCAGGAACTCCCGGTTGTTTGCCGTCCTCTGGAGCATGCCAATCAGTTTCTCGAGGCTCTCCGTGGGATCTTCATTGCCGATGAACTGCCGGAGCGCCCAGATCTTGCGGTACTCCTCTGGAGTATACAGCAGTTCTTCACGTCGTGTCCCCGACTTCCGCACATCGATTGCGGGGAAGATCCTGCGTTCCGCAAGCTCGCGGTCCAGTACCAGCTCCATATTGCCCGTGCCCTTGAACTCTTCGTAGATGACCTGGTCGAGCCTGCTCCCCGTCTCGATCAGGGCCGTGGCGATGATCGTGAGGCTGCCGCCCTCTGCGATATTGCGGGCAGCCCCGATGACCTTCTTGGGACCGCGGATGGCAGTGGGATCGAGTCCGCCTGACAACGTCTTGCCAGAGGAAGAAGAGATGAGGTTGTACGCGCGTGTCAGGCGAGTGATGCCGTCCATAAGGATGACGACGTCCTTCTTGACCTCGACAAGCCTCTTCGCCCGTTCGAGCGCCAGCTCAACGACACGTATATGGTTCTCCGGAGGCTGGTCGAATGTTGAGCTGATGACCTCGCTGTGAATGGACTGCTTCATGTCGGTGACTTCCTCAGGGCGCTCATCGATGAGCAATACCATGAGCGTCACCTCGGGGTGATTGTACTCAATGCTCTGGGCAATGTTCTTGAGAATCGTTGTCTTTCCAGCCTTCGGGGGGGATACGATCAGTCCGCGCTGGCCCTTGCCGATGGGCGCGACCAGCTCGATGAGCCGCAGTGCCATGCTGCAGTTCGGCGTTTCCAGCTTGAGGTGCTTGTTCGGGAATATCGGCGTCAGCGACTCGAACTGCGGGCGTGAAAACTGATGCCCCTCGATGCCGATGCCGTTGATGCTCCGGATGCGCATCAGGGAAGCGTACTTCTCTTTGTCCCCACGTGGAGGACGCACCGTCCCCTCCAGCCAGTCGCCTGTCCTGAGTCCAAACCGCCGAATCATGGGAGGAGAGATATAGACGTCGCTCGAGGAGGGGAAATAATTGGCGCGCATGAACCCGTAGCCTTCTGCGAGGATCTCGCACAGGCCTGACGCTACAAATTCGTCGCCACCACCCATCCGCGGCGCCTCGCCTCCCCGGCGCTCGGGGGAACCGCTAATGACGGCCCCCGACACCGCATGTGCAGGAGCCCGCTCCTGCTGAACGTCACGATGCTCGATAATCACTTCTGGCTTCCCATGGTCTTCAACCGCACTAGGGGTAACCGCAACAGAATCTTCGATAGTGGCAACATCCTTGCTCCCAAGTTTGACAAGTTCCTCGATCAGTTCCGGCTTCTTGAGCCGGGTATAGTTGCGTACGTGCAGGACTTTAGCAATCTCATAGAGCTCCCGCGATGTTTTTTCGAGCAACTCCTGTTCTGTGAAGTTCATGACTCTCTGCCTTCTTTCGCCAGCACACGGCTACGGGATTTCCAGGAGACGACCGATGGTTTCCTTGAATGAGGCGAGGACTGCGATGCGATGCATCAGCACATCCAGACGCGCACGTACGTCCTCCACAAACGTTGGATCCTTGATGTACGCCAGATTCACGTGCACGTTCGCGATGGCGCCCTGATAGGCGGCCTCGAGCATCGCCGAACCAACGTACAGATCGGACGCGATATCCTTGGGAGCTGAACAAAAGGTGGCATTCGACAACTCAGCGAACTCACACACCTTCTCCGCAAGGTCCATGGGGACAACGGCTGAACCCTTGAGCGCCGTCTGCATCGCAGACCGCCTCAGCGCCTTCTCCTCATCGGTTTCCTTTGGAAGCCTCATGGCAGCCATGTACTGCTGGAAGGCACTGCTATCCCGTTCCATCAGCTCAAGGAACGTGCCGCGCGTGGTTTCACACACTGCAACGAATCCGTCGAGGCGAGCCTTCTCCGACTCGTCGCGAGCACCCACTACACGTGCAACCATTTCGACCAGCGCGACGCCCATGGCTGCGGCCAATCCGGCTGCACTGCCTCCTCCAGGCGTTGGAGCACGCGAGGACAATTCGGCCAAAAACTGGTCCAGTGATTGATCTCTAAACATGTCGACCTCAACGTTGACAATTGGAATGTGCCGAATGGTTCATTCAAATAATACCTGACCGTCCGCAAAATGCAAGCACCGCCAGGCCACTGCGCCTCCTCAGACAATCATAGTATAATGCACGGTACACACCACGTGGGAGGTGACCATGATTGTCAAGGCAGTCCAGGATGTACCCGCAGCACCGGTGACCGAGGCGGGAGCGCGGGGCGCAACCATTCGGTGGCTCTTCAACAGTCCCGACGGCGTGCCCACCTTTGCGATGCGGTACTTCGTCGTAAGCCCCGGGGGCTCTACGCCGCGGCACGCCCATCCGTGGGAACACGAAGTCTTCGTGCTGCAGGGACAGTGCACGGCGTTCTGCGAAGGGGAAACCCGGACCGTCGGCAGCAACCACGCGATCTATATCGAACCTGGCGCCATTCACAGTTTCAGCAACGACGGAACCGAGGACCTTATCTTCCTCTGCATGATTCCTCTTCAGCAGTGATGGACCTGCATCTCGGCAGCGTCCTTGTGGCGGTCACCGGAAGCACCGGCGGCATAGGACGGGCGCTGGCCAGGCTGCTCGCCGAGGAAGGTGCGCAGCTCCTGCTCGTCGGCGGCACCGCTGAGAGGCTCGAGGACGTCTCCCGTTCCTTGCCGGTGGGAACCGTCGCTGCCACCATTCCCGCCGACCTGAGGACGGACAGCGGCCTGCACGCTTGTTGTGCACGCCTGGACGAACAGCCACCGGTCGCCGGGTTCGTCCATCTTGCAGGAGAACTGCGCTCCGATGCGTTCCCGGACGCCCGTGCGGCCGAACTCCGAGAGACCCTTGCCGTCACGACCATTGCGGCCTTTGAGCTTTCTCAGGTCATTTTCAGGCGGGCTCCTGTGGGTTCGAGTCTCGTGTTCGTGTCTTCCATCGATGCGCACAGGCATCCTCTGCACCCGGCATCCGCCAGCTATGACGCCGCCAAACGCGCCCTTGAAAGCCTCTCCGAATCGTTGGCGGTCGAAGGTGGCTCGCATGGAATCCGCTCGAACTGCATTGTCCCCGGGCTCATACGCACGCCGATGACAGAAGACTTCTTCGGGCCCGAGTTCGACGAGGACCGGGCCCGATTCCTTCGGGCTGTGCCGCTCGCACGCGCAGGCTTGCCCGACGAGGTAGCCGCCCTCATCGCGTTTCTGCTGTCTCCACGCTCCAGCTACATCACTGGCGCCACTGTGCCGGTCGACGGAGGTTTTCTCTGCCAGGGCATGTAGGAGAAACAAAAAGGGGCGCCTGGGGCGCCCCGGAACTTCCTGCCGAAAACGTCTACTTGCGCCGACGCGCTGCAATAGACTTCTGCTTGCGCTTCTCGCTTGGCGCCATGAAGTACCGCCGCTTCTTCAACTCCCCGAAGAGGCCATCACGGATGCAATCCTGCTTGTAACGTCTCAGCATGTTCTCAAGCTGAGCGTCCTCGCCCTGCGGCTCAGTCCTGTCTCTGTTCCGATCACGATAGTTTCCCATCACTCACCCCTCCTTTCGTCAAACCGATGCTAAAGGGGGTCGATAACCAACCGTTCAACTATACAGGAATCGGCGCCTCAGTCAACCGGCGTTTCTGTGATACTGGGGGCACTGGAGCGAAGCGTGTCGACGCTCTTGATGACTTCCCGCACGAAGACAGCAATCGGCACTGCAAGGAGGACTCCGAAGAAGCCTGCCAAAGCGCCACCAGCCAGAAGGAGAAGGATCACGAACCCGGGATTCAGGCCAGTCTTCTCCGAAATGAGTCTGGGTGACAGAATCTGGCTCGTCACAAACTCGACAGCCGCGAAGATGACGACCCAGGCCACCAGCTTTCCTGGTCCTGCAACCGCAGCAAAGAAGGCGCCCAGCAGTGCTACAACCAGAGGCCCGACATACGGAATGAACTCGCCGAAGAAGTCGACAACTCCGATCGTCAGAGCGTAGTTGATGCGGAACACCCCGCTGAGGCCGCCAAGCAGCAACGATGTTATCGATGCAACAAGCGCAAGCGCCTCGATGTACCTGCGAGTTCCAGTGGCAACCTGCGCAAGGGCCTGCTCAGCTCCCTCGCGTTGCTGCCGGACAAAGGGCAGCGAAAGGAACCAACCGTAGTACTGGTGAGAACCCCGCATGAAAAAGTACATGAGCACAAAGAAGGGGACAAGAGCGCTGAGGCCGAGGAGCCTCTTGGAGGATGCCGTAAGCAGATTCTGTCCGAAGGAGATGACAGACTGCTGTATCGAGTCCAGCACAGCGGTTATCGCGTCCTTGAGCGCACCGAGCTGATAGTGGTCCAGCCACTCCGTCACGTTCGAGAAGTACCCCTGCACCGTCTTCAGATAGTCAGGAAGAGAGCTCACGAGGGACCGTGTTTCCCGTACGAGCGCGGGGATAGTGATGGCCACGAGACCAGCCAGGAGCGCAACGATTGCCAGCACGACAAGTGCGCAGGCAATTCCCATCGGCAGGTGTGCTCTCCGGTTCAACCAGTATGCCACGGGAAGAAACAAGAACGCAGCGAATGCAGCGGCGAGAGCCAATCCCAGCACACTGCGCAACGCCCACATCAGCCATCCGGCGACACCGAGCGCCGTGATGCTCAACACGGCAAGCAGGATAACCTTCAGTGCGCTAGCTTCCTTGGCGCTCAGTCTCATCGCCTGCCTCCAGCGAGGGTGTTTCCTTTGAAATCGCCTCTGCGGCTATGACCCCACTCTCCTTGGACTTCAGCCGGATAACCTTCACTCCCGAAGAAATCCGACCAAGGAGAGGCAGCGACTCCGCAGCGGTGCGTATTGTCTGCCCAGTGCTCGTCGACACGACAACATCCTGGTCAGCATTGCCAGTGGTAAACGCGGCCAGCGGCCCTGTCTTGTCAGTCACACGGTAGCAAATGACGCCGCCGGAACCCCTGCCCACCAGGCGAACCTCATCCGGGTTGAGCCGCTTGCCATGGCCATGTTCGGTGATGAGGGTAAAAGGCACACCCTGCTCGAGGACTTCCATGCCAACAACAAACCTCGCCCCTCGTGACAAGCGCATGCCTCGCACGCCGCCTGCCGATGCTCCCATCGATCGCACCGAGCTCGCCCGGATGCGTACTGCCCGTCCGGCGTCCGACGCAATCAGGACTTCGTCGCCCTCCTTCACCGGCCGCACGGACACGACAGAGTCACCCTCCGCGAGTTTGATGAATGTTTTCCCCGTGCTCCGGATGGTCACAAACTGAGAGGCATCCATCTTCTTGATGCGTCCGTGGCGAGTCACGATCATGAAAGCTGCCCCATCCTGCACCGGAGGAAGCGCAGTCGCTTCCGTCACCAGTTCGTCTGCGCTCATCCCGACGAGGAGAGAAAGGTTCTCCCCACCGCCCTGCCGCCTCTCTTCGGGGAGACGGTACGCAGGTATGGAGTACACGCGGCCCTTGTTGGTGAACAGCAGGATACGCTGGCGCGTCCGCACTGTGAAGTACTTGCTGATGTAGTCATCGCGCTTGAGGTTCATGCTTGCAACCCCAAGGCCGCCACGTCCCTGCACCTTGAACGCAGAGCTGGGAACCGTTTTCGCATACCCGTTTCTGGAAATGACGACCATGACCTCCTTGTCTTCGATGAGCTGGTCGTCGTCTTCCTCGTTGCTGCCATCCTCCTTGACGATCTGCGTGCGACGTGCGTCCGCATACTTGCGCGACACCTCGGCGAGCTCGCCCCGGATATAACCGCGAATCTTGTTCTGGTCGGCGAGCAGAGCTGTCAGCCGTTCCACCTCGGCTTTGTTCTCCTCTACTTCCTTGCCCAGCTTTTCAACCTCGAGGGAGACCAGTGACCGCATGCGCATCTCAAGAATCGCTTCCACCTGGCGGTCGTTGAGGCCGTACTCCTGGATGAGCCTGCTGGATGCTTCCTCCATCGAGGAGGAATCCGCCAGGATGTCCGTGACCGCCTTGATGTTGCGAATCGCTATGACAAGTCCGTTGAGGACGTTGAGACGCTCCTCGCGCTTGCGCAGTTCAAGCGCGAACTTCTTGCGCAGCGTTTCTTCCCGGAAGTCCAGGAACGTTCCCAGCACGTCGACAAGAGAGAGCGTCCGCGGAACGCCGTTCAGGATGCCGAGCATGCTGACCCGGAAGTACTGCTGGAACTGGGTATGCTTGCGCAGCAGCAGTTCCACCCTCTCGACGGTCGCGTCCTTCTTGAGGTCCAGCACAACACGGATTCCCTCGCGGCTTGATTCATCGCGGAGGTCCGACACCTGACTCAGCCGCTTGTCCTTCATCAGGTCGGCGACTTTCTGCACGAATTCGGCCTTGTTGACCTCGAATGGCAACTCCGTGATGACGAACCGGGTCCTGCTGCCGTCCCGCTCCACCGTATACTTGCCTCTCATGCAGAGCGTGCCCCGGCCGGTGCTGATATACTCGTCGATGCCACTGGTTCCGACGACCAGCCCGCCCCCGGGGAAATCGGGCCCCTTGACCACAGACCGCACCTTGGCAGGGTCTGGAACAGCGTCCGCAACGCGCTGCTCCAGAAGGTACATCAACGCTTCCGTCAACTCGCCGAGATTGTGCGGTGGAATGTTGGTTGCCATTCCTACCGCAATGCCGCTCGACCCGTTGAGAAGCACCTGGGGTATCTTCGCTGGCAGAATGGTTGGTTCTTCGAGACTGTTGTCGAAGTTCGGCATGAACTCGACGATGTCCTTGTCGAGATCCTCGAGCATAAGCTCGGACACCTGGGCCAGTCGAACCTCCGTATAACGCATCGCTGCGGCAGAGTCGCCGTCAATCGACCCGAAGTTTCCATGCCCGTCGACGAGGGGATAGCGCAGGGAAAAATCCTGGGCCATGCGCACCAGCGAATCGTAAATGGCCGCCTCTCCGTGGGGGTGATACTTGCCCAACACGTCTCCCACGATACGCGCGCTCTTCTTGTATGACTTGTTCCAGAAGCAGCCAAGCTCGTACATCGCATACAGGATGCGGCGGTGTACCGGTTTCAGACCGTCGCGAAAGTCGGGAAGTGCCCTTCCGATGATGACGCTCATGGAGTACTCGAGGTAGGATTTCTTCATCTCCTCCTCGACGTACACGTTGAACACTCGCTCGTTATCCGGCATTGCTGTCCTCGCTTCCCTTAGATATCAAGATTGTAGACTTCGCGTGCGTGCTCAACAATGTACCTGCGGCGCGGTTCCACTTTTTCTCCCATCAGCAGAGCGAACGTGCGTTCCGCCTCCTCCGCCTCCTCCAGGGTCACGCGCCCCATCATCCGCGTTTCAGGGTCCATCGTGGTAGACCACAGCTGTTCTGGATTCATCTCGCCAAGTCCCTTGTAGCGCTGGACCTCGGGCTTGCCCTTCATGCCTGCCAGAACCGTGCGCAGCTGGTCGTCCGAAAAGGCATAGTGTGTCGTCTTTCCGTCGAGAACGGCGTACAGCGGGGGTTGTGCAAAGTAGATGTTCCGATTGACAACGAGCGGCCGCATATAGCGATAGAAGAATGTCAGGAGCAGCGTTCTGATGTGCGCCCCGTCGACGTCCGCATCCGTCATGATGACAATCTTGTGGTAGCGCAGTTTCTCGATGCGGAGGTCGTCCATCACGCCCGTGCCGATCGAGGTGATAAGAGCCTTGATTTCCTCGTTCTCGAGCGCGCGGTGAATCCCTACCTTCTCCACGTTGAGAATCTTGCCCCGCAAGGGCAGAATGGCCTGCGTGCGGCGGTTGCGGCCCTGCTTCGCGCTGCCTCCGGCCGAGTCGCCCTCAACAATGTAGAGCTCGGACTCAGCGGGGTCCTGCGACGAGCAGTCCGCCAGTTTGCCGGGCAGACGTCCTCCATCGAGTTCCGTCTTGCGGCGCACGAGGTCACGTGCTTTTCTTGCCGCTTCCCGCGCCTGCTTGGCCGTGACAGCCTTTCCAGCCATCTGCCTGAACTCGTCGATGTGCTTGTCAAGGTACAGCTCGACTTCCTCTTCGACCGCTGCCTCGATGGGGGCCTTGAGGTCGGCGTTTCCGAGGCGAGTCTTTGTCTGCCCCTCGAACTGAGGGTCGGCAATGCGCAGATTGATAATGACGACAAGGCCTTCCCGAATGTCCTCGCCGCCCAGCGTATCTTCCGGTTTGATCAGCTTGACTTGTCGTGCCTTCGCATTGAAGAGCCGCGTAAATGCGTTCTTGAACGCGACCTCATGGATGCCGCCGTCGACTGTGTTGATGTTGTTGACATACGAAATCGTCTGATCATTGTAGCCGGTATTGTACTGGAAGGCCACCTCGAGAAAGAACTGCTCGGAGTCGCGCACGAAGTGCACGGGGTCAGGCGGAATGACTTCACTGCCCTCGTTCATGTACCGGACGAACTCGACCAGCCCCTTGTCGTAGTGGAACACCTGCCGTTCCTCGGTTGCATGATCCACAAACTCGATCTGCAGACCAGAGTTGAGAAACGCCAGTTCACGCAGACGCTTGGCGATGCGCTCGGGTTCAAAGAGGTATTCGCCGAAGATCTCCTCATCAGGGGTGAAACTCACGAAGGTACCTGAGACATCGGCAGGCACGCCCTCCTCTTTCAGGCGGAGATGATACAGTGGCTTTCCCCTGCTGAACTCCTGCTGGTATACCTTTCCCCACTGGGTAACTTCGACATACAGACGGGTCGACAGGGCGTTCACTACTGAAACCCCAACCCCGTGCAGACCACCAGAGACGTGATAGCTTTTCTTGTCGAACTTGCCGCCCGCATTCAACCTGGTCAGCGCCACTTCCACGCCCGAGATGCCGAGCACAGGGTGGATGTCAGTCGGTATCCCGCGGCCATTGTCGTGGACATCGACTGTCTTGTGGTCTGCGCTGAGCCCGACTTCGATGCGTGTGCAGAAACCCGCCATCGCTTCATCGATGGCATTGTCCACGACCTCCTGCACCAGATGGTGCAGCCCCCGCGAATCGGTAGACCCTATATACATTGAAGGTCTGGTACGTACATGTTCCAGACCTTCAAGCACTTTGATATCCTTTGCGGTGTACTGGGAATCCTGCATGTGCAATCCTCCATTTTTCTGACAAAGACATACTACCATCAAATAGAGGAAATGCAATATGAGGACTATGCTTCAGGCATTTTTCGATCGCCCCTGTGTCAAGTACATATCGGCCATACGGCAGTTTTCCCTAGGACAACCGTGCGAATGTGTCCCAGACTGACGTTGCCACCTTCCGAGACTCGCGCTCGAGCAGGGTGCGGTCGACACCCAGAACCTGATGTCCCTGCACG
>DAOOUZ010000030.1:0-12709 GCA_035369785.1 Candidatus Cryosericum sp. | reverse complement strand
CGGTCAGGCGGTCGATCCTCCCCTTGATGGCAGCATCCGCCAAGACGCGCGGCGTTTCCTGGAACGAGGCTGCAGACAGGAAGCTGTCCGTCTCCAGCGAGGACTTCGTGATGCCCTGGAGCACAAGGTCGAATGACGCCGGCTTGCCTCCCTGTGCGCGGACCTTGCGGTTCTGCAGCAGAAGCTCGTGCTTGCTGACGATCTGGTCGGTGAAGAACGTCGTGTCGCCCGGGTCGACGACCTTCACCTTCTTGAGCATCTGTCGAATGATCATCTCGACATGCTTCACGTTGATGTCGACACCCTGTGACCGATAAACCTTCTGCACTTCCTGCACCAGATACCGGGCGGTTTCTTCCACACCGACGAGCTCCAGAAGTTCCTTGGGATCGATCGAGCCCTCGGTCAGCTGGTCCCCGACGCGGACATGCTCATCATCCTTGAAGCGAAACCTCGCCATCGGCGACACCTTGAACTTGGCCTCTGCGCCACCGTGCCCACTGATGACGATCTGCTTGCGTTCCTCGATGCCCTTCTCCTTCACATTGACCACGTGGAACACGCCATCGATGGGGGAGACGATTGCCTGTCCCTTGGGGGTGCGGCCCTCGAAGATCTCCTCGACACGAGGCAGACCAGTGGTAATGTCTGCCACGGCGATACCTCCCGTATGGAATGTTCGCAGAGTCAGCTGCGTGCCAGGCTCTCCAATGGACTGCGCGGCAATCACACCGACAGCCTCGCCCACCTGCACATCTCCACCAGTGGACAAGTCACGGCCGTAGCACTTGGCGCAGACACCGTTCTCGCTCTGACAGGTAATGGGAGAACGAAGCCGGACGCTCGTGATGCCAAACTGCTCGATGGCTGTGGCAGTCTCATCAGAAATCACGCCGTCCTTCGGAACCAGGACGATGTCCTCCTCTACAGCCACTCTCACCGAAGCAACGCCGGCACGCCGAACCGCCGTGAGAACCTTCTCGCTCAGGACGTCTCCCCTGTGGACGACGACCCGTTCCCCATCCAGGGAAAGGACGTCTTCGGCAAGTGGACGCTCCATGATTCTGCGCAGCGTAGCAGGCGACCACGAGGGGTTGACGGCAATGGTCGATGCCCGCAGCACAATGTCATCAGCGGCGTATCTTCCTGCAATCTGTTCCTTGAGTCCAACTATGACGGCGCCACCATCCACAACTGGCTGCACAGTGAGTCCGCCGACGTACCGCTGAATCTTGAGCGATTTCTGCCCCAGAGCCTCGAGACGCTTGGCTTGATCCCACGAGATCTCCTCCCCGGGACGAATGACGACCTCGCCCGTCAGAGGGTTCAGGACCTGCTCGTCGGCTATCTTCCCGGCCAGCTCCTCCGGCAACGAAGAAACGACGAGGTTGCCGATCTTGATCTCCCGGGCCTCGGAATGGGTGCAGTCCACTTCCCGGACGACCAGCTCGTGGGCCACATCGACGAGCCGTCGCGTCAGATAGCCGGAATCGGAGGTCTTGAGAGCTGTATCTGCCTGTCCCTTGCGCGTTCCATGGGTCGACAGGAAGTACTCCAGGACGGACAGGCCCTCGCGGAGGTTCGACTTGATGGGGAACTCGATGATCTTGCCCGACGGGTCCGACATCAGGCCGCGGATGCCGGTCATCTGGACAATCTGCTTCTTGCTTCCCCGGGCGCCGGAGTCGGCCATGATGCGCACGGAGTTCTCCTCCGTAAGGTTGCGGAAGACGGCCTTCTCAATCTCGGCGTTTTTGTCCTGCCAGACCTGCACCACCTTGAGGTAGCGGTCATTGTACGACAGAAGACCCTCGTCGTAGAAGGCATTGATCTCGCGGACTGCCTTGTCCGCCTCATCGAGGATGCGCTGCCGCTCGGGCGGTACCTCCATGTCGGACAGACCGATGGACATGCCGGACTCCGTCGCGTATTTGAACCCCAGGGCCTTGATGTTGTCCAGCAGGACGTTGGTCCTGGAAACGCCAAACCGCCGTGAGAACTCTGTGATGAGAGACTCGATCTCCTTCTTGGGCATGGTCCGGTTCTGGAACGGGAAGTCCCGGTACCTGTCCTCCCCCTCGAAGATACCCTTCCGCAGCTCATCGTTGAAAACGACGCGCCCCACGGTCGTCCGGACCTTGGCTCCTCCGATCCGGACAAGCACCGGGTCGTGGACCGCAAGTTTTCCGGATTCGAACAGGTACAGGACGTCCTCCTCACCGTAGACAGGAGCAGCGTTCCACTTCATCGCCTTCATCTTCTCCTTGACTTCGTAGGTGAGATAGTAGGCGCCCAGGACCATGTCCTGCACGGGACCCGCCATGGGGTTTCCGCTTGCAGGCGAGAAGATGTTGTACGATGAGAGCATGAGCAGTCGCGCTTCTGTCTGAGCCGCCAGGCTCAGGGGAAGGTGGATCGCCATCTGGTCGCCATCGAAGTCCGCGTTGAACGGTGTGCACACAAGCGGGGAAATCTGGATGGCCTTATCGTCAATGAGCACCGGCTCGAAGGCCTGAATGGACAGACGGTGGAGCGTTGGCGCACGGTTGAGCAGAACGACGTTCCCCTTGACGACCCGTTCCAGCGTGTTCCACACTTCGGGGGTTGGCTTCTCCACGAGGTCCTTGGCAACTTTCATGCTGCCAACGACGCCTTCGCGCATGAGCCGATAGATCACATGGGGCTTGAAGAGCTCGAGCGCCATCTCCTTGGGAACGCCGCACTGGCTGATCTTGAGTTGCGGACCGGACACAATGACAGCACGTCCCGAGTAGTCGACGCGCTTGCCCAGCAGGTTCTGCCGGAACCGCCCTTCCTTTCCTTTCAGCTTGTCGCTCAGGGAGCGCAGCGGACGCCCGTTCGCGTTCACGACGGGATACTGCCGCTTGCTGTTGTCCAGCAAGGCGTCGACGGCATCCTGGAGCATCCGCTTCTCGTTCTGAAGGAGAATCTCGGGAGCATTCTCGTCGATCATCTTGCCCAGGCGGTTGTTGCGGTTGATGACGCGACGGTACAACTCGTTGAGGTCATCCGAAGCAAAACGTCCTCCCTCGAGTTGCACCAGCGGGCGCAGGTCGGGAGGAATGACCGGAATACGGGTCAGAATCATGTCTGTCGGCTTTCTGCCGTTGTTGATGAGGGCTGTCACGACGTCAAGCTGCTTGACCGCCTTTGCGCGGTCCTGACGAGACTTGCCCTTGATACGGGCAAGCAGTGCGTCTCTCATCTTGTACAGGTCGAGGTCCTTCAGCAGGTCCAGGAATGCGTCCGCGCCTTTCTTGGCCACGAACTTCTGTCCGTTGATCTTCCGTTCGCGGTACTCTTCGTCCGTCAGGAGCTGCTTGACGGCAAGCCCTTCCACATCCCCCGGGTCCAGCACCAGCCAGCTTCCGAAGTAGATGACCTTCTCGACGGCCTTGCTGGGCATTTCCAGAAGGAGCGCGATATAGTTGACGGCGTTGCGGAAGTACCAGATGTGCGCGACGGGTGCGTGAAGCTCAATATGCCCCATGCGCTCGCGGCGGACACTGGAATCGGCAACCTCGACGTGACACTTGTCGCAGACCTGGCCCTCGAAGCTTTTTCCCTTGAGCTTGCCGCACCTGCACTGGTAACTCTTGGTCGGTCCAAAGATGATCTCGCAGAAGAGTCCGTGGGGCTTCGGCTTGCCGCTCCTGTAGTCGAGCGTCTCAGCCTCGGTAACCTCACCGTGCGACCAGCTGCGTATTTCCTCTGGCGAAGCCAGATGGAGGGACAGAGCTTCTATCTTGTTGTTTCTCAATCTTCCTCCCTTGAGTTACTCTTCTTCCTCGGCGACCATTGTGGCCTTCGCGTCAGCGACAATCTTCTCCGCGATGCGCTCGGGCACTTCCTCATAGTGATCGATCTTCATTGAATACGTCCCTGTTCCCTGAGTGATAGACCCAAGGTCGATACCATAATTCAACATCTCTGCGAAAGGCACGAATGCCTTAATGATCTGCTTGCCACCAACATTCTCCATGCCGGCAATCTTGCCGCGCTTGCTGGTCAGGTCTCCCATGACGTCGCCCATGTACTTCTCATCCACGATCGTTTCAAGCGACACGATCGGTTCCAGCAGAATCGGGCTGGCCTGCTCGAATCCCTTCTTGAATGCAAGCGAGCCCGCCGTCTTGAACGCCATTTCGGACGAGTCGACCGGGTGATAGGAGCCGTCGATTACCGCGACCTTGACGTCCACGACTGGATAGCCGGCCAGTTGTCCCTTGCTCATGGTCTCGAGCATGCCTTTCTCAATGGCCGGAATGTACTGCTTGGGGATGGCGCCCCCAAACACCTTGTTTTCAAAGACCCAGCCGCCCCCTCGCTCGTTGGGTTCCATATCGATCCAGCAGTCTCCGTATTGGCCGTGACCGCCGGTCTGCTTCTTGTGCTTCCCCTCGACATGAGCCTTGCCCTTGATGGTCTCACGGTAGGGAACCTTGGGAACTTCGAGGTCGATGTTGACGCCGAACTTCTTCTGAAGGCGCTCGACAATAACCTGGAGATGAGCTTCTCCAAGACCGCTCAGTATTGTCTCGTGCGTTTCGCTGTTCTTGTCGATGACCACCGCCGGTTCCTCTTCCTTGAGGCGGCTCAGCGTGGAACTCAGCTTGTCGTCGTCTGCCCTTGTCTTTGGCTTCAACGAGCGCATCAGGAGAGGCGGCGAGAACACAATGGGCGCAAGTTCCAGCGGCATGTCCTTCGATGAAATCGTATCATTGGTCGCCGTCTGCACGAGTTTCGAGATCACGACGATGTCGCCAGGAACGGCCTCCTCGATGGGCTCCTGCTTCTTTCCCAGCGTATGGAACAGGCCGCCGACCTTCTCCGTTACGTCTTTGGTCGAGTTATAGATGTCATGCCCAACCTTCCCGCTGTAAACGCGCACGAACGAGAGCTTTCCAACAAACGGGTCAGAGGTTGTCTTGAACACAAACGCCGCGACCGGCCCTGCCGGGTCTGCGTGCAGTTCAACGGTTTCGTCGGTCCCCTTGCGCTTCGCCTGGACAGGGAGGTCCACGGGCGAAGGCGCATAGCTCGAAAGAAAGTCCATGATATAGTCACAGCCCGTTCCCTTGAGGGCAGAAGCTACGAACACCGGAAACACCTGACGGGTGCGGAACGCCTTGGTAAAGACCATCACCAGTTCTTCCTGGGTGAGCGTCTCACCGCCAAGGTACTTTTCCATCACGCCGTCATCCGACTCGGCAACTGCCTCGGTGAGCGCGAGGCGCGCTGCCTCGTACGCTGACCGCACGGCATCGGGAATGGCGTCGGTCACGACTGCATCCTCGTTGCCTGCAGTGTAGGTGTGCACCTTGCCCGTCAGAACATTGACAAACCCGGCGAACGAGGCGCCCGCAGACGTCGGAATGACGAGAGGAACGACCTTGTTTCCGAACGCAGACTGAAGACTGGAGACGAGTCCATCAACATCCACGTTGTCCAAATCGAGCTTGTTGATGACAAAGGCCACCGGGACGTGCTGGCTTTCACACAGCGACCAGAAGCGGGGAGTCTGGACTTCAATGCCCGCGCCGGCATTGATGGTTAGCAAGGCGGTGTCGGCAACCCGTACCGCCTCCTGTGCCTCGGTCATGAAGTCGGCATAGCCTGGCGTGTCAAGCAGATTGAAGCGAGTACCCTTATAGTCGAACTCACAGAGTCCAATGCTTGTGCTGATGTGTCTCTTGATTTCCTCGTCAAGGAAGTCGGATACCGTGGTTCCATCTTCCACGCGGCCCACTCTCTGGCTCGCGCCCGCATGAAACACGAGACGTTCGGTGATAATGGTTTTTCCAGAACCGCCTTGCCCTACCAGCACAACGTTCCTGATGTCACTCGGGCCAAATCTGCTCACCTTTTCCTCCCTAGAAAATGTTATTCGTTGTCTTCCAGCACGAGTTTGGTACTCCTCACGCGGCTGTCTCCCTGCTTGGGCAGAGATTCGAGATCCAGCGCAAGCCCGCGAAGTTCCTTGACGAGAACATTGAAGGATTCAGGAGAACCAGTCTCAAAGAGGTTGTTCCCCTTCGTAAGCCGTTCGTATGCGACGCGTCTGCCTTCCAGGTCATCGGACTTGATGGTGAGCATCTCCTGCAGGACAGTCGAGGCACCGTACGCTTCAAGAGCCCACACTTCCATCTCCCCGAACCGCTGACCTCCGAACTGTGCCTTGCCTCCGATAGGCTGTTGGGTGATGAGGGTATAGCGCCCCGTCGACCGCGCGTGCATCTTGTCTTCTGCGAGGTGGATGAGTTTCAGGATGTACGCCTCACCCACAGTAACAGGACTGTCAAAGTAGTTGCCGAACACGCCGTCCCGTACCGCTTCCTTGCCACTGTCATCCAGGTCAGCCTTCCGAAGCAGATCCTTGATCTCGTCCTCTGTTGCACCATTGAACACGGGCGTGACGGTTCTGACGTTCAGTTTGCGTGCAGCGATTCCAAGGCTTGCTTCCAGCAGCTGACCAATATTCATACGCGATGGGACACCAAGAGGACTCAGGATGACATCAACGGGCGTTCCATCCTGAAGGAACGGCATATCCTCTTCGGGCAGGATCCTCGTGATCACGCCCTTGTTTCCGTGTCTTCCTGCGACCTTGTCGCCGACGATGATCTTGCGCTTCTTTGCGACATAGACCTTGATGATGCGTTCGACGCCAACAGGCAGTGCATCGCTCGTGCTGTCCTTGGTGATCTCCTGTACATCGATCACCACGCCGTCCTCTCCCGGCGGCACTTTGTAGGACGTGTTCTTGTAGTCGCGCGCCTTGTCGTGGAAGAGAGCAAAATAGACGCGAACCTCGGGGGATTCTTCCTGCTCTGCTCGTGGCGTGATCTTGCCCACAAGAACATCCTCCGCTTTGACATGCGCGCCCACCCTGACAACGCCGCGATCATCCAGATGTCTCGTCAATTCCTTCGACACATTCGGAGGGTCGCGTGTAATCTCTTCCTTGCCAAACTCCGTCGACCGCACCTCAATCTTGTGCTCCTTGATGTGGATCGATGACAGACTGTCGTCACGAACAAGCCGTTCGCTGACGATGACTCCATCCTGATAGTTGTAGCCGCGCCAGGGAACATATGCCACCAGCAAGTTCTTGCCAAGGGCCAGCTCGCCCTCAGCGCTTGCGTAGCCGTCAGCCAGCAAATCCCCAGCGCGCACGGTGTCGCCCAGGGATACGGCTGGATGTTGATTGATGCAGGTATCCTGATTGGTACGCTTGAACTTCTGAAGCTCGTACACACGGGCCTGAGGCACTGATACATGGCTGATGCCATTCTTTGCAAGCAGGATCAGGTCCTCGTGCGTCAGCTTGCGTCCGATCGCCAGTTTCTTCGTCTTTGGCTTGCGCAGCTGTACGTCCTCTGCAAGCGTCCGCCCCACGAGCGATCCATTGACGCGGAACAGCTCATAGGAAGCCGCCTTGGCAGGGTCATAGGTCAGCACGCTGGCGTTCTTGTCCTTGAGGAACAGCGCGTGCAGACTCTCTTCGCTCACGATCTGGCCAACGGCGGAACTAAGATCCACCAAGGAAGAAACGCGTAGAATGCGGTGCCCGACAACCTGCAACCCGATGGGCGTCATGGTAAGCGTCTGAAGCTCAACAGGCACAGATTCGCCGTCCTCAAGAACTGGAACCGAACGAATCCTGGCATTGTTGATGAACCTTCCAAGAAGGGTTTCCGTGATCTTCGTTCCGGCCTTGTGCACCTTGTTCTTGCCTTCCTGAACGTCCTCAGCCAGCACCTTGCCAACCAGCGACTCGTTCGTCTGAACGTCAAACAAGTCAGACAGCGAGTTTTGGATGATCGAACCCGCAGGAACGTACTGGAAGGACTCGACGCCCTGGTCAATCAGGGTCGCGATCTGGTCATGCGAGAGCTCGGAACCGACAAGGTCAAGAATGTCCGCCGGCAACTCGGTCGGCGCAAAGGAAATCGGTACCATGCGAACCTCTGCAGTGCCTCCGGCATCAACATGATCGGATGCCAGCATGACAGGCACGACGTCGACCGCCACCTTGCCTGCCTGCAGGTCAGCCACGTTGACGACGGGCGAAACGCGAACCTCCCCCGCGTCGACGTAGGACACCGTCCCGTCGATATCACTGAGCACCAGGTCCCCGTTGTCCCGCACAACCCGTTCTTCCATTCCGGTAGACACACGCGCGCGGTCGGGCTGAACGAGGGGAACGGCCTGCCGCTGCATGTTGCATCCCATGAGCGCGCGGTTGGCGTCGTCGTGCTCCAGGAACGGAATCAGCGACGCAGACACACCAAAGACCTGTGATGGCACGAGGTCAATGTAGTCCACGCTGCCTGCGGGCAGCTCCTTCGGAAGGATCTCTCCTCCCTCGCTGCGCTGCCTCGCGATGACAGTCCCAGAGACAAGATGTCCCTTCTCATCGACCGGTGTGTTTGCCTGGGCTATGGAGTGAGACTCCTCCTCCTCTGCATCCATGTATGCAACATTCTTCTCGTCCTTGCGTCCGCGTTCGACTTTCGCGTAGGGAGCTGTAATGAAGCCAAACTCATCAAGCTTCGCATATGAGCTCAGACTGTTAATCAGTCCAATGTTGCCGCCTTCCGGCGTTTCGATCGGGCAAATGCGGCTATAGTGCGACGAATGGATGTCCCGGACCTCAACGCCCGCCCGTTTCCGATTCAGGCCGCCCGGCCCAAGGGAACTCAAGCGTCTCTTGTGCGCGAGGCTGGCCAGAGGATTGATCTGTTCCATGAATTGCGACAGCTGGCTCTGACCGAAGAAGTTGCGGATCGAAGAAATCACCGGCTTGGTGTTCAGCACATTCTGGAGGTTCATCATCTGTTCCGAGGAGTAGATGGTTACCTTGTCGCGGGTCGCCTTGGCGACCTTCAGCATGCTGTCCTGAATCTCCTCGGCAAGCAACTCGCCGACGCACCGGATGCGTCGGTTGGCCAGACTGTCGATGTCATCGAAGGACGCACGCCGCTCACGAATGTCGATGAGGCGACGGATGATCGCCACATAGTCGCCCGAGGTCAGGACGGGCGATGCTTCTTTCAGACCAAATCGCTTGTTTATCTTGTACCGTCCGATAGGAGCAAAGGTGTTGTATGCCTCGTCGGTCAGCAGCGTGGACAGCAGACTCTCGGCAGCCTCAAGGGTAAGTCTCTCCTTCGGCTGCATCTCCTTGAAGATTTGTTTGACGGCATCTTCCTGGCTCGTGCTCTTGTCCGCCTTCAGCGTCTTTACGATCCACCGGTCAGGTTGTCTGCTGCTCACCAGAAGCGACGTCTCTCCATGATTCTCAAGGATCCCGATCGCTTTGGCGTTGACGACAGAACCCTCCTTGACGAGTTCTCTGCCCTTGCCGTCGATGAAAGACTCGGCCGCGGTGTACTCGATCTGTTCGTACAGGGATCGCAGCTGATCCAGCTGCATGCGCTCCGTCTTCTCTACGGTGAACAGCTGCTCGATCTCCTCATTGGAGGTGATGCCGAGTGCCTTCAGGACCAGCGTGACTGGTATCTTGTGGGCTTTCTTGCGGAGGCGCGTGTAGATGACGTCGTCCTTGCTTACCTCGATCTCCATCCAGTTCCCTCGGTCGGGAATGAGGGTCACCATGTAAATCTGGGCACCGGACAACTTGTCCTTGCCCCCCTCGAAGTAGACACCGGGAGAACGGACCAGCTGGGACACAATGACGCGTTCCGCCCCGTTGATGAGAAATGTCCCATACGGGGTCATAAGTGGAATCTGAGTCACAATGAGAGGCTGCTCGCGTATTTCACCCGTCTCCTTGTTGATGAGGCGGAAGTTTGCACGCACCATGGCTTCGAAGCTCAGTCCTGCCTTTCGGCAACTCTCGATGGACTTTGCCGGCTGCTCTATGTCATGAGACACGTATTCGATGCGCAGCTTGGCCGTGTCAATCGGAAAAACGCGGGTGAAAATCTGTTCAAGTCCTGGTCCCAGAAGCCAGTCGTACGAGGTCTTCTGAAGCTGGAGGAGGTCGGGCATCGCGTAACTTGATTTGATTTTGGTAAAGTCTATAATATCGTCTGCCACGCGCATGGCTCTCCTTTCATATCGGTGTGGAAAAAGCGGTCAAAACAAAAGTCTACTCTCTTTTGTGAGGCAGTCAATCGCGTTGTGTCCATGCTTCATCGCCTGTGCAGGTCAGTCGCCGCAATCAGCGTCGTCTCCCTTTCACAATTTATCTTGGTCAGTGTGTCTTCCCACTGTCATGCACTGCCCGGCGGTCTCAACATGCCCCAGACATTGCCCCACCATCCACGGGGCATCAGCGATACCTCCCGGCACCGCTCAGCGGCGCAGAATGCCGTACCGTACAAGAGCCCCGACAAACCGAAGCGTATCGGTCACAGAGTTGAACTTGCTCTTGGCGTCAGTCCTGTAAATGGTCCGGGTAGGAACCCAGCCAATACGGTATCCGGCGCGGCCCATCTTGAAAATCACCTCCGTTTCCATGTCGTACTTGCTTGCCCTCAGCGGAAGGCTCAATACTGACTTCAGCCGGTAGTAGCGGAAACCGTTCTGGCTGTCCCGGATGTTCTGGCCCAGGAACAGACTGATGAGCAGGGATGAAATGTGGTTCGCAAACCTGCGAATGAATGGCATGGTGGAAACATCGGACATGCGATTGCCCACGACCATGTCATACCCCTGCTCCGCCGCCCTGATGAAGGAAGGGATCTCGGCAGGATCGTGCTGGCCATCGGCGTCAATGGTCACGGCACCGTCAAACCCTTGTTCCTGGAGATATTGGAATCCGGTCTTCAGGGCGGCGCCCTTTCCTGCGTTTGCGGGATGTCTGATGACCATCGCCCCCGCGCGCTGCGCAGCAGCGCCGGTGCAATCAGCGGACCCGTCGTCGACCACAAGGACGAGTGACACAAATGGCCGTGCACCCTGCACGACAGCAGCTATGTTGCGCTCCTCATTGAAGGCAGGAACCAGCGCGGCGATCTTCATTCGCGCTTGCCCTCCCAGTAGTCGTAGAACGTGAGGAACTGCGTGGGATCCTGGCGAGCGACCTGTTCGTACTGCCTGGCAAAGTCGGCGACGAACTCCCGAATCCACAGGCGTTCATCGTCCGTCTCAGGTCTGATGGCACTCCCCAGCTCAAAACGGAAACGCCCGTCCTGTTGACGCACCAGAAACCCTGGAATGCCTACCAGGCCCTTGCGAGAACATATCATCGCCGCGCCGCGAGGAAAGAAAACCTGCCTGCCGAAAAAACCAACCTGCTCACCACTGCCCGTGTAGTCCCGATCCGACACAATCGCAGGCACATCGCCGTCCGGAAGGTTGCGCAGGATATCGCGCAGCCCCGACCCGATGTCGTGGGCAATCACGCCGAACCGTGTCCGAAGCGTCTCGTACAGCGACTGCAGAGCTCCGCTGCTCTGGGGAAGGGCTATTGCATGAACCGTGAAACCCGCAAGGCCGAGCAGTGCTCCGGCAAGCTCCCAGTGCCCGTAGTGACCGGTCACGATGCAGAACGGCTGCCCTCCTGCGATGTCATGCAATCGACCAGGCAACTCATCAAAACTGACCGCAAGGTTCCTGATATCCTCGTCTGCGGTGGTGGGCAGGGAGAAGAAGTCCACCAGGTTCAATGCCGCCTGCTGAAATGTGCGGATCGCAAGGAACAAGCGCTCGCGCCCAGTGGCGTCAGGCTTCATGACCCGAAGGTTCGCAAAGACGCCGCGCCGTTGTGATCGGTTGAAGACGAAGTATCCCCATGCGATGATCCTCGCCACAAAGCGGCGCAGCCACGGTGGAAGCAGTGCAGCAGCGCGGAACGCGAGCGCATACCAGAACGCCATCTCTACTGACCGTTCTGCCGTTCAAACTGAGCGTACCAAAGCAAGCCGACAAGCGTCTTCGCGTCGGTGATTCGCCCGTTCTGACACAGCCTCAGCGCCTGAGAAACCGGAACCAGCCTTGTCGTGATGAACTCGTCGGCGTCCATGTCCGTGCGTCCCAGCGTAAGATCCTTCGCCAGAAAGAGGGTAAGCCGTTCATCCACAAATCCCGGGCTTGGCCAGAATGTGGCGCACTTTTTCCAGCTGGCTGCCACGTATCCTGTTTCTTCGGACAGCTCGCGACGGGCCGCGGTGAGCAAGTGCTCATGGACGCTGCGCCGGCCCGCGGGGATCTCAAGCATAGTCATTTCGGGGGCCGGTCTGAATTGCCGTACGAGTACCACACGCTCATCGTTGGTCACCGCCACGACACAGACGGCCCCGCCGGGATAGGTTACCACGTCGCGGTGAGCAACCCGGTCGTCCGGCAGCCTGACGGTCTTGTTCAGCACCTCGATGGATATCCCCCGATAGGCGTGCTGGCGCTTGAGCACGACCTCCCCTACGCTGGCATGTGTCCTCAACGTGCCTGAATAATCTCCTTGACCTTCAGCAATCGGTTTGTATTGGCCCTCTCATTCTCGTCCAGTCTTGAGCTGATAAAGCGAATGGTCTCTTCCAAGTTGGGAATCATGACATATTCCAGCGCGTTCACCCGCCTGCGCGTACGCTCTATCTCCTCAGCCATCCGTCGAATGCTCGCTTCGATCTCGGCGAGTCGGACAATGGATGGCATCAGTCTGTACAGTCCGAGAAGGGACGCCTCTACACCCGCCCCCTCGAGTCCCCTGCGTTCGCCG
>DAOOUZ010000029.1:0-12788 GCA_035369785.1 Candidatus Cryosericum sp. | reverse complement strand
CATGGTGCGCAACCACGCCAAGCTGACCTATAGCGGCGTCGGCGCGTGGTTTCAGGGAAACGGCCTGATGCCGGAACGCGTGGCTGGCGTTCCCGGGCTCGCTGAGAATCTCATGCTGCAGGACAGGGCTGCCCAGCGCCTGAAGCGCAGCCGTCATGCCATGGGAGCGCTGAGTCTCCAGACCATCGAGGCACGGCCACTGTTCGATGGCGAAACCATTACGAAGCTGCAGGTCCAGGAGAAGAACCGCGCGACCGAGCTCATCGAGGACTTCATGATTGCAGCGAACGGCGCCACCGTGCGCTTCCTCGCCGCGCGCCGCTATCCTTCCATCCGCCGCGTCGTCCACACCCCCAGGAGGTGGGACCGCATCGTCCAGGTCGCCGCCGAACACAAGTACGACCTGCCCGAGCAGCCGGACTCCAAGGCCCTCGAGAAGTTCCTGAATGTCGCCCGTACAGCGGACCCCGTGACGTTCCCCGACCTGTCCCTCACCATCATCAAGCTGCTCGGACCCGGCGAGTATGCCGCGGAGGCTCCCGGCGCAGGGGCAGAGGGACACTTTGGCCTTGCGGTCCGGGACTATACGCACTCAACGGCCCCGAACCGCCGTTACCCCGACCTCATCACGCAGCGCCTCGTCAAGGCTGCCATCGCGCGCGCACCCGCCCCGTACGGCATGAACGAACTCGACGTCCTTGCCCAGCACTGCACCCAGCAGGAGGATGCGGCCAACAAGGCCGAGCGGCAGGTTGGCAAGTCTGCCGCCGCCCTGCTGCTTCAACCTCGCATCGGCGAACAGTTCGACGCCATCGTCACCGGCGCCGCGCCCAAGGGCACCTGGGTACGACTGCTGACGTTCCCCGTGGAAGGCAGGGTTGTTCAGGGCTTCGAAGGTCTGGATGTCGGCGACCGCACCCATGTCCAGCTGATCTCAGTGGACGTCGACCGCGGCTTCATCGACTTCCGCCGCGTTCACCGCTGAACGCCCTTCAGCCTGTCTGTTGCCACGCTGCCCGCAAGACGTGCCCGGCGAGCACCGAGGACGTCACTGCTCCGATGCCGCCGGGAACCGGCGTGATGGCCGCGGCAATGGGAGCCACCGCGTCATAGTCGACATCGCCGCACAGGTTGCCGTTCTCGTCGACGTTGATGCCCACGTCGATGACGGTCGCGCCCGGTGCAACGAAGTCCGCCGTGACCATGCGCGCCTTTCCTGCCGCAGCCACGAGTATCTCGGCCCCCCGGCAGGTCCCTGGAAGGTCCTTCGTGCGCGTGTGACAGATGGTGACCGTCGCATTTTTCTGCAGCATGAGCATGGCGAGCGGCCTGCCCACCACCATGCTGCGGCCGACGATGGTCACCCGCTTACCGGTGAGGTCGACCCCGTAGTGCGCGAGCACTTCCATGACTGCCTCGGGCGTGCAGGGGGCGAAAGCCGTGCCGTCGCCCGCAAACAACTTGGCGCTGTTCACCGGACTCATGCCGTCCACGTCCTTGACAGGGTTCACCAGCATGCGCACGGCTTGTTCGTCCAGCTGCCGCGGCAGTGGCCGGAAGAGCAGGATGCCGTGCACGGCGGGGTCGTCATTCACCGCCCGGAACCGCTCGAGGAACTCTTCCTGTCCGATGTCCTCGGCAAGCTCCGTGACGGAACAGCGGATACCGACACTGGCCATCCTCTTGACGGCGCCGCGCTCGTACGACAGGTCGTCCGGCCGGGCGCCGACCCGAACGATGGCAAGGCACGGCGTCACCCCCTGGCTGACAAGCTCCTGCACGCCCACGGAGATGCTCTCGCGCAGAGCGCCAGCGACTTCTGAACCTTTCATGACGATGCTCATGACGTATCCCCCTCAGTTGTGTCGCCCCACTGGGGCCATCACATGATAGAACCGCGCACCTCAATGCAAGGAAGGACGTATCACGCGTCCACCTTTTTGCGGAGCCGGAACCTTTCGACAAACTTCAGCACCGTCATGAGAAGCACAGTGTTGATGGGAAACATGACGGCATTCTTGAGCAGCCGTCCGGTGAGCAGCACGACGAACGCCTTGCCGTACATCACGCTGAGCCACAAGGGATTGAGGCCCAGGTTGATGACGACTGTCAAGACAGCGCTGACGGCGATGACGCGGCCCCATGTCACCGGCCTCCGGTAGAGGAAGAATCCGTACAGGGACCCCGATACCAGGGCATTCAGCGTGAATCCTGGAAAGAAGGGGCCATTGGGCCGCACCAGATAGCCCAGGACGTCACCCACGACTCCCATGATGCCGCCCACGACCGGCCCGTACAGGAGACCGCCCGCAGCGAGGGGCAGAAAGTCGAAGCTTATCTCGAGGACCGGCGAAAGGACAATCTTCGTGAAGGAAAGAACCACCCCTACTGCGACAAGCATTCCTGCGGCGGCTATTGTTGGCACTCGTGCAAGCTCGCCCGCCGACGAGCGCACCAGATTGACTGTTTGTTTCACGCGCGCTTCCTCCCTGTTCTGGCATCTGCCACACAAAGAGGGGGCTCTTCACGTGGCAACGGAATGCGGGCGGAGCACCGCGAACTGCGCCAGTGAGACCATGCTCTGGCGCGGGTTCTTCGTCCGGCGGCAACTTCCCGTCCGACCGGCACTTGACGCGCTCCGTCCTACTTTGCCTTGTCTGCGGTCCTATTGTACACAACTTGCACCCGCTCGCACATGACTGTCGTCACAGATTCGCGACCCTGCAACAAACAAGGGGAAGCTGGCCGCTTCCCCTCACATCCAGACTATGTCTGGTTTTGTCAGTGCGTGTTCTCGACCACGAGGGCGATGCCCTGGCCACCGCCGATGCACAGCGAGGCAACGCCCAGCCTGCCCCCTGTTCTGCGCAGCTCATGCAGGAGCTTCGTGAGAATCATTGCACCTGATGCTCCGATGGGATGTCCAAGGGCCACGGCACCGCCGTTCACGTTCAACCTGTCTGCAGGAATGCCGAGCTCCTTCTGAACAACAATCGCGATAGCCGCAAATGCCTCATTGACCTCGAACAGGTCAATGTCGCCAAGGCTGACGCCCGCTCGCTCCAACGCCGCACGAATGGCGTAGATGGGTGCGATGCCGAACATGTTCGGGTCGACGGCTGAGACAGCGTAGCCGCGCACCTTGCCGAAGACGTCGAGGTGAAACTGCTCCGCAAGGGCAGGGGTGGACAGAATCATGGCTGACGCCCCGGAGTTGACGCCAGGCGCATTGCCCGCCGTGATGGTGCCGTCTGCCTTGAAAGCCGGCTTCAGCATGCCGAGCTTCTCCACCGTGCTGTCCCGCCGCACCGACTCATCCGTGTCGAAGATGACGTCCTTGCCCACGGGGATGGGCACAATCTGACTCTTGAACCTGCCCTCGTCGATGGCGGCAGCGGCCTTGCGGTGGCTCTCCACTGAAAACTCATCCTGTTCCAGCCGCGTCACGCCGTACTTGGGCACCAGGTACTCGTCAGTGATGAGCCCAGAGTGCTTGTCGGTGAATGCGTCGTTGAGCCCGTCCGTCAACAGGGCGTCGTAGACCTTGCCCTCCCCCATCCGGTACCCGTAGCGGGCGCCCGTCAGCAGGTACGGCGCCTGGTCCATGTTCTCCATGCCACCCGCGAGGACCATGCGGGCATATCCCGCCTGAATCTCCATGATGCCAGAAACAACGGCCTGCAGCCCGGAGCCGCAGACCCTGCCGACCGTCATGGCGGGCACCGTCTCCGGGACGCCGCCATAGATGGCCGCCTGGCGTGCCGGGTTCATCTTCTCGCCCGCCACGATGACGTTGCCGATGATGACGTCGTCGAACTTGCCGGGGTCCACGCCTGTCGTTTCCAGGATGCTCTTGATGACGAATCCCTCGACCTTGGGCGCCGGAAGAGCCTTCAGGCTTCCCCCGAACTTGCCGATTGCACTGCGCAGTGGTGAACTGATGAGAACGTCTTCCATCTGTTCCTCCTAGATGAGATTGACCTTCCTTGCTTCCTCGGTGAGACTCTCCCGGAAGTCCGGGTGAGCAATGGCAATCAACGCCAGCGCACGCTC
Source organism: Candidatus Cryosericum sp. (assembly GCA_035369785.1). Classification (GTDB taxonomy): domain Bacteria; phylum Caldisericota; class Caldisericia; order Cryosericales; family Cryosericaceae; genus Cryosericum. The sequence goes on along the minus strand of DAOOUZ010000029.1, from coordinate 8,735 downwards.
CCGGACGCTCAGGCCTTTGAGACGCGCGATGCCGTACTCGGTGACGATGCAGTCGGTGTCCTGCCGGGGAATAGTGACAAAGCTCCCTGGCGTCAGCATCGGCTGCAGCGTGGATATCGTTCCGTTCTTGGCCGTCGAGCGCATGGCGATGATGCCGACGCCGCCCTTGGACATCGTGGCGCCGCGGTGCATGTCCAGCTGGCCGCCAGTGCCCGTGTACTGCATGGGGCCGAACGACTCGGAGCAGACCTGACCCGCCAGGTCGACCTGCAGGGCCGTGTTGATGCTGACCATCCGCTCGTTCCGGGCAACGATGTACGGGTCGTTCACGACCGACCCGCGGTGCACCTCGACAGCCATGTTGTCCCGGACGAAGTCGTACAGCTTCTGGGTTCCCATGATGAAGGCCCCGATCGTCTTGCCTTTCCACAGCGTCTTCCTGCTGTTGTTCACGACGCCGGCCTCGATGAGGTCGGCCATGCCCTCGGTAATCATCTCCGAATGCACGCCGATGTCCTTCTTGTCTGCCAGAAACCGCGTAATGGCGTTCGGGATACCGCCGATGCCCAGCTGGATGGTGGCGCCGTCTGGAATCAGCTCCGAAACGTGACTGCCGATGAGCCGCTCCACCTCGCTGGGTTCGATGGGTGGGAACTCGAGCAGCGGTGCGTTGTGCTCGACCACGAAGTCGACGTCTCTGATGTTGATGGCTGTGTCGCCATAGGTCCGGGGAAGGTTCTCGTTGATCTCGAGAATGACCAGGTCCGCCTGCTCTATCATTTCCCGCTCGTAGACCAGGTTCAGCGACAGCGACATGTACCCGCGTGCGTCCGGCGGGGTCGCCGTGCCCATGAAGACGTTGATGTGCTCGGCTTTCAGCTTCTCCGTGCCGGCGCTGTGCAGGTTGTTCGGGATGAACGTTGCCAGCCCTTTCTTGTACAGGTCTCTCTCGGGCCCGCCAAAGTACCAGTCCTCGAGGATGAAGGGGGTATCGTCCCCCTTGCCCACGTCGTGCAGGAACTCGTAGTCCTTGAGCAGCAGGCACGCGATGACCTTCACGCGCCGGACCTTGTCCTTGATGGTATGGAGCGTGGACAGAAGTCCCGGCGGCTGGGCCGCCGCCATGGCGACCACCACCTTGTCGTCCGAGTGAATCTTGCCGACCGCCTCTTCCAGCGAAATCAGTCTCTTCTTGTACTCATCCGTGTAGGTCATTCCGTCTCCTTCAGGATTCCCCTGACGCCGTGCATGACAAACTGCAGCATGGATAGCACGGCACGGTCGTCCAGCTGCTGTCCCTTCTCGATGACGTACCACCGGATGCCGACCGTGTGTCCTGCACCCATGAGGGCATAGGACAGCAGCAGGGGGTGGATGTCGATGATCTCTCCGCGTTGAATGGCAACTTCCAGACCGCGGGCGTACGGTTCTGCAATCTTCTGATAGTAGGCGACGCCCACGGACTTCTCGACGAACTCCGCCTCGCGCACGATGCGGTAGTCCTCGCCGCGGTCCTCGAACACGTCGAAGAACGCCTGGAATCCGGCATTCTCTATCTCCCTTCGGTCAGTGTAGGGGCGTGCATACTCGGAGGAGCATGCCCGCAGCAAGTGATTGACGCGGCTCACCAGTTCGGCCAGGATCTCCTTCTTGCTGTCGAAGTACAGATAGATGGTCCCCAGGCCGACGCCCGAGGCGCGCGCGATGTCCGTGGTATGCGTCTTGTGGTAGCCGTTCTCGCCGAACAGATGCTCTGCGGCCAGCAGGATGTTCCTCCGCGTCACCTCGCCCTGCGATCCAGCCGGCTTCTCCGGGTCGACCCACCGCTTGCGTGGAAGCACGTAGGGCACAAAGTCACCCCGCGCGTCGATGCCGTTCAGCACCATCGGGATGATATGCTCCGGCACCATGTCCGCCCCGTCCCCCCAGAGGAAGGACTGGATGACCACGAAGTAGATGCTTCCCACGATGGCATAGGCAACCGTTTCGGTGTCGATGTCAGGGCGTGCCCTCTTGTCAAGGCACGCCCTGATGGCGCCTGTCAGCTGCCGGTAGTAGGCTTTCGCGAGCGTCAGATTGACGAACTCGATCTGACGGAACGTATCGTACAGAGCTGTGTTGTCACGGATGGTCGAGATATAGGCGCGCACGATGTTCGCGATGTTCTCCGATACGTCCCGTTGGTCGTCGACGGCCTGCGTGACGTTCGCAATCAACGTGTTCTTGAACGTGACAGCGAGCTCGTTATAGATTGCTTCCTTGTTGTCAAAGTACTTGTAGATGCTGGCGGGCGTAATGCCGATGCGCGCCGCGATGCTCACGATGGAACTGTCCTGAAAGCCGTCCTCGCGGAACACCTCGATGGCCCGCTCAAGAATCTGCTGCTTCGTCCGCTGGCCCTTGCTCAGGCCTGTCTCGTTACCCACGCTGGCGGTTGCTCCTGAGCCTGCCGGAAATCCTGTAGCCGATTTCAGACAGTCCCCGTGGCAGGAAGAGGACGACGAGCAGGAGAATGACGCCGAACAGGACACCGGTCAGCATCTCGAGGCTGGTCCCCATGAGGTTCCGCACAAAGACCCACAGCAGCGAGCCCAGGACAACGCCCCAGACCGTCCCCATGCCGCCAATGATGGTGATGGCGAGCAGGTTGATGGACAGGTCCAGGCCGAAGTTGCCGGTATTCAGGTAGCTGACGGAGTGCGCGTAGAGGACGCCGGCAAGTCCGGCGAATGCGGAGGCAAGCACGAACGCCAGCAGTTTGTAGTGCGACGCATTGATTCCCACGGCGAGGGCTCCCGTTTCGGAGTCCCGCATCGCCTGCAGAGCCATGCCGCTCTTGCTGCGAATGAAGTTGCGCGTCACAAGGATGGTGAGCAGCAAGCCCGCGAGAATGAGGTAGAACTGCGAAAGTGAACTCGCGAAGGTGAAGCCGAACAGCGACGGCGCCGGAATGTTCCGCAGCCCGTAGTCGCCGCCCGTGATGCTGAGCCTCTTGATGATGTCGGTCACAACGTTGCCCAGCGCCAGCGTCGCAATGGCAAGGTAGAAGCCCTGCAGGCGCAACGCGGGGAACCCGATGACCAGCCCGAACAGGCAGGAGAGCGCCACGCCCGCGAGGAGCGCGATACCGAAGGGGACGTGCAGCACCGTGACCAGCACGGCAGACGTGTAGCCGCCAATTGCCATGAATGCCGCGTGCCCCAGCGATATCTGTCCGCCGATGCCCATGAGCAGGTTGAGCCCCTGGGCCGAGATGGCGTAGATCATCGACAGGTTGAGGTAGTAGACCAGCGAGGGCTTCTGACGCAGTGCCACAGGGATGAGCAGGGCAAGGGCTAGGGCAAGGAACGGTGCGTACTTCTTCATCTATGCCCTCCTCGCCGCCCGCCTGCCGAAGAGGCCTTCCGGCAGGAAGAGCAGAACGATGACAACGAGAATCAGGGAAAAGCTGTCCTTGATCTGCGGGACGTAGTACGCCACCAGGTTCTCCATCACGCCCAGCAGCAGGCCGCCCACAACGGCGCCGACGACCGAGTTCATGCCGCCCAGCACGGCCGCGATGAAGGCCTTGAGCTGGATGACGATCATGAACCCCGGCTCCAGGGAGAGTTTCGGGGCGACCATGACGCCAGCGAGTCCAGCAAGTCCGAAGCTGGTTGCCCAGATGAAGATGTAGATGCTGCGCACAGGAATCCCCAGCAGCTTCGCGGCATACTCATCCTCGGCAAGGCTGCGCGAGGCGATGCCTATCTTGGTCCGGTAGAGCACCAGGAACAGGATGAACACGACAACGCCGGCTACTGCGAGAGACAGCAGGTCCTGCCGGTCCAGAATAGCGCCGAACACATGCAGGGGATCCCCCTGCAGGGCGGGCGGGAACAGCAAGGGAGTCGTGCCGAAGAAGTACCCCGCCAGGCCCTCCAGGATCATCGTGAGAGCGAGGGTAACGATAAGCATGCCCAGGTGCGAGGTCGTCTTGCGGACCTTCGCCATGAGCCCTCGCTCGAGGAGAGCCCCCAGCAGCAGTCCGACCGCCACCACGGCCACAATGGCGATGGGGTAGGAGACGTGCCGCATGAGCAGAGCAAACGCAATAAAGGCCAGGAACATGCCCATGTCTCCCTGCGCAAAGTTCATGACGTTGGTGGTCGACAGGACAAGCACGATGCCCATTGCGGTCAGGCTGTAGATCGAGCCGGTGGCAAGTCCCCTAAAGACGAGCGTCCACATTTCTTCCTCCCAGGTACAGCTTCTGAACTTCCGGGTTTTCCCGCAGTTCCCCGGAGGCTCCCGACAGCTCGATGCTTCCGTTCACAAGCACGTAGCCTCTGTCCGAGATGTCCAGCGCTTTCCGTGCGTTCTGCTCGACCAGAAGCACGCCGAAGCCATGCTCCTTGGCCAGCCTGCGGACAATCGCGAAAATCTCGGACGTGACGATAGGGGCGAGGCCAAGGGACGGCTCATCCAGGAGCAGCACCCTCGGGTTGCCCATCAGCCCGCGGCCCAGCGCCAGCATTTGCTGCTCGCCGCCGGACAGCATGCCTGCCCGCTGGCGCAGACGCTCTCTGAGAACCGGGAACGTCTGCAGGACGAAGGCCAGGTTTTCGCTGTTCTGGGCGGCGGTACCGAAGTATCCACCCAGAATGAGATTGTCCTGCACCGTGAGGTTCGGAAAGATATGGCGGCCCTCCGGCACGTGCACCACGCCGTGCCGCACCACCGTGGATGGTTCCATGCCGCCGATCACGACGCCGTCGAGGGTGATGACACCACGTGTGGGATTGAGAATGCCCGAAATGGTCTTGAGTAGGGTCGTCTTGCCCGCCCCGTTGGAGCCCAGGACCGACACAATCTCGGAGGTCTCTACCTCAATAGAAATACCGTGCAGGGCCTCGATGGGGCCATAACTGACGTGAAGGTCCTCTATGTTCAGCATCAGTTGACCCCCAGGTACGCTTCGACGACGTCCGCGTTTTCCGATACCTCGCGCGGCGTCCCCTCGGCAATCTTGTGCCCGAAGTTCATCACGGTGATCATATCCGAGATATCCATGACCACTCCCATGTCGTGTTCGACCAGCAGGACGGTGATCCCTCTGTCCTTCACCTTCCGGAGAATGTCCTTGAACTGGTCCTTCTCGCTGGAGTTGAGGCCGGCAGCAGGCTCGTCCAGCAACACCATCCGGGGGTCGTTGACGAGCGCCCGGGCCAGTTCGACCAGCTTCTGGGTGCCATAGGGCAGGAACGCCGGATAGGCGTTCAGAAGGTTGCCGACGCCCACCAGCTGTGCGGCGTCGGCAACCTTCTGCCGGACGTTCGCGCGCGCGTAGACGTTCTCCCCCGCCATGTCGCTCAGAACACTGCTGCGCGTGGCCGTATGCAGCCCAAGCGCAATGTTGTATTCCACGGTCATCGAGTAGAACAGGCTCAGGTTCTGAAATGTCCTCGTCATGCCCAGCTCTGACAGGCGATAGGTGGGAACGCCACGCAGGTTTTTGCCGTCGAACACCACGTTTCCGGCGTACGGCACGAAATTGTAGATGGCATTGAAGACGGTCGTCTTGCCAGCACCATTTGGCCCAATCAGGGAATGGATGGACCTCGGGGCAACACTGGTGCTCAGGCCATCCACAGCAACAAGGTTCCCGAACCGGACGGTTACATCCTTGAGTTCAAGCATCACACACTCCTCGCGTGTCCATGCCGGGAGGGGCACTGCCCCTCCCGGCGAACAGGGTTCCTACGGTTTCTGAAGAACGGAGACCCAGCCGCTGACTTTGACCAGCTGGTTGTTCTTGACCTGCATGAAGAACATGGAGTACTTGCCGGCACGTTCGTTCGGGCCATAGCTGATGTCCTTGACAACGTCGCCGTTCCATCCGTTGAAGGTTTCGAGCGCCCAGACCAGGGCATCGCGTGACGGATACTGCCCTGCCCTTCGCAGCGCCTCGACAAAGATTTCGCCGGCGGCATAGCCTGCAACCGCATACGCAAACGTCAGGGGATTATCCTTGGGATAGTACTTGAGCCAGACGTCATAGAACTTCTTGACGCCAGGATCGTTGGCGTCGCTGAAGTCGATCCAGCCGGTTACATAGACGCCCTCGGCTGCAGCGCCTGCTGTCGCGGCAATGCCTGCCATGGAGTAGTCAAGGATGATCTTCTGGGTCAGGCCCAGTGACTTTGCCGTTTTGACGATGTTGCCGGCGAGGGCAACGTTGATGGTGTAGACGAGCAGGGCATCGGCGCCGCTGTCCTTGACCTTCATTAGATAGGAGGTAAAGTCGGTCTCGGTGACGGGGAAGGGCGACTCGTACACGATGTTCGCGCCGAACTTCTTGGCGCCGGCCTCAATGCCGCCTTTGCCCTCGTTGCCTGCATCATCATTGGAGTAGAGGACTGCGACATTCTTCCAGTTGTTGTCCATCGCGAACTTGGTGAAAATCTGACCCTCGGTCGTGTAGTTGGGCTGCACCGCGAAGACATAGTTCTTGGGCGGGTACGCTATTGCGGAGACGCCAGAGCCCTGGTATACAAACGGAACCTTGTTGGTGTTCAGGTAGTCCATGACGGCAAGGCAACCAGGAGTTCCAAGCCCGGCGACCACAGCGAAGACCTTGTCCTCCTCAACGAACTTCTTGACGGCGGGCACGGTGAGCGCCGGGTTCATCTGGTCATCAGCGATATTCACCTTGATCTTGCGACCGTTGACGCCACCGTTGTCATTGACGTAGTTGATGTACGCCTGGAAGCCGTGATAGAACGGAACGCCGATGACGGAGACAGCGCCTGACAGCGCGGCGAACGATCCGATGAGGACTTCCTTGTCCGTCACGCCAGGAGCGTTGAACGTGGGCTTGGCGCTGATGTACACTAGTTTCTTCTGAGGTTCCCACTGGACAGAGAGACCCAGTGCCTCGGAAATGAAGCGGATGGGAACCATGGTGCGGCCGGAGCGGATGTAGGCGGCCGCATCAAGCGTATAGCTCTTGCCGTTCACGGTCGCTGTCGTCGAGCCAACCTTGAGGACAACGTTGGTGCTGCCCAGCTTGATGGTGACCGTCCGGCTTGCATTGTCCCAGGCCACGTCGGCGCCGAAGGTTTCAGAGATGAGACGGATGGGCACGAAGGTGCGCCCGTTCACGATTTCCGGCGCCGCATCGATCTTCTGCTGAACGCCGTTGAGCACATAGTAGGGCAGGCCCACAGGGAGCATCAGGAACATTTCCTTGGTCTCGGCTGCAGCCGCCTGTGGAGCCACCGCGCCGACGCCCAGTCCGGCAACGAGCGCGATGACAAGCAGAATGCTAATAAGCTTCTTCATTGCGATTTCCTCCCTTGGTTAGAGTACCACGCCCCCGTCGACCTGCAGGATGTGGCCTGTTACGAACGACGATTCATCAGAAGCCAGGAACAGCAGCGCGTTGGCAATCTCGATGGGTTCTCCCATGCGGCCCATCGGCGTCTTGTCGACGACCATCTGCACGACCTTGTCGGGCATCTTGGCCGTCATGGGAGTCTTGATAAATCCAGGCGCAATCGCGTTCACGCGCATGCCCTTCTTGGCAAACTCTTTGGCCCACGTCTTGGTAAGACCGATAAGGCCCGCTTTGGTTGCCGAGTAGTTGGTTTGACCGATGTTGCCGTACACGCCCACGACCGAGGACACGTTGATGATGTTGCCGCTGCCCCTCTCCATCATGTGAGGAGCCACGGCCTTCGTGCAGTTGAACGGACCGGTCAAGTTGATGGCGATGACCTTGTCCCAGTCCGCCACGTCCATCTTGGTCAAGAATCCGTCGCGCGTGATGCCCGCCGCATTGATGAGCACGTCAATGTGGCCAAAGTCGGCGATGGCCTGCTGCACGTTCTTGCTGACGTCATCGAACCTGGCCACGTCGACGACGTACCCCCTCGTGTTCCCCCCGATTTCTGCGACGGCAGCGTCGATGCCTTCCTGACTGACATCGAAGATGGCCACCGATGCGCCCTCCTTCACAAACAGCCGGCTCGTTTCCTTGCCGATGCCGCCGGCTCCGCCAGTGATGATGACGACTTTTCCTTTCAGCCTGTCCATACGCTCCTCCCTATACCCAGTTGAATACTGCCGACGACATGACGTACCCGACGCCCGAGGTGCAGAACGCAACCAGGTCGCCGTGCTTGATCTTGCCTTCCTTCAGGGCGTCGTCGAGTGCCATGAAGGCGCACGCGGACCCCGTGTAGCCGTACTTGTCCATGATCCAGTGCGTCTTGGTGAGTGGCAGGCCAAGGGCTTCCATCGTGCCTTGAATGTCGGACAGCCGGACCTGCGTGAGGATGATCATGTCGAGGTCCTCGACCTTGTGGCCGGTCTTGTCGACGGATTTCCGGATGACACGCGGCCAGTTGCCCGTATTGACATCAGCGGGATACTTGTGGAAGTTGGGATGGAACCTCAGGTACTGCTCTTTCTTGTCCACCATCTCCTTGGTCACAGGGAACTTCGTTCCGACGTAGACGCCGTAGCCGTCCCAGTACTGTCCGTCCGCAACGATCGACGACGCGATGTAGCCGGGTTCGTCCGACTTCGTGATGATGACCGCCGAGGCACCGTCCCCAAGCATGGGGGCAAGGACCTTGTTGTCCCAGTCCAGCCACTTCGTCATGGCGTAGGGAGCAACCACCAGAACCGTATTGATGGTCGGGTCCATCATGATGTGCTGGCAGGCGATGCTCATGCCGATGACCGCATCC
>DAOOUZ010000028.1:0-12834 GCA_035369785.1 Candidatus Cryosericum sp. | reverse complement strand
GTATCCTGCCAGTAGAGAAGGTGGGTTCGCGGTGCAGGTTCTTTCGAGATCAGATACACCACTGTCCAGCCGGTCAGGTGCGTTGGTATCTGAGGATGCAGGTCAGGTTCAGCAGAGCAGCGCAGGGGTCAGACATCGCTATCGGTACGTCGGCACCAATCGCGGAAGTCTACGGCAACCACTTCGTGCAGCGCCAGACAAAGGAGGCAGTATGGACCAGACCATCCTGTTCGCCTTTCCCCGCCACAGCGATTTCGGCCGCATGGCAAGCGGCAGCGACGTGCGTGCTGCCGCGCTGGACCCCGCAAACGTCGAGCGCCTTGTCGAGGCCGACCCTGACGACCTCGGGCGCGAGCTCAATTTCGTTGCCCGCCGCCTTGTTTCCGATGCGGCATTTGCGGTCCGCTACGAGTCCCTCCTCATGGCGTTCATGGATCCCCGCTGCTTCGACCGCTGGGCAGCCCTGCACCCTGCGCTGGAGGCTGCAGAGACCGAGCGCCTGAGGCTCGCCTACCACCGCAGTGCGTTTGGCCTGTACGTCCTCCTGCAGGACGTGCTGTGCCCCGCGGGCGCCGACTATGCTGTCCGCTCCCCGCCCGCACAGCCCTCCGGGCCGCCGGCCCTGCTTCTCGCCGAACCCGTCATCCTGCTCGACCCCTGCACGATAGGTGGCAGGACGGCGCGTGTTCTGGTCCAGATTCACTGGGAAACCATGTGCGAAAGCCTTGCCCTGCGGGCGGGACGGACGCTGGAGAGTTGGCGTCCGGAAGTATGGGAGGGCCTTGTGAAACGGGCCCTGCACCTCGCCGCGCTCTGGACCAACGACGGGTACGTTCACCAAGTCCTGTGGTGGCCCGGCGACGCTGACCTGCCCGCCGGATGGTTTGCCCTCACCTGGTTCCCTGCCGGGCCGGACCGCGCGGTTCTGAGCATCATGCGGTACCTGGGCACGGGCGAGGAGGACGCGCCGTGCATCGGTTCGACTTGCTTCTGCGAGAACCCGTGGTGGCAGCAGGGCGGCGACTACATCAACTACCTGTTTCACCTGGGACCGGGAGGTGAGCGCCATGCTGCGTGACAAGGACAGGTACGATACCCCGATGTTCTCCTTCGACCTGTGGGTAACGGCGGGCGCCGAGCGCGCCGCACTGCGCGCAGCCCAGATGGCAGTTCGCCCTCAGACCGTCCATGCCGTGCTGGCGGCCGGACAGGCCGAGCTCAGACAGGAATTCGACTTCATGGAGCGTTTCATCTGTGGAGACCCGTCGGCAGAACTGGTCTACAGGACGTTTCTGGAACAACTGGAGCAGCCCGCGGTCTGCGAGGCGCTGCTCAGAACGTGCGACACGCTGACTCCGGAAGAGCGCAGCCTGCTCCTGGACCACTACCTGGTCATCGCGCACCGGCTCGCGCGGGGCTTCGATGATAGAAGCCGGAGGTACCGCGTCGGCTGAATGGCCCGGCGTGCTGGACGCAGCGCGGTTCGCTGGTATGATGGTCTGGTATGAACCATCCGGTGAGCCTCGCTGAAATGAGTCCCGTCTTTACGCTGATCCTGCTTGTGGGGGTCGGGATGCTGCTACGCCGCCTCCACGTGCTGTCCACGGCAGACGCCGGCACCATCCGCACCGTGGTGTTCAACATCGCCCTGCCAGCCCTGACCTTCTACAGTCTGTACAGCAACCCCGTCCCGGTGGAGTCGCTGTGGATCATTCCCGGCGTGGTCGTCATCCAGGCTGTGGGGTATGCCCTGTTCCGCCTTGTGCCCGCCAGACACCGCGAAACCATCATGTCTGGATTTCTCGGCAACACGGGCTTCATGGGCTACCCCGTCGTACAGGCGGTCCTGGGCCAGGGCGCTCTGCCCCTTGCCGTCATCTATGAACAGACACACTCGTTCATGGTGTTCAGCACGTGGGTCCACAAGGACGCCCGCCGTTTCCTGAACCCGCCGCTGGTCGCGCTCCTGCTGGCGCTGGCACTCAAGTCCGTTCACCTGCCCGGCTTTCTCACCGAGGCGTGCCGGCTGGTGGGCAACACGACGTCGCCGCTTGCCATGCTCTTTGTGGGACTGACGGTGGACCTCGACTTCAACTGGCGTTCGTTGACGCCTGCCGTCATCAAGCTGCTCGTCGTCCCCACGGCGGCACTGCTTCTCAGCACGGTCCTGCCCGTCACAGGCGACGTGCGCTCCGCCTTCATCCTGCAGAGTGCCATGCCCACCATGGTCGCCAGCGTCGTGTATGGCGCCGAGGTCGGCCTGGACGTCAGGCAACTGTCGCGCAACGTCGTCGTGTCGACCCTCCTCTTCCCGCTTACCATCCTGTTCTGGGCACGCTTCCTGTGACGCGGTGACCCGCGGCTTTGCACTGCCTGCCCGCTTCGGTATACTGGGGACAGGACGGCGCAGTGTACCGCCACGCGGCCATGACAGGAGGAAGACATGGGTGTGACCATCCGAACGGCGCGGCTTGCTGACCGCGAACGCATTCTCGCCATCAGTTCCCAGATATGGGAGGGCGAGGACTACGTACCACGGACCATCGATGAATGGCTGCGAATGCGCGATTCAGAGGTCGTCGTCGCAGAACTGAACGGGGTCGTCATCGCCTTTGCACACACGGTCAACCTTGCCCCCGGCTATGTGTGGATCGAGGGCATCCGCACGGAACCGGCGGCGCAGGGTCACGGTGCCGGCAAGGCCCTGACCGCGTACTTCATCGAGAAGGCGGAACGTGAGGGTGCCTCGTGCATCGGACTCTCGACCTATATCGACAATCTTGCCAGCATCCACATTGTGGAGGGATACGGGTTCAAGCGGCAGGCCTCGTTCGTGCTGGCCGAGGCCGACCGGGAATCGCCCGCCCGTGCAGCGGCCAGGCTCTCCGCCGACGTGGTGTCCATCCCCTTTGACGAAGCCAGGGCATGGGTCCTGAAGTCGAGAGTCCTGAGCGCAGGCGCCGGCTTCATGAGCCAAGGCTGGAAGTTCTGGCCCGTCGCGCGCCCCGGCATCACCGCCTGGCCCCCGCTCGAGAAGGCCGTCGGCCTGCGGCGTGAGGATGGCACCATCCGCAGTCTGTTGCTTGTCTGCCGTCCCGACCACGACGAGCGCGAGACCTCCATCGACTTCGTGGATGGGGATCCTGAGGGCATCGAGGTGCTGGTCACGCACACCCTTGCCATCTACGCGGGGGCGAAGAACATCATGGCCATGATTCCGGCGGGAGCTGCCGCGCCCAGTGCACTGCAGACCGTCACCGCGCTGGAATTCAACGTGTGGCAGCACGGCGACCCCGACGTCTTCGTGTACGAACTGCCGCTCGCACACCACTGACACGGCAGCCGTTTCGCTGGAACGGAGGGCATGGTGCTGCTCGAGATCAGGAACCTGAGCAAACGATTTGGCACACTGGTCGCGGTGCAGAACGTGAACCTCGCCATCCCCGCGGGTGAGATCTTCGGCTTGCTGGGCCCGAACGGGGCCGGCAAGACGACGACGGTGTCCATCGTCTGCGGCTTGCTGAGTCCCACGGAAGGCGACGTCATCGTGGACGGCCACAGCGTCCTGCGGGAGTCCATGGCGGTGCGCCGCCAGGTCGGGGTTGTCCCGCAGGAGCTCGCGCTGTATGGTGCCCTGTCGGGCCGCGAGAATCTCGTCTTCTTCGGGCGCATGCAGGAGATTCCGGCGCGCCTCCTGCCGGGGCGCGTGGACGCCGTTTTGAACATCGTGCAGCTGACGGACCGTCAGAACGACCGAGTGGACACCTATTCTGGCGGCATGAAGCGCCGGCTCAATGTCGCAATCGGGCTGCTGAACCAGCCGAAGCTCCTCATCCTGGACGAGCCCACGGTAGGGGTCGACCCCCAGTCGCGCAACAGCATCCTGGAAACGCTCCGGGAGCTGAACCGGCAGGGCATGACCATGCTCTACACCAGCCACTACATGGAGGAGGTCGAGTTCCTGTGCTCGCACATCGCCATCCTGGACCACGGCAGGGTCATCGCCGACGGGTCCCAGGAGGAGCTGCAGCGGCGCGCCGGCGGCCGGGACATCGTCAGCGTGCAGCTTGCGGACGAGGCGGATGAGGCGCTGCGGACACGCCTGACGGCCCTGCCGGGCGTCGAGAGCGTCGAGCTGAGGGACCATGCAGTCCGCATCGCCACGGCCAGCGGGCACGCGCTGCTGGCGCCGCTGGTGGCAGCTCTCGCAGACGACGGGAGAGGCGTGACCTCCCTCGAGGTCAAGGAACCCAACCTCGAAGACCTGTTCCTCAGCCTGACGGGTACGAGCCTCAGAGACTGATATGAAGGCCTGGTACATCGCCGTCAAGGACCTGGTCGTCCACACCCGCGACCGGACGGCGTTCGTCACCCTGCTGCTGGTGCCGATGGTCATGATCATCGTGCTGGGTTCCGTGTTCAACTGGAATGCGACCTCCTTTCAGGCACATGCGGTCGTGGTCGACCTCGACGGCAGCAACCTGTCGCGCCAGCTGACCCAGCAGGTGTTGGCGTCGCCCCGCGTGAGGGACGTGCTGGCCCTCACCACCACGACCAGCGAGGCAGAAGCGCGCACGCTCGTGGAACAGGGCAAGACGGCCGCCGCCATTATCATTCCCAAGGGATTCGGCGGCGGCGCGGCTTCCGGGGCGCCTGCGCGCATCGAGGTGCTCGAGAACCCGGAATCGCTCATCCAGGCCGGCGTCGTGGCTAGCATCGTCCAGGCGTATACGACGGACCTGCAGGCGCAGCGTGTCGCCATTTCGGTTGCCACATCGGTGCTCGAGGAGTCCGGCGCAGTCCCGCCTGCCCGGATGGGGGAAGCGGTCCGGGGCGTCCGCGAGCAGGCCGACGCGGGTCAGCCTCAGGACCTCATTGCGGTGAAGACGACGGCGCTCGAGGGAAGGAAGGTTGTGCCGGCTCTCGACTACTATGCTGTCGGCATGTCGCTCATGTACCTCATCTTCACCGCCAACACGGGAGCATGGAACATGCTGGAGGAAAAGCGCCAGCGCACGCTCGCCCGCATCATGACGACGCCCACTGCGCGCCTGACGGTCATGGCAGGGAAGTCTCTGGGGACGCTGGCCCTCACCGCCCTGCAGTTTGCCATCATCATCCTGCTGACGCGCCTGCTGTACCACGTGCAGTGGTCGTCGTCCCTGCCTGCGCTTCTGCTCATGGCGGGAGCGTCGGTCCTGGCTGCAGCCGGGCTGTCCACCATGGTTGCCGCCCTCGTGCAATCCAGAGAGCAGGAGGGCGCCCTGGGACCCGCCGTGGCGCTCATCTACAGCCTCCTGGGAGGCTCCATGTGGCCCGTGTATGTCATGCCGGCATGGCTCGACGCGGCCTCGCGCCTCACCTTCACGCGCTGGGCCATCGACGGGTTCAGCGCTCTCATGCTGGGCGGCGGCGTCTCGTCGGTCCTGCGCCCCGCCGGCGTGTGCCTCGGCATGGCGGTCCTGTTTCTCGGGGTCTCCGCTGTGGCCCTGAACCGCAACTACTGAGGAACGAGCCATGCGCAAAGCACTTGCCATAGCGGAGGTCCAACTCAAGCTCATTCTGCGTTCGCGGTCCTCGTTCATCTGGCTCCTGCTCGTGCCCATCATCTTCACCAGCATCGTGGGCCTGGTCTTCGGCTCCGCGGGCTACAGCGCTCCCGCGGACATCCCGGTCGCGCTGACGGACCTTGACCGCGGCGCCATGGCCGCGGCCGCCGTGCAGGCGCTCCAGCAGGAGCAGGGGTTCCAGATCCTGGAGGTGAGCGAACAGGAAGGTGCGCAGCGCCTCGGGGAGGGCACGGTCGCGGCGCTTGTTGTCATCCCGCCCGGCTTCACGGCAGCATTGCGGGAGGGCAGGCCCGCTGAGGTTCACTTGACACGGTCGGCGGACGCCTCCTCCGGCATCCTCGTCGAGCAGGTGGTGAACAAGGCCATGGCACGCACTGCCGGCGTCGCCAGGGCAGCAGCGCTCACAACGGACCAGCTGGCACGGTGGCAGCCGTTGTCCCCCGAGGCTCGCGAGGAAGTCTGGAACGACGCGGTTCGGCGGGCGCAGGAGCAGCCGTCGACCGCGGCCGCGGTCGAGGCGAAGGTGACGGTCCTCGCGAAGCAGCAGCCGGACGAGCAACTTCCCGACACGCGGACGCAGACCAGTTCGGGCTTTGGCGCCATGTTCGTCATGGCGGGCGTCCTCGGGGCGGCCACGGCACTCGTCAGTGAGCGGCTGCGGGGCACCCAGGCACGCATCCTCGCCACCCCGACGTCCGTTCCCTCGCTGCTCGCGGGCCACCTCATGGCGATGATGGCGCTGGGCATCGTCCAGTTCGCCATCTTCGTGGTGTGGGGCCAGCTGGTGCTCCGCGTCGACTGGGGCAGCAACCCGCCTGCCATCACCGCGCTCACGGTCGCGTACGTATTTGGTGCGACGGGCATCGGCATCCTGGTGGGATCAGTCTGCACCACCCTCGCGCAGGCGAGTGCCATCGCGACGTTTGTCAGCTACACGACATCGATGATCGCCGGATGCTGGTGGCCGGTCGAGATCATGCCGCAGTTCCTGCAGGTTGCCGCACGCGCGTTTCCGCAGTACTGGGCCGTCAAGGGCTTCAACACCGTCATTGTGCGCGGCCTCGGGTTCCAGGCCATTCTGCCCAGCCTGCTGGCGCTGACCGTCACTGGCGCCGCAAGCCTGGCCCTGGGGTCGGTCGTCTACGCGCGCAAAAGCCGCTCTTGAGGAACGTCTAGACCGTCAGGAACACCGCCAGGGTCCGGAACCACTCAAGGCGTGCGGGATCGACGTTTCCGAGCCCGTACGCATTGAGAAACACGCGCTGGCCGGCGCCATCCAGGTACCCGAACATGGTTGCAAGGTCCGTGCAGGGGTCGCCCAGGTCAGCCATGGTCCAGTCCAGGACCGCCGTCACCCGGCCCCCGTCCACGAAGACGTTGCGCGGACGGAAGTCGCCGTGGACAAGAACAACGGGGCCAGGAGCCGGCCGGGTTGCCTTCAGCTGCGCGAGCGACGCAAGCGGGTCCCCCGCGATGCCCTTGGCCCGGAACTCGGCCCTGCTCATGACGCGCTCGCGCACGTGCCGCTCGGCCGCCGCCAGCTGTCCGTCGACGCACTCGTCCCATGAAACAGCCGCGACCGGCTGATGGTGAAGCGAGGAGAGCAGCCCGCCCATCATGGCGGCCATGTGCTCGCGGTCGCTGCGTTCACTCGCCTCGCGCAGAAGGTCGGCGGAGGACCTGCCCCCTGCCTGCTCCATGGCAAGGAATCCCAGAGGACGCTTCTGCGCATGGGCAAGCGCCTCGGGCACCGGGACGCTGGCGCCCTTCAGGGCGGTCAGCACGGCGTACTCATGCGCCAGTTCCTGCATGCGGTAGCTGCCCCGGACGACCTTGAGCACGACCGGGCGGCCTGCCTGTGTCCTGCCTGCCAGGATCAGCCCAGAACGTCCGTGATAACTGCCCTTCCATGCTTCCACAGGGCCAATCGCCGCAGTCACGGCCTCCGGAATATGAATGGTCGAAGCATCCAGCCCCATCGGCCGCAGGCGGTCGGCCGGTGTCAGCGCTGACGTCACAGAGCGACTGCGCGGCTGTATTGTCTCAGTCCCTGCCTGCCCGTCAACAGGTTTCATACTGACAGGATACCATCATTTGTTGGTATGAACAAATGACCTGCTCCGTACTGAAAATGCCGAAGGCCGTCGCATCGCGGCGTGCCTGCGGCATCAGAAGGGGATACAGGCGGCTAGAAATTCAGCCGGTGATCCATGAGCCAGGACGTACGAAGGAACGAGACGATCCCAAGAGCCAGGAACAGCAGGGGAAACCCCAGCGGAAACTCCATTTCAGCATGGGGGCCAGCCAGAATGGCAAGGTTGCTCCAGGGCTCCAGGGTTATCTTCCATCCAGCGAACACCTGGTTGAGGGCAATGCCCACCCGCGCGCTGACCAGCAGGACGGCGATGATGAGGACGGCCGAGGCGACACTGCTCACGTGCTTCTTCGCGCTGGGCAGCGTCTTGCCGAACGTGACTCCGAAGAACATGATCATCATGACGCTGACGATGACGGTCAGCACCCCGAGACACATCAGCCAGTAATCGCCGGTCAGGAGAAATCGGCCAACGTGCGGCGCAACCTGGCTCCCCAGCCCCGGGGTGAGCAGGGTCAGGATGATGACGCTGGCCATGCCGCCCAGCAGGGTCATCAGCGTGTCGAGGACCAACAGGACGAGGCGCGAGCCGAGAATGGCCGCCCCGGTGAGCGGCAGGCTGAACACCAGGTAGCCAGTGTCGCCGTATAGGTCCTGAGTATACGTGAAGATGTTGATGACGGTGACAACTAGATAGAAGAGGATCCAGCACCATGCCATGATGATGGGCGCTCCCGACACAAGAGTGTCGGGCTGTCCCTGCGTGTACGGCGGGAGCTCCATGAGGCGCACGGCAAGGTACAGCGTGAGAGCCGCCATGCTGATGAGGCCGATGGTGGAGACGAGCCTGCGCCCGCGCAGCTCATATCTGACGAGTTTCCACATGTCCGTACACCTCCCTGTAGATCTCCTCGATCGACGCATTCCGCTGCGCCCGCAGGTCCTCGGCGTCGCCGGAGAGCACGATGCTGCCACTCCCGAGAAAGACGACATCATCGAAGAAGCGCTCGACCTCGCCGACCATCTGCGTCGAGACAAGCATGGACGCATCCGACCGGAAGTCGGCCACCAGGGCGTCGAGAATCTGGCGCCGGGCCAGCGGGTCCAGCCCTCCGAACGGCTCGTCGAGGATGTACAGGCGCGCCTTGCGCGCAAACACCAGCGACAGGCGTGCCTTTTCGATCATGCCCTTGGAGAGCGAGCTGATCTTCTGCTCCGGCCTGAGCCCCATGACCTTCAGCAGGCCCTCGAAGCGCTGAGGCTCGAAGTCCGCGTAGAAGTCATGGAAGAAGTCGCCCGCCTCGCCCACCGACATCCACCGGTTCAGCTGGTTGACGTCGGGCAGAAACGACACCCGCGCCTTTGTCTGGATGCCCGGCTGGACGCCGTCGATGAAGACGGAGCCGGATGTGGGGTAGAGGAGCCCTCCAAGAATCTTCATGAGGGTTGTCTTGCCGCTGCCGTTGGGGCCCAGAAGGCCCATGATGTGCCCTTCGGGAAGCTGAAAGCTGATATCCGCCAGCGCGGCGTTCGTCAGATACCGCTTGGTAAGGTGAACAACTTCAACGAGTTCGCTCATGGCTGTGCCTCCCTTGCTGCTGCCGCCGCCAGCGCGGCAATCTCGTCGGGGCTGTAGCCCAGCGAGCGCAGCGTTGCTACGCAGGCCTCCACGGCACTGCAGGCCAACCTCTCCCGCAGCCGGTCCACCGCCCCCCGGTCGCCCAGAACGAATGTCCCCGTCCCCCGCTGGGTATCGACGTATCCCTCGCGCTCGAGTTCCACGTAGGCTCTCTGGACGGTGTTCGGATTGACGACGAGCTGCCCCGCGAGGTCCCGCACAGACGGGAGCTGCTCGCCGACCTTGAGCTCGCCGGATGCTATCCGCTGCTTGATAAGGTCCATGATCTGCACATAGATGGGAGCCTTGTCATTGAACTCCATACCACACCTCCTCCGCCCATCCGGGCGGCTGCCGCCTCACCTGCAGTGCTGGTGTACTAGCACTATGATACACATCCAAGAGATGTCAAGCGGGGGCGCTGGAAACGATGTGAGGGTCTCTCCGCACTGTTCCGGCTGTTTTCCGTATACTGCGTGACGAGCGCGGCGGCACGCCGACCGGGCCGGACACTCAGGAGGAACACTGACATGATCTATCGCATCGAGACGCAGGAGTGCTGGCAGCAGGCCCTGCAGGAGGGCGAGTACCTTCCTGCGACATTCGAGGAGGACGGCTTCATCCACTGCTCGGCCCTGGAGCAGGTTGTGGATGTTGCGAACAACCTCTACCACGGACAGCAGGGGCTGGTTCTGCTGTGCATCAGTCAGCGGCTCCTGCAGTCCGAAACGCTGTGGGAACGCGCGGAAGGGTTGTACTACCCTCACATCTACGGCCCTCTCAACCTGTCGGCGGTGACCGCCGTGGTGCCCTTTCCCTGCGGGTCCGACGGCACCTTCGCACTGCCCCCGGATGTCCCCGAGGAGGATGAGCCGGACAGTGCGGATGCCTAGCGGCTGCCGGGACCGTCAACGACCTCTTGTTGCAACCGCACAGTTTTTTTTACAATATGCATAGCACCCTGCTCCGCCGGGTGGCACGGTACATCCACTGCCAGTAAAGGGAGGAAGACATGGGCTGGATCATTGCTCTGATCGTCATCGTTCTCATTGTCGTCTGGCTCGTCGCGATCTACAACCAGCTTGTCCGCAAGCGGACCATGAAGGATGAGGCGTGGTCCGGCGTCGATGTGCAGCTCAAGCGTCGCTATGACCTCATTCCCAACCTGGTCGAGACGGTCAAGGGTTTTGCCGGGCAGGAAGAGAAGGTCTTCACACAGGTCACCGAGATGCGCACGCGCGCCATGGGGGCGACGGGGGTCGCCGACAAGGCAGCAGCCGAGAATCAGCTGAACCAGACCCTCAAGAGCCTGTTCGCGGTCGCCGAGGCATACCCCGAGCTCAAGTCCAATACGAACTTCCTGGACCTTCAGGCCAAGCTCGCCGACCTCGAGGACCAGATTCAGATGGCCCGCCGCTACTACAACGGCACAGTGCGCAACTACAACATCATGTGCGAAACCTTCCCCTCTGTGTTCATCGCGAACATGTTCGGGTTCCACAAGGCAGAGTTCTTCGAGCTGGGCGGAGAGGAAGAGCGCGCCACCCCCAAGGTGTCGTTCGACAAGTAGTCCCTTCCGTGAAGAGTGCGCCGGCCATGAAGCGCCTGGCCCGCATTGGTGTCGCATGCCTTGCCATCCTCGTGCTCCTGTCCCCTTTGGACGGGGCACGGGGAGGGGATACTGAACGGATCCTCTCCTTCGACAGCGTCGTCACCGTGAACACAGACGCGACGCTGACCGTTCAGGAGACCATCCGCTTCACGTCCGCAGGGGTCGCCATCCAGCACGGCCTGTACCGCGACTTCCCCACCACGTACACGGACCCTAGCAGCGGCAGGGTCACACGCGTTTCGTTCAAGGTCCTCGGCCTCACGCGCGACGGTGGGGCCGAGCCATGGCATAGCACGCGCCTCTCCAACGGCGTGCGCGTGTACTTTGGCTCGAGCTCGATGATGCTCACGCCAGGTGAGCACGTCTATGTGTTCACGTACTCCTCGGACCGACAGCTGGGCTTCTTCGAGGACCATGACGAACTGTACTGGAACGTGACCGGCAACGGGTGGGAGTTCCCCATCGACCACGCCTCGTGCACGGTCATCCTTCCAGGCACCGCAGGACAGCAGGTCACAGGACTGACTGCGTACACCGGCCCGCAGGGCGCCATGGGAAAGGACTGGACAGCCGCGCGCGACGCGGACGGAAACCCGTTCTTCGAGACCACGGCGCCTCTGGGTCCCAGCGAGGGACTGAGCGTCGTCCTCGGATGGCCCAAGGGGTTCGTCGTTCCGCCGGGTCCTCTGCAGAACCTCGGCTTCTGGCTGCGAGACAATCGCGGCGCAGTCATCGCAGGGCTTACCCTGCTGGGGCTCCTGCTGTACTACTTCCTCATCTGGGCGCGCCTGGGACGTGACCCGCGCCGGGGCACCATCATTCCTCAATTCACCCCACCCGCGGGCCTGAGCCCTGCAGCGGTACGCTACCTCAGGCACATGGGCACGGATATGAAGGGGCTCACAGCCGCCATCACTGGTCTTGCGGTCAAGGGAGCCCTGGTCATCGAGCAGGACGAGGGCGGGGAGTTCTCCGTTGACACGACGGGCCAGACACCCGCAGACCTCCTGCCGGATGAACAGGAACTGCTGGAGAAGCTGTTCGAGGGCCGGAAGCGTACTCGCCTGACGTTCCAGCAGAGTTCGCATGCCCGCATCCAGGCCCTCCAGAGCACCCTGGAGAAGGCTCTCAAAAAGCGGTATGGCAAGGGGTACTTCGTTACCAACACGCGCTACGCCATCATTGGCATCCTGCTCTCCATCGCGGGCACGTTGGCAGCCGGTCTGCTGGGGATAGCCCCGCCCGGACAGATGCTGTCTTTCGTGTTCATGTGCTTCTGGCTGTCGTTCTGGAGCGTAGGCACCGCCGGCGTTGTGGCTGCGGCCGCGCAATCCTGGCGCCGCCCGCCCGGCGATGCCGGAAAACGGCCATCCCGCGTGCTGGGCCCCCTTTGGACAACCCTGTTCGCCATTCCCTTTGTGCTGGGCGAGGCGTTCGGGCTTGTGGCGTTCGCAAGCCTTGCGGGGCCGCTCCTGCTTGTGCTTGTCATCGCCGCGGCCGCCATGGACATTGTCTTCTTCCGTCTGCTCAGGGCTTACACGCCGGAGGGTCGCGCCCTGCTGGACCAGATCGAGGGCTTCCGCATGTATCTGGGTGTGGCCGAGAAGGACCGCATGAACATGCTCACACCCCCGGACGAGACCCCGGCGACCTTCGAGCGCTACCTGCCCTATGCGCTGGCCCTGGATGTCGAACAGCAGTGGGGCGAGCGCTTTGCTGCCGTGCTTGCGCAGACTGACGCCTCGGGCGAGCCGGTCTACCGGCCAGCGTGGTATCACGGCGCAACGTGGACCCCTGCTGTCACAACCAGCTTCGCCTCCTCATTCGCGAGCTCGTTTGCCTCGGCCGTCAGCTCCGCCTCGGTTGCTCCCGGCAGCAGCTCGGGCTTCAGCGGCGGAGGAGGCGGGGGTGGTGGAGGCGGTTCCGGCGGCGGAGGAGG
>DAOOUZ010000027.1:0-13078 GCA_035369785.1 Candidatus Cryosericum sp. | reverse complement strand
GGGTCGTGTTCGGCGTGAGCAGCACGGACCGGGTTATCCGGATTCCTCTCCTCAAAGTGACCGCCGCGGGCGTTCTCCTGTGTGGTCTTGTCTTCCTCGCAGCATCCTTTCGGCCGCGCCTGGCCAACCGCAAGGTCCTTGGGTGGGTCGCGGGCGTGACGCTGGTCGCCTACGTTCTGCTCGTGTCCGGGATTCCGGCACTGTATCAGCGCTTTGTGGTGAAGCCCAACGAGCTGTCGCAGGAAAGCGAGTACCTCACAAACAACATCGCTGCGACTAACATGGCGTTTGGCCTTTCCGGCGCTACGACGGTCGCCGACCCCGGCACACAGACGGCGCTCACGGTGGATGCAGTGCTCGCGAACAAGAACGTGCTCCAGAATGTGCGCCTGTGGGACTGGCGCGCACTTGCCGACAGCAATGAACAGCTTCAGTCGATACGCACGTACTACAAGTTCAACGACATCGACATTGACCGCTACACCATGAACGGCAGGTCGCAGGAGGTCATGATTGCAGCCCGTGAACTGGACCAGTCACTGCTGCCGGACACGACGCACAGTTTCGTGAATGACCGTCTGGTCTATACGCACGGCTTTGGCGTCGTCGTGAATGGTGTCAGCGAGTTCACGGCAGAAGGAGCGCCGGTCTACGCCGTCAAGGACATTCCACCGGTCAGCTCCGCCGGATTTGTGGACATTTCGGAGCCCCGCATCTATTACGGCGAGGGGACCAATGACTATGCAATTGTCAAAGGAAACTCCTCGGAGTTCGACTATCCACAGGGGGACGCAAACAAGTCGTACCAGTACACGGGCACGGGCGGAATCCGCCTTTCGCTGCTGAACCGCCTGGCGTTCTCGCTCATTGACCAGAACATCAACCTTCTCATCTCAGGACAAATCAACAGTAACTCGCGCATCATGGTGTACCGCAATATTCAGCAGCGCGTGAGCCACATCGCGCCATTCCTGGAGCTGGACAGCGACCCGTACATCGTGGCTGACCCAGAGGGCAGGCTGTTCTGGTTCGGGCAGGGCTACACGACGTCGCAGTACTTTCCCTACAGTGAGTACTACGACATGGGAACGGAGCTGGGCGGGCACGTCGTGAACTACGTGCGCAACAGCTTCATGTACACAGTCAACGCGTTCGACGGCACGACAACCTTCTACCTCATCGACACATCCGACCCCATTGTGCAGACGCTGGCGCGGGTCTATCCTGGACTGTTCACTCCGCTCAGCGATGCCCCCTCTTTCGTTCGGGAGCACTACCGCTACCCTGCCGGGCTGGGGAGCCTGCAGAGCAGTGTCTACGCCAAGTATCACATGACCGACCCCGCTGCGTTTTACGGTCAGGAGGACACCTGGGCAGTTGCCAAGGAGCGGTATCTGGGAACGGATACACCTATCGAGCCGTATTACGTCTTTTTCAAAGTTCCCGGAAGAGAGGCCCCTGCGTTCTCCCTGGTCGTTCCCTTCACTCCTCTCGGCAAAGACAATCTGGTGGGCCTCATGGCCATCAGCTCTGATGTCACGTCCTCAAATCGGGTGTCTGTCATCAAGTTCAGCAAGGACCGTGTGGTGTACGGCCCATTCCAGGTGGAGGCGCGCATCGACCAGGACACGGAGATCTCGAAGACGCTGACGCTCTGGAACCAGCAAGGTTCGCAGGTTCTTCGCGGCAACATGCTCATCATGCCGGTGGACGGGTCGCTTCTGTACATCGAACCTATCTACCTGCAATCCAGCAGTTCCAAGATGCCGCAGATCAAGAAGATCGTCGTGGCAACCAAGGACAAACTGGTATGGGGCGACAGCCTTGACCAGGCGCTGGGCGGGCTGCTTGGCACGACGATTGACATCGGAGGCATCGGTCCTGTGCCCTCGACGCCAGGCACAGGAACGGGGGAAGGCCAGACGCCACCGCCTGTGACATCCGAAACGGAGATGAAGGCCCTCATCCAGCAGGCCGTCGCCATCATGGCTCGCTACAAGCAGTACAATGCTTCCGGCGACTATGCACATGCCGGCGAGGAGCTCAAGGCACTCGAGACCGTTCTCGCGCAATTGGACGCCCTGCAGAAGCAGCCGTAGCGGTTCTGGAGGGGGCAGGTTCCACATGACGCATCGACCGGACACGCGGCGCGGGATTCCGTTGGCGCTCATTGCGGGTGCCCTGCTGGGTGCGGCTGCCCCCTTCTCGAAACTGCTGCTGGGGCACATGGATCCACTGGCGCTGGCAGGCGCCCTGTACATCGGGCCTGCCGTGGTCACGGGCCTTGCACTGCTTGTCCGGCGACGTGGGGGCGAGCGCTACGCTTCGCTGCGCGCAAGTGACGTGCCACGGCTTGCTGGGGCCATCCTCGCGGGAACAATTGCCGCCCCGGTTCTTCTCATGTTTGGCATCCGGCTGTCCAGCGGGTTCGCTGCTTCCCTCATGCTGAACATGGAGGGAATCGCGACAGCTGTCATTGCAGCAGGGTTCTATCATGAGCGCGTGTCACCCTCCCTCTGGGTTGCTGTGTTCTGCATGACGGCGACTGGCGTCCTGGTCACCGGCCCAAACGGTGGCGTGGGCTCGTCGCTGCTCGGAGGACTGCTGATCATGGGTTCCTGTGTTGCCTGGGGCATCGAGACTAATATCGTGTCAACGCTCTCGGATCGCAACCCGCTTCTTGTAACATTCATCGAGTGTGTGCCCTCAGCCGTGCTCCTGACACTGGCAGGGGTCCTGCGGCTGGGTGGGCTTCCTCCGCTACGCGACCTGCTCCTGGGAGTGGTCCTTGGATCAGTGTCGAATGGTGCAGGGCTGCTACTGTTTTTCCTTTCTCTTGAAGCGATGGGTCCGGCGCGCACCGGCGCATTTGCCGGGATTGGTCCGCTGACTGGGGCAGTGCTGTCGCTGGTGCTGTTCAGAACTCCGCTCGACTGGAGGGTGTTGGCCGGGCTCGTGCTCACGGCCGTCGCAGTGCTGGTTGTCGGACGGGACGATGAGCGCCGTCAGTTCGCTGCGGAGCACATACCAGAATGAACGCGCGGCGCGGCATTCCCCTTGCGGTGGGCGCCGGGATTCTCTTCGGCGTCAGTGCTCCCCTTGCCAAGCTGCTTGTCGTGAACATGGACCCTGTCGCGCTGGCCGGCTGCCTCTACCTGGGTGCGTTCGTGGCGGTTACGCTGGGACGGGCTCTGGGGGTGAGCCGTGGCCTTGAGAGCGAGCGGCTCTCTCGGCGGGATGCACCGCTTGTCGTGACCATGGTGCTGGTGGGCGGCGTTGTCGCACCTGTCCTGCTGATGTTCGGCGTGCGTGAGGCCTCTGGATTCACGGCGTCGCTGCTCCTGAACCTTGAGGGCGTCACGACGGCGCTCATTGCGTGGATGTTCTTTCGGGAGCGGGTGACAGGGCGCGTCTGGGGCGCCGTTGTGCTCATGACTGCGACAGGCATCCTGCTGACCGGCGTCACGCGCGGAGGAACGTCTGACATCAGGGGGCCGTTGCTGATTCTTGCGGCAGCAGTCGGCTGGGGCGTGGACAACAATGTCTCGGCCAAGCTCTCGCGGCATGATCCACTGGTCCTGGTCAGCATCAAGGGTCTGGGCGCCGGCCTCTTCTCTCTCGGTCTCTCCTGGGCTCTGCAGGGTACACTTCCCCCGTTGGAGAGCCTGCTCCCCGCACTTGCGCTTGGTTCCGTGTCCTATGGCTGTTCCCTTGTGCTCTTTATTCTTTCGCTGAAGACTATGGGCGCAGCGAGGACCGGGGCATTCTTCGCCGTGGGTCCGCTCGCCGGTGCACTGGTTTCCGTAGCCATTTTCCAGGAGCCGGTGAGCTGGGTGATGGCGCTGGCCCTTGTGCTGGTGCTGGCATCGATTGTGCTGGTCACGGGAGAGAACCTGGCGGGGGTGAGGTCCCGCCCCCGGACTCACACATCAGTCACACTGAACCATTGAACCGGATACACTGGTGTAGCTAGCATCTTGTGTCAGGAGGAGCGACGGTGAGAACAGCAATCAAGACAGTACATGCACGGGAGATTCTCGACTCCCGGGGAAACCCGACGGTCGAGGTGGAGGTGACCCTGGAAGACGGCCGCATGGCACGGGCCGGAGTGCCATCAGGAGCATCAACAGGCGTTCATGAGGCGTTGGAGCTTCGGGACGGGGACAAGGGCCGCTTTGGTGGCAAGGGTGTCCTCAAGGCCGTGGAGCACGTCAACACAGAGATTGCGGCAGCGTTGACGGGGAAGGACGCGACGGACCAGTCGGGTATCGACGGTACCATGATTCAGCTCGACGGAACCACGAACAAGAGCCGGCTTGGTGCCAACGCGCTGCTGGGCGTCAGCCTTGCTGTGGCCCGCGTAGCGGCCCTTGCCAGCGACCTGCCTCTGTACCGCTACATCGGCGGAATGACAGCCACGGTCCTGCCGGTGCCTATGTTCAACATCATGAACGGCGGCGTCCATGCCAACTGGCAGGGGACAGACCTTCAGGAGTTCATGATTGCTCCGGTGGGTGCTCCCACGTTCCGTGAGGCGGTGCGCTGGGCGAGCGAAACCTACCACACGCTTCAGGGTGTCCTGAAGGAGTCCGGGTACACGACTGGAGTCGGCGACGAGGGGGGATTCGCGCCTGCCCTCAAGCACAACGCGGACGCCATCGAGTTGATTATTCGTGCCATCGAGAAGGTAGGATACAAGCCGGGCGAACAGATTGCTATTGCGCTTGACCCCGCGTCGAGCGGGTTCTACGAAAACGGCCTGTACAACCTGCGGACAGAAGGGCGCAAGGCAACCTCGGCAGAAATGGTGGCCATGTATGCGGACTGGGCCCAGAAGTATCCGCTCGTTGTGCTTGAAGATGGACTGGCGGAGGACGACTGGGACGGATGGAAGCTGCTCAATCAGACGCTGGGGCAGAAGATTGAACTGGTCGGCGATGACCTGTTCGTCACGAACGTCGAGCGCATCCGCAGGGGCATCCAGGAGAATGTTGCAAATGCTGTCCTCATCAAGCTCAACCAGATTGGGACCCTGACCGAAACCATCGCGGCCATCACCATGGCACGCAAGGCCGGCTGGGGAGCCATGGTCTCGCATCGCAGCGGCGAGACGGTGGACAGCTTCATCGCTGACCTGACAGTTGGCATGAGTACGGGTCACCTCAAGACCGGGGCACCATGCCGGGGTGAGCGGGTCGAGAAGTACAACCAGCTGATGCGCATCGAGGAGGAACTGGGCGACCGGGCATCCTACGCCGGGCACGCAGCGTTTGTGCGACCCTAGTCGTATCGGATACTGACAGGAACGCATGTACCACGGCACGTTGCGGCAGCAGTCTGCGCCGTTGACGTGCCGTGGTTGTGCTGTTCAGGCAGGGTTGACTGGCGGAGTGGCGGCGACTGCAGGCGGAGTGGCGCGACTGACCGTTCGCCGGCGTCTGAGATAGCCGAACAGGCCCAGCGCCAGCAGCGACCACCAGCAACCTACTGCCCAGCCTGCCAGGACGTCAGACAGGTAGTGAGCTCCCAGGTACAGTCGGCTGAATCCGATGGCAAGCGGCAGGAAGCACCCAAGAGTCAGCCAGAGGCTCTTGGCTTTCCGTGAACGGGTGGCGCGGAGCAGCAGGTAGCACCCCAGTGCGTAGAGCGCGACCGAGATGTTGGCATGTCCGGAAGGGAAACTCGCGTCGAGTTCCTGCACGACCGCAAGCACTGCAGGAGGACGCGGGCGGCCAAACCCGGCTTTTCCCAGATAGACGGTCGCCTCTGAGCCTGCACAGGCAAGCAGCAAGGTCAGTGCTGCTGTACGGCGGCGCCTCCACAGGAGGAGCACAGTCAGTGCCAGCACGGCGACCGCAAGCTGCCAGTTGCCAAGGAATGAAATCCCGGCGAACAGGCGGATGCCCCCGGGCGTTCTATGTGCGGCCAGCCAGTGGACGAGCCACCCGTCGATCCGCACAATGGTCTCGTTGTCGAGAACATCCTCAACGAGACCGGATGTGAGCCCTGCGACATACAGAAGAGCAGCGCTCACAAAGAGTACGAAGGAACGCGGGTTTTCCAGCCTCTCATGAATGCGGTGTGCGTGTGTGTGGCTCTGCAGGTCCATGCAGGCATCGTAGTCAAACCCCGGATCCAATCATGGAGAACCAGGCGTGACAAGGCGACGTTGTTGCTCAGAAGGGATGCGCTAGACTCCTTGGAGGATGGGGGAGGTACACATGAACGAGACGGATAGGAAGGTGGACACGTCCTTTGCTGCCGAACAGCATGCGCTGCTGTTCGCCTGGGTTGCTCGGGAGGCAGTGGCGCTTGCCGGCGAGCAGGCCGCTGCGCCCGCGCTTCGCGCTGCCGTCCGCCGCTATGGCGAGGAACGCGGGCACCGCATGGCACTGCGTGCGCGGCAGGATGGGCAGCCATTGTCGATGGCAGTCTACTTGTCGTACCGTGAATGGGACGTCCCTCCCGGAGCAATGCAACAGACAGGCGCACCCCGGGGGTCGGCGCTGTACGCCGAGACACGCAGGTGTCCGTGGGCGACAGTCTGGCAAAAGGAAGGGCTGACGAACTATGGGCGATACTACTGTGAGGAGATTGACAGCGCGCTGGTACGCGGATTCAACCCTGAGCTGATCATCGATGTCCATGGGACGCGCACGAGCGGCAGCAGGTCATGCCGGTTCACCTACCACGACGCATTCAATGGCGCACTGGTGTATGAGGACAATCAGCGTCCGGAGGCAGCACGCAGGCTGCCATGGAGCTACCACACCGCGCACCTCTATGCTACCATGCGGAGTGTCCTCGAGGAGCACCTGGGGACCATCGGACGGGCAGCGTGCGACGCAGGCCTGGCCAGCTTCGGCGCGCGGTTTGGCTCTGGTATGGCTGACTACGTGAGGGCGCACGCAGAGGACGACTTTGACAGACTGCCGGAGGGAGCGTGACCTTCCTCCTTCGCTGCACGCACTGCGGGCGTGTCGAGGAGGAAAGCGCGCTGCGGTTCCGCTGTGAGTGCGGCGGCGCGCTCGACATCGAATTCGAGCCCGAGTTTCATCCCGAACGGACCGCGGACCAGCCGCGTGACCTTTCGCGCTGGCGCGAAGTGCTCCCTCTCCGGCAGGAGCCGGTGTCACTGGGCGAGGGGGGAACGCCGCTCATGCCGGTTGCGATGGACGGACGGAATCTGCTGGTGAAGCAGGAGCAACTCTCTCCGACAGGGTCGTACAAGGACCGGAGGGCCGCCGTCTTGATGGCTCACCTGCACGAGCTTGGTGTCCGCCACGTGGTTGAAGACTCATCGGGCAACGCAGGCGCCGCAATTGCGGCGTACGCTGCGAGAGCTGGCATCAGCTGCGACATCTATGTCCCCGAGGAGACGGCTCCTGCCAAGACTGCACAGATTGAGGCATACGGGGCAATGCTCCACCGTGTCCCCGGAACGCGGGAGGATACGGCCGCCGCAGTGATGCTCGCAGCAGAGACGTCCGTCTATGCGAGCCACGTGTACAATCCATGGTTTCTGCACGGGACCAAGACCTTTGCATATGAGGTTGCGGAGGAGCTTGGGTGGATGTCGCCGAGTGTCCTGGTCCTGCCGGTGGGCAACGGAACGCTGCTGCTTGGCGCCGCACTGGGGTTCACCGAGCTGGTGCGCCTGGGTGTTGTCTCCCGCATGCCACGCATCATTGGCGTACAGGCCGCGGCGTGCGCGCCGCTGTTTGGTGCGTTCCAACGGGGGGCTGCTGAACCCGTGCAGGTCGTTGCGAGGCCAACGAAGGCCGAGGGCATCGCTATCGCGGAGCCTGCGCGCGGCGCGCAGATTCTGGCAGCCGTCCGCGCAAGCGGCGGTTCATTCCTGAGCGTGGAAGAGGACGACATTGCCGCGAGCCTGCGTGATTGCTGCAGGATGGGGTGGTTCATCGAACCCACTGCTGCTGCTGTCGTTGCAGGAGCACGCCGCTACGCCGCGACTGCTCCGTCTGGGGAAGTCATCGTGACCGCCTTCACCGGCCACGGGCTCAAGGCGCCCTCGGTGGTGGCGGGCATGGCAATCCATGCCTGCAAGGGGGGGCCAGTAGGTTGTCACGTTCATTGTGGGGTATTGGAGTTGTGATACAATGCGCAGCGCGCCAGACAGAGGGGCCGCAGGACGAGACGGAACTGGGGAGGGAGCAATGACGGTTTCAGTCGGTGATCACGTATGTGCGCGGAGTACTCAGAGTGAATTGTTGAACCGCGCGACGAATGGGGCGTTCGTAACGACAGCCATGTGGTATCTGCTGTCGACGCATCAGGTGGATGCTGCGCTGGGCGTGGAATACGACCGCGACCAGAACCTCACGCACACGCGGTTTATCGACGACCCACGACAGATGGGGGGACTT
Organism: Candidatus Cryosericum sp.; assembly: GCA_035369785.1. Classification (GTDB taxonomy): domain Bacteria; phylum Caldisericota; class Caldisericia; order Cryosericales; family Cryosericaceae; genus Cryosericum. The sequence goes on along the minus strand of DAOOUZ010000027.1, from coordinate 4,691 downwards.
GCCGGAACCGTCGTGACGGCCCCGCTCAACATCGTTCAAACGCTGCGCAAGTATGGCGGTGGCAGCGCGTGGCGCTTTTGCCGTCATGCCGTGTGAAGAGAAGCTGCTGGATGTCCTGCTGCGCAAGAACGAGCTGCCCGTTCAGCTCTTTCGCATCGGACTCGTCTGTGGCGGGTTGTTGAGCGGCGCGGACCTCTCCAAGGAAGTCCGCCGGCTGGGCAAGACGCTCCTGGATGTCGAGCATGTTCTCCACAGCGAAGGGGGCTATACAATCACCTTCCGTGGTGAAGAGGAGGCCCATGAATTCCCGGAGCGCAAGACGGTGCGCCCTGCTTGTGAACGCTGCGTCACGCCTGAACCCATGTCCTCCCACTTTTCCTGTGGCTACTGGGGCACAGGACAGGAAACGCACAAATGTCACCGTCAACACGACCGAAGGTGCTGGTCTCATGAACGCAATGGTGCACGATGGCGTACTCCTGGTCGAACCGGTGACGGAGGAAGGGCGGGCGATACGAAGGCGCTTGCTGGACCTCAAGACCGAGGCGTCCTGGCGCTACCGCAGGCGACAGTTCGAGACAGACCTTGCCGACGCTGGCGAGCAGATGAACACCTGCCCGCAGTGCGGCGAATGCATGAAAGCCTGTCCCTTGAGGACCGATGAGTATGTCCAGCATCTGCTGGAGGGTGTGACCTCTCCGACCGAGTGGCTTGCGTCCTTCGTCCTGGACCTGTACGATGAGTGCGCGGAGTGCGGACTGTGCAGCGAACACTGTCCCATCGGACTGCCGTACGACCTTGTCATTGAACATCAACGGGAGTTGAGGAAAACCCTGCCTCGATGAGCACGAACGTTGTCCCGACCATCTGCCCGTTCTGTGGCGTTGGATGTGGCATGTATCTGGTTGTCAGCCATGGGCGTGTTGCCGGGGCCGAGGGCTGGCCCGAACACCCGGACAATCGCGGCATGCTGTGCCCAAAGGGCCGCTTCAGCTGAGCGTTGGTGAATCATCCGGACCGGCTCAAGTATCCCATGCGCCGCGAAGGAGACTCCTGGCGTCAGGTCTCGTGGGAGGAAGCTCTCTCCCCGGGCACGATCACTTGAGCCTCTTCGTCGGCAGAACCCTGACAGTATCTATGTGCTTCCGTCGGCGTGCTGCACCAACGAGGAATCGTACCTCGCGCAGAAGTTCGCGCGGACCGTCATTGGAACAAACAATGTCGACAACTGCGCACGGATGTGTCACGCCCCATCCGGGTACGCTCTTACGAGGGTGTTCGGCACCGGGGCCGCAACCAACAGCATGGAAGACCTTGAGGAGTCGAGCTGCATCCTTGTCTGGGGCTACAATCCATTTGAAACGGACTCCATGTTGTTTCAGCACGTGTCCGCCGCCAGAAAGGCCGGTGCGAAGCTCACTGTTGTTGACCCGCGAGTCACCCGGACTGCCAAGGTGGCGAACCTGCATCTGCAGCCTCTCCCCGGGACCGACATGGCACTGCTGGCAGGGATGATGAACTATATTATTCAGAACGGGCTTCTTGACCGAAAGTTCATTGACCGGCGCGCAGAGGGGTTTGAGGAACTTGCGTCATCCGTCGAGGACTATACGGTGGAGGTGACGTCCCGCCTCACTGGCGTGTCGGAAGCCATGATTCGTGACGCTGCAACTTCCTATGCGACGTCTCCCGCAAGCCCGATTCTCTTCGGCACGGGACTGACGCAATACATCGGCAGCACTGATACGATCACAGCTCTGTGTGAGTTGGCCGTCGTGACCGGAAACGTCGGCCGTGCCGGTACGGGGGTCAACCCAGTGCGCGGCCAGAACAACGTGCAGGGAACGAATGACGTCGGTGCGGTTCCCGATGCTCTGCCCGGCGGCGCCCTCGCGGACTCTGCCGTGCGGACAGTGGTGGAGGAGGAGTGGCGCATTCCCGTCCCGGAACGGCCGGGACTGTTTGCAACGCAGGTGTGGGAAGCTGCCCAGCACGGTGACATCAAGGCAGCCTACATCATCGGTGAGAATTCCGTCCTCTCGGAAGCGGACACGGCGTCTGTCGTTCGCGGCCTCGAGGCCATGGACTTTGTCATCGTCCAGGACATCTTCATGACCGAAACTGCGAAGTATGCCGACCTCATCCTCCCCGCCTCGCTGTGGGCGGAAAAAGATGGCACGTTTACCAATACGGAGCGCCGGGTCCAGCGCGTGCGCAAGGTGGTGGAGAGCCCGGAGGCCTCGAACCGTGACTGGCGCATCCTCATCGACATGGCAAACGCGCTTGGGGCAGACTGGTATTACCGAAAACCAGAGGATATCTTTGATGAGATCCGGCGCGTTGTGCCCAACTACGCCGGGATAACCTATGCGCTCCTCAATACGATGAGTTTCGGCATGCAGTGGCCCGCACCTGCGACGGGGGGTACAACTCCTATCCTGCATACCGAGCGGTTTGCAACGCCATCCGGGAAGGCGCGGTTGTCTGCCGTCGGGACCGTCGACACGAGAAACAGGGCCATGGCAGAGTATCCTTTCCTGCTGCTCAGTGGTCGGCTCATGGCCCAGTACAACACCGGGACGATGTCACGCCGCGTCGATCAGCTCAACCGCATCGCACCGGCGGGATATGTGGAACTGAACCCGGACGACACGGCGCGGCTGGGCATCGCTGCAGGCGATGCCGTGCGGGTGACGTCCGAACTGGGTTCACTGGTCACACCGGCCAAGGTCACGACTGCGGTGCCCCAGGGCGTTGTGTTCATCCCGAATCACTTTGCGAATACGGCGCTCAACATACTTGTTCCAAACCGAACGGACCCGGTGGCGCATATTCCGGCGTACAAGGGAGTCCCGGTGCGCCTGGAGCGCGCTCCCTCCCCGACAGGCCTATCTGCCGGGGACTGAATCCGGGCCGGGAGCTGAACTGTGGTGCCCGGGTCCGATCTCGCGGAGGTCGAACACCGTCTCCTCAGGCTTCAGCAGGGAGCGTAGAGCCTCCTGACTCACGTCGGCGACTTTCAGGATGATGCGGATGCGGGTGGGTGATGTTGCAGGAAACGACGAAACCGTCACGACGCTGCCGCCAGCCTCGACGATGCGGTTGAACAGAGAAGCCAGTGCCCCTTTGCGATTGTTGATCTCGAGCGAGGCCCGGACGCCCGGAGCGCGGGAACCGAGCATGGTCACAAACAGCCCAAAGATGTCCGTTTCCGTGATGATGCCGGCAATCATCTGCGAGCCTGGCCTCTCCACGACAGGCAGTGCGCCGATGTCGTGGTCGGCCATGATGGCCGCTGCCATCTCGATGGGGCAGTCCGTGCAGACGGTGATGACATCGGTGCGCATGACGGAGCTCACGTTCATGGCGGAGGCATGAGCACTGGCCTCGACCCAGCTCATGGGCGCCTCATGGGAGGGCGTGGCGTAGAGAAGGTCTTTCTCCGATACTATCCCGACCAGCGCGCCGTTCTGCACAACCGGCAGCCGGTGCACGTGCCGGGCGCGCATGAGCGCAAGAGCATCAGAGAGACGCGCATCGGGTGCGATGGTAACGACATCACGCGTCATGTAGTCGCGGACCAGCATCGTCCTGTCCCCCGGTCAGCGCTTGCGCGCGGTTCCTACCAGGAACGCCCCGGTAAGGGGTCGCAGCAGACGTCCGAGAAGCTCCTGCCTCGCGGCGAAGCGTTCATCAATCTCGCCCTCCTCCGTGGGGATATACACACAACTCTCCATCGTCAACGCGCCGAACGTGCCACTTCGGTGGAACAGCCCACGGAGCTCGGCAGGAGAGAAGAAGTGCGCGGCGCCATACACGGATTCCTCCCGCGGCTCCTGCTCACGCCGTGCATTGATCCAGGGCGAGTCCGCGTTCAATACGCCCACAACGAGCTTTCCGCCTGGCCGCAGGACACGGGCCATCTCCATGATGACGGCAAGGGGCTCCTCAGTGAACTCCAGCGCGGTAACAGACAGCACGATATCAAAGGTCCGGTTCTCGTACGGCAGCCTTGTCATGTCAGCCTCGTCGAACCACACGTACTGTCCTCGGTCGTGTGCCTTGTGGCGGGCGATTTCCAGCATCTTCGGGGAGATGTCGACGGCGGTGACGTCGGCCCCCAGCTCGGCAAGGCGGATACTGTACAGTCCTGTCCCGCACCCCACGTCGAGCGCTGTTTTGCCTCGGACAACGCCAAGGTGCCGGAAGACGAGGGTTCTTTCAAGCTCGTCGATGTACGCGCCCAGAGGCGTCGTATACCAGCTGTCGTATGTGTCGGCCTTGCTGTCGAACAACGGTTCGTCGGCCATGTCCGGCCTCCTCGAGTGAATCCTGTCCGTTTCATTGTCTGCCAGACACGCGTGAATGCAAGACAGAACCAACCCGGGGTGCCCTGGAGCGTTGGACAGGCGGGGCTGTCCGGGGCGAACATGCCTGTCCTGTGTCAGCCCGATACCCTGCCGCGGGAGGACAGGTACGCATGGATTGCGCGAGCCGCCTTGCGTCCCTGACCCATGGCGAGAATCACAGTTGCTGCCCCAAGGACGATGTCTCCCCCGGCGTAGACGCCCGGCACAGATGTTTCCATGGTGTCTTCGTTCGTCACGATGCCGCCATGCTGGTTGACCTGCAGGCCAGGCAGGGCCGCCGGAATAAGCGGATTGGGGTTGTTCCCGATTGCGACGACCACC
>DAOOUZ010000026.1:0-14753 GCA_035369785.1 Candidatus Cryosericum sp. | reverse complement strand
ATTACATCTGCCCCGCCGAGTGCCACGATGGTCTCCAAAGCGGCACGGGCAAAAAAGGCGAATCTCAGCCAATTGTCGGGATAGTCTCCCTCTCGCGTTGAGTAGACGCTCTCGCGCCCGTACAGCTCCGGTTGCGCAACAAAATAGGTGTTGTCATGCCGCAGGACAGTGTACGGCAGGACTCGCCCGCCCATGGTCAGCGACCCGGACCTGATCTTTTCGAATCCAAATGAGGAGGGGATGATCTTGTCATAGAAGGGTACCACGAGCAGTGAATCAACTCCCAGTGACCGCAAGGCCGACGGGAGACTTCCCATGACATCACCAAGCCCACCTGTCTTGACGTATGGAACTGCCTCTGAAGCAACATGAACCACCCTCATCGCCACACTCCTCCTTTCCTAGAGTTTGATGTCTCGCAAATACTGTGCAGTCTCCTCGGGAATCGTAGGGTTGATGTAAAACCCGGTACCTCGCTCAAACCCGCCCGTGTGTGCGATTCGAGGGAAGATCTCAAAGTGCCAGTGATACGAAGGTACGGGGTCCAGATTGACAGGCGCCGTATGCAGAACAAGATTGTACGGCGGGTCGCCGAGTGCCTGAGACAAACGCTGGAGCGTCCGCTTGAGCACGGTGGACAACTCCTCCACGTCTGTCGAGGCAAGTCGCGCATAATCGCTCTCATGGTTCTTCGGCAGGATCCAGGTCTCGAACGGAAACCGCTGGGCGAATGGAACCACAGTCACAAAGCGGTCGGTATCTTCGATGATGCGTCTGCGGTCTGCCAGCTCCTGTGCAATCAGATCGCAGAAGACGCACCTGTCTCGATACCTGTAGTAGTCGAGGGCCCCGGTCAGCTCTTCCTGAACATGAAGAGGGACGACTGGGAGCGCCATGATCTGGGAGTGGGGATGAGCGAGCATGGCACCGGCTCGTGCCCCCTTGTTCTTGAATACCATCACAAACCTGAAGCGGCCGTCGCGTGCAAGGTCGAGAATGCGGTCATGCCATGTCCACAGGACATCGCTGATGCGTGACGCTGGCATCATCGCCAGCTCTTCGGCATGGTTGGGCGTTTCGATGACTATTTCATGTGCCCCGATGCCGTTCATGACGTCGTACATCCCTTCTGCGCGCTTGTCCAGCTGTCCCTCAACTTTCAGAGCCGGGGAGCGGTTTGGGACAACGCGTACCAGCCATCCTGGTTCATTTGGCCGCGTGCCTGCACTTCGCAGAGCCGTGATCTCTGGCGGCGTATAGCGCTCATTCCCTGGTTCGAATGGACAGGCGGACAGGTCGACTGGTGGCTGCGGTTCTGCTGCCAGGTCGCCAGGACGCAGGGGTCGGTCGGTCGTGATAATGACCCACCGTCCAATGATCGGGTCCTTTCTCAGTTCTGACACGCTGGCCTCCTCAGGTCCTGTAGGTGGAGGTGGCCAAAAACGGCGTCGGGCTGTTCGTCAGACTCGACAGCGTTGTAGGGCTGCCCTTCCGCTGCAGCCAGCAACGCCCGGACTTTCCGGTGGTGTTCAAGAAACCGGGACATGCCGTACGAACGGGCCTGTCCGGTCGTAATGAGGAACGGCCAGTCGGAGCTTTCTTCTAGCAGCATCTCACGGAGAAGCATGTCTCCCAGGTCCCCAGAAAGCGAAGGGAGCAGTCTCATAAACCGTCGCTGGTCTTCATGGATGACGTCCCATATCCATGAAGTCTCCGAGTTCATCCACGTCTCGTGGCCGCCACCAGCACCCCAGCTAGACTCGCGCAGGCAGCCCACCGGGAGTGTCCGTTCCTGCAGTACTGTCTCCGGCACGCACGCGGAAACGGAACCACCTGCAGCAAGGTCGCGCAGTACCGATGCCACCCAGCCGGGTCCCTCATACCACCAGTGCCCGAACAGCTCGGTGTCGTATGCCGCCACCACAATCCCGGGATCGCCGGTCGCCGCCTCGCGCTGCGCGCAGAGATCCTGCACAAGTCCCGCAAAGTGGCGGGCGTGCTCTTTCGCCCTCGCCCTTCCCGCCTCTGGCTCATACCACTGTTTCTCGCCCATATCCATGTGCTTGTCGGTAATGCGCCAGTACTGCCACCCAGATCCTTCCGCCCTCCTGTGGAATTCACGGTAGACGCCATCTCCAGGGTACCCTCGATCCCGTGACCAGACCTGCTCGCTGGTCGCGGGATTGCGAAGGAAGGCCGCGACACCGGAGCCGATATTCCACGGTGTCCATGGAGCGTCTTCGTTCGTGGGAAGAAGAGCATAGCCGCTGGGCAGCTCGTGCGTAGTTGTGTCGAGTGCAGAGGCATCAGCAAAGAAGTAGCGAAGACCGCTCTCACTGAGCAAGCGCTCAACTCCGGGGAGGTAGCCGCATTCAGGCAGCCAGAATCCGGTTGGCTTGCGCCCCATCCAATGTTCGTAGGTTGTCACTCCTGCGCGGATCTGGAGTCGTCTTGACTCATCATTGCTGAAGAGTGGCAGGTACCCATGCGTTGCGCACGATGTCAAGACCGAGATGCGACCGTGGGCCTGCAATTCGCCGAACGCTGCGACGATGTCGCCATCCATCGCAGCGAATTGCTGGATGCGACGTTCGAGCTCGTCGCGGTAGTACGCATTGAGAATCCTTGCCTCGGACGACGCTTCCCCCAGGCGGGACGCGTCCAGGACGAGCTCCGCTTGCTTCGTACTGGCCCAGGCCCGGAAACTCGCTGCGTACGCAGGGGACTTGAGCTGTTCCATAAGAATCGGTGTCAGGCCGATGGCTATCGATCCGGTCACGCCATCACGATCAAGGGCTTGCAGTTCCTCGAGGAGGGGCAGATACGTGTCCAGGACGATCTCATGCAGCCACTCTTCTCCAAAAGGCCATCGGCCCTTTCCAAGTACGTAGGGCAGGTGCGAATGCAGAACCAGGACAAACCGTCCGCTCATGTCAGCTCCTTAGATCAATGGTCAAGTGCCGTGCTTGGTTCAAGTCCAGCCCGAGCATAACCTGCATGCCCTGGTAGATCGTTTCAATGCCACTTTCTGAATTGGAAACAGTACGTATCTGCGACAAGTCGACCCGGACAGGAGAACTTGTCTTGACTGAGATACGGTGTTCCGGCGTACCCAGGGTGAACGAATCCGACGTGAAGGAGCGTTCCCGGTCCTCCCACCACACGGCAATGTTCAGCTCGCATGTGTACCAATCACAGGGAGCGTCGATCTGGAGGTCCACCTGGATGCCGTGTTCAGTCAGGGCAAATGTCTTCGAGATGATGCCGGGCCTCTCAAAGCACGCGCTTGTCTCGCCAATGGACGCTTCATAGCGAGTGGTGTCAGCAGCGGCATTGGCCGTGGTTTCGGGCGTTGCTCCAAGATGGTCCAGAAAACTGAGGCGCGTGTGGTCGTCGAACTGGAGTGCCGTCAAGGCATCCGCATCCTTGACACGGAGGTACTCGTGAATGTTGGCTGCCTTGCCCGACTCATCCTGTCCTGCCGATGCGCTCCTCATCTTGTCATGGTATGCCTCGTGATACCGTGTCATGACGTTGCTCCACGACCACTGCTGCGGAAGGTTGTCCCACTGCGCCAGGCAGCCTCCCCGGCTGCGCAGGAAGACCGTCTGATTGCTGTCAGCAAGAACGGCCTCGCTGCACCCGTCACCATCGACGTCCTCGAACCACGTACCTTGGGGTCTGCCCTGCAGCAGGCGCTCGGCTGCAAGCAGCTCGGCGTACACTGCGTCGCGAAGGTGCGGGAGGTACAGCCCCCCGAAGATGCCGTGCCAGTATGCGCAGTTGCACTGACTGCGAAGATAGTGCGTTCGCGCCTCGCCCGTCGTATCCCCCAGCTCGCGCCCGACAAACAGCATACGCTTCTGCATGCGGTTCGCCTCATCATACCGGGCAAGATAATTGCGGAAGGTACCACCCGTGACGAATGGGCGCTGGTCCGATCTGACACTCGCGCGAAGCTCGCTGTACGTGTGCTGGCGCGACGCAGCAAGTGACCACTCTTCCATTTCCTCATACGAACAGGCAGGAAGATACACTCTGGCTACAGGATGAACCAGCCGGACCGCCTCGCCGGCGGTGACTGTCTCAATGTCGTCGGCGGCGCTTAAGGCGCCAAGAAACCGGCGGAGCCAGCCCCCCGCATAGACGTGGTCGTATGTTCCCGGCCAGAGCCCGAACTTCTCACCGTCATCTCCGTACACGAGCAGTTCGGCATTGTCAGGTGTTCCCCGCATGTAGCTGATGGTCTCCTCGGGCTCGCTCCACGGGATCTTGTAGCGCAGTTCCTTTAGGATCGGGAGCAGGACTACGGGGTAGTTCTCTTCCTCGGTCACGTACGTATGGAACAGGTCACTGCCACTAATTCCAGCTTTTTCAAACCCGTTGTCATCCAGAAGGGTCCACTGGGCGCCTGCGAGTGCAAGCGACCGAGCCAGCTGGGGCTCCCAGACTCTCTCCGTCATCCAGAGCCCCGTCGGACGAACTCCGAACAATCTCTGCAGCTCATCGCTCATGCGTCGGATCTGCTCCACGCGGTCTCGCTCGGGGAGCAACTGCAGGACCGGCTCGTAGAAGCCGCCGCCGACCAGCTCGACTTGCCCGCGGTTGACCAGTGTTCGCACGGTATCGAGGTACGTGTCGATGTGATGCTGTTCGATGAACTCCAGCAGAGGTCCTGAGGTGTGAAGCGACACTCTGACGCGTGGATAGTCCAGCAGGGTCTGGAGGAACGGCAGGTAGGACCGATTGATCGCTTCGAGGAAGACGTGGTCGAAGTTTCCCACAGGTTGGTGGTTATGAATGCACAGACACAGACGTTTCATCTCATACCTCCCAGTGTCGAAGATCGTAATCCTGTCCTGGCAGGAGAACCGAGAGCGTTCCCTGGCTGGGTATGGTTGCCAGCAGCCGGCCGCCGCCCAGTACGAGAATGGCAAGCTTGACCTGTTCGCCGGGTTGAGCTCCCATTGCGTCAAACGGCAATCCAACCTGAAGGGTATCCCGAAGTCCCCAAGTGAAGCTGGTTTCTGGCTCTGACCAGGCGGATGCCTGGTCGTGGTCCTTCCGGACTACGAAGTGAGTCGAGCGGGCCGCGGTCTGAACACGGATCTCGACTCGCAGATCTTCTGCAGAAGAGGCGCTGTCGCCAAATTCCACGAGCACGTACAAGGTTGTCCTGCCACACCCGATGTGGACCGACGATACCACAGGGATCCCGAATGTCATGGCCCCTCCTCCATTGACAGCGGGCACCTTGGAGGAGGGCGCCCAATCGAGATAACGGGCAGGGCTGCCATCAACGGGCGGTTCCATGATTCCAACCGGATCAAGGGTGATGGCAGAGGGGCTGTTGCCAGCTACCGGCTGCAACAGCAAGTCTGGGACGGTCTTGCCAGCCTGCGCATAAACATTGATCAGGTGCCTGCGGTAGAGGTCATCAAACTGGGCAGCAACCTCCGGGGTACGGTCTCTTCCGTACCACCAGTTCCAGTCTGATCCTTCTGCTGCCATAAGGGACATGTGCGAGCGCTCCTGTTCATCGGGGGTGAACCCTTCCCAGTCATCGCGGGTCGCCCGCAAATACCCCCACGAACTGTTGTCCTCACGGTCTCCGATCCAGACCTTGAAATCACCGTCTATCCAGGATCCGGGCCGGATAGCGGGGAGGGGCAGCGCAGGTACGTCCCCGAGCGCTTCGCTCACGGTTGTAAGCCGTATTCCTGGCTCGTTGACAAGTGCGTCATACATCAGGCTGAGAAAGGAGGCTCCTCCGCCCGGGTAGAACTCCCAGGCATTCTCGCCGTCCATGATGATCGACAGCACGCCAGGTTCGCTCAAGCCGTCACGAATCGCACGCACATGTCCGATGAACTGTGCAACAGAATCTTCCTCTTTCATGGAGGCATATTGGAAGCCTATTGCATCCGACAGGCCTCTGTCGCGGAACAGCATGGACAGGTTGCCTGACGCCGTCTTTGCGACATAGGGCTTGTACAACCTGGAGCGTGGTGCTCCCTGCAGTTCTCGCAGCAGTATTGTCTCGTCTGTCGCTGTCCACGCGAAACCACTGCGGACGATGTGGTCGAGCGCCTCCATCGAAACACTGCCTTCGGATGGCCAGCATCCAGTGATGGGCACCCCAAGGAGCCGTTCCATGAAGGTCTTCCCGGTCTCGAGCTGACGAAGTGAGTCCTCGGGGCGACGGAAGGCCGGACGGGGAAGCGGCGTTTTTTGGACGGCGGCCGCAGCATCGGTATCGATGAGCAGAGGGAGAATCGGGTGTGCAAAGGGAGATGTTGCAACTTCCACCTGGCCGGTCTGGGCAAGCTGCACGAGGTCAGGCAGGAACCTCTGCACCCGATCGGCCTGGGCCAGCGCCAGCGCTTGTCGGTCCTGTTGCGTGTAGTGTTCAGGATGAGCCTGTCCCACCCCTGCCCCTGGCCTGCCACTGTAGGTCCAGCTTCGAGTGAACAGACACTGAAGGTCCAGAATGTCCTGGTCCGACCAGGTTGCCGCGGGTTCGTCCCGGCGACTTGCCAGAACATGGTACAGAGGATCCTGGTCAATGACGCGGTCAGGATTCACGTCGAAGAAGTGGCGCACGAGATCCTGCTTCTGGTCGGGGGAGAGTGATGCCGCCTCGGTAGTTGCAAGCTGCAACCAGTCGTCGGAGCACTGGCTACTCGCATACGCATTGATCTGATATGCAAGTACAGGTGTCACATTGATGGTGACATGGGCCTGTGGTTGTTCCTTAAGCAGGGAGAGCATCATCGAATAGTTACGCGCAGAGTGCAGTCTGACCCATGGCAAGACAGACCGCTTAGTTGCAAGGTCTATGTAGAGCGGCTGGTGAAAATGCCAGACGAAGCAGACATCAAGCCGTGAGGACATGTGTGTCCTCCTTTCCTGTCATGCTGTATAGGAGCGGCGAGCCATACGAACTTCTCGGAACTCAGCTGAAATACTGCTGCAGCATCTTTGATGTGACCTCTCCGCTCTTGGCGATGTCGCCGTAGAACCATCCACTGGTTCGCACAGTACGCTCGAGCGTCGACGGGTCCACGCCGACCAAACCAAATCGGGCACTCAACCCTTCAAGCCACTCGAATCCGTCCAGAAGAGACCAATGATAGTACCGCTGCACGTCGACGCCGTCCTCTACCAACTGATGTACCTGCCAGAGGTGCTCGTAGATGAACTGCGCACGGAAGTGGTCCGCCGCGTCTGCTGTACCGTTCTCTGTGATAAAGACAGGAATATGGTACCGGTCCCAGTACTTCCTGCACACCCGGTAAAGACCCTCCGGATAGATCTCCCAGCCCACATCGTTGGTCCGGGCCCCATCGCGTACCTCGCGCCGGCCCAGCGGGGCAGCAGGAGAATCAGCGCAGTTCACGATGTCCCTCGTGTAATAGTTGACTCCAAAGAAATCGCAGTACCGTCCCTCGCCAAGAGGATACCCCGAGCCAAGCGGCTGCAGCAGTCTACCCTCGCACATCCCGCTGACAAACAGCTCGTGAAATAGCCTGTCGCAGGTTGCGGCTGCTCGCCGCTCGTGGCCTGTGCCATGTTTCGGATCAAATGGTCGCAGGTGAAGGGCGGTTCCCACCATGGTGTCCTGATGCCCTGCCGCCGCCCGGACCTGGTGTATCTTCCGGTAGGCGCGGATGTGGGCCGATATCATGGTGCGGGCTGCCCTGAGGTAGTGAGTCAGCCCGATATCGTTGGGTGGCCAGCCTCCGATAAGGTATCCCTGGGCGAGGCATACATTGGGCGCGTTCATTGGGCACCAGTCGCTGACGAGATCTCCGAGGCTTTCGACCACATGGGAGGTGTACCGCTCAAACCAGTCTGCTGCCTCAGGATTGAGCCAGCCGCCGGCGTCCTCTGCCCACAGTGGGTTTGTGAAGTAGTGCAAAGTGACAAGCGGCCTGATGCCTGCAGCTACCAGCATCTCGACCTCCTTCCGGTAGTGCTGCAAGGCGTCGCCATCGAACTGGCCCTGCTCCGGCTCTATCCTGCTCCATTCCAGGCTCATGCGGTAGGTCTGCAGATGAAGCTGCTGCATCAGTGCAATATCCTCTGCAACGCGGTTCCAGTGGTCAGCGGCAACGAAGCAGGTTGTCCCGTCCTTGACGTGACCCGTCTGAACCCAACGGTACCAAGTGTTGTTTCTGTCCCCACCCTCTATCTGGAGCGATGACGTGGCGGTTCCAAGCAGAAAACCCTTGGGCAGCGCAAATGTTTCCATCGTGCAACCTCCTTGTCAGGCAAAGCTGCTACTATCAGTATGCCTGAATCGAGGCTGTGCGCAACGATAACGGGTTGCATCCTCCTGGCCCCCGAAACAATATCTGTCGCTGCCCAGGAACTGCCAGTCAAGAACAAGGGTTGGCAGCCGCTACGGATTTCCTGTAACCTCGTGCACTCCGTCGCTGGTCTCTGCGATGTAGAAGGCTGGCTCCAGCCCGGTGGCCTCGACGTAACGGGACCGCACGTACTGGGTGAAGGCGTCGACAGAGGCAGAGCGCACGAGAGCAAGTGCACACCCGCCGAATCCTGCGCCTGTCATGCGTGCGCCCAGACACCCCCTCGCTTCCTGTGCGGCCGCGACGATGGTGTCCAAGTGGAATCCGCTGACTTCGTAGTCGTCTCGCAGGGATGCATGAGACGCGTTGAGGAGTTGACCAAACGCCGGCAGGTCTCCTTCGGCCAGACGCTGTGCCGCGTCGGTGACCCGAGCCTGCTCGGTAATGACGTGCCGTGCACGTCGCAGCAGAACGGGATCCTCCACACACGATACGACATCGTTCCACTCTGCATGAGCGAGGCCCTGAGGGGGAGCCTTGGTCCCCAGAAGACCGAGGACCCGGTCACACTCCGACCGGCGTTCGTTGTACTTGGAATCCGTCAGGCGCCGCGCTTTCCGTGTGTCCATGATGAGCAGCATGCAGTCGTCCAGCCGGACGGGGACATACTGATACGCCAACGGGGCGCAGTCCAGGAGCAGTGCGCAGTCGCGCTTTCCCAGGGCTACTGAGAACTGGTCCATGATTCCAGAATTGACGCCAATGAATGTATTCTCCACCGTCTGGCACAACAGGGCTATCATCTTGAGGTCAGGCGTTGTGTTCCCGGCCAGGGTTAGCAGAAGAAACGCAGTGAGCACTTCGATGGCCGCGGAAGAAGACAAACCTGCGCCTTGTGGCAGCGTTGTCGTAAACAGTACGTCGGCCCCCTGCAGGGGCAGCCCCCGGGCACGCAGCTCGTGGACAATGCCTGCAGGATAGTTGCCCCAACCACGCGCGGGGTCAGGTTCGATGGGCCCGTCAAGATGTACAGTGGTCACGAGTGACTCTCCTGCCGAAGCGAACTGAATGGTACAGTCGCATCGAGGACGGCACGTCGCCGTGATGCCGAGCGAAATGGCCGCCGGCATGACGAGGCCACCGTTGTAGTCGATATGCTCACCGATGAGGTTTACCCTGCCTGGTCCGAAGAACTGTCGGATGTTCCCGCCGTTCTCACCGTACATGTCCGTAAATCTCACAAGGTCGGCCCGGAGCGATGTCATGGTTCCCTGTGAGCCTCCGCAAATGTATGGCAGGCCTCAGCGAGCAGCGGCGCTGTGTCTTCGACGCGGAGAGGATTGGTCGCTGCCCAGGCACCCATCTCCGATGATGCGTAATACTTGACCGCTGTCGCACTGCGAAGCGGCGGATAGAACTCGATGTGGAAGTGGTAGTAGTGCTCGCAGGCATCGTCTTCTGGACTGTTCACTGGCGTTTGGTGGATGCACATCATGTAAGGAAACTGTCTGGCAAAGAGGAGGTCGAATCCCCCTGTGAGGGTCTTGAGCATGCGGGCGAGGTCCACGCGTTCGCTGTCCGTGAAGTCGAGAAATGAACCTCGATGCGCTCGGCTTGACACGAATACCCCGTACGGATAGTCGGTAAAGGAAGGGATATACGCAAGGAAACTTTCGTTTTGCAGGACGATACGACGGCCGTCTGAGAGTTCTTCGTGGGCCAAGTCGCAGAACAGGCAGGTTCCATGGTCGTGATACCACGTCCTGGCGCTCTCGAGTTCAGTGCGCACCTTCAGCGGAACATATGGGAACGCGTAGATTTGCCCGTGGGGGTGGCTCATCGTTGTACCGACTTCTTCCCCGCGGTTCTCGAAGGGATAAATGTAGCGGATGCGGCGGTCCGCCGAAAGTACACGCTGCCGCTCTGTCCACAACCCGACAAGTTTGGTGAGATGCGGCACTGTGAGGTCATAGAGGTTTGCATCGTGCTGCGGGCTGTACAGGATGACCTCACACTTGCCATAGTTTGGCGCCACGGGAGAAAGATCCGTCCCGACTGGGTCCGGTTCCCCGGGGTCCAGCCTGAGCGCAGGGAAATCGTTGTCATACTCCATGACGTCATACGTATCGGGGACCCTGCCCGACCCCGGGCAGAAAGGACATCCTTCCGAACTCAAGTTGGGTCGATCCTGTCGGTTGCTTGCGACAATAGTCCAAGTGCGCAGCAATGGGTTCCATCGCAGTTCAGCCATGATACTCCTCCAGTCTTCCCGCGCGAGCGGCGCCGGTCTCTTCTGAAGCAGTATATTCCAACCGTTTCACAGGCATAGCCGTACCGCCGGTCCGTTGTTCCCCAGCCTGTCCCCGCTATACTCATACTGGGGTTGGGCGAACGGAGGCAAGCATGGGTGGAAGTGTTCTCGTCACAGGTGGTGCGGGGTACATAGGTTCTCACACGGTGCGTCGTCTACTCCAGAACGGCTACAGAGTAGTGGTGCTTGACAACCTGTCAAAAGGGCACTCGTGGGCGGTTCCTCCCGAGGCGCCACTGGTCATCGGGGATGTTGCAGATGTTGGGCTGGTGGCACAGACAATCCGGCAATTTGAGGTCACGAGCGTCATCCATTTTGCAGCATTCAGCCTTGTTGGCGAGTCCATGGCCAACCCGCGGGCGTACTACAGCAACAACGTGGCTGGGTCTCTGCGACTCCTCGATGCCATGAGGGTGACTGACACCAACCAAATTGTGTTCTCAAGCACAGCTGCTGTCTACGGCGAGCCAGCGCGGGTTCCAATCGACGAGGACAGCGCTCTCGTGCCAACAAACGTGTACGGACGGACGAAGCTTGCGATCGAGGGAATGCTGCGGGACTACGCTGCCGCCTATGGCCTGCGCTACGTTTCCTTGCGGTATTTCAACGCCGCAGGGGCGGATCCAGACGGGGGCATCGGGGAAGTACATGACCCGGAGACGCACCTGATTCCACTGGTATTGCAGGCTGCCAGTGGCAGACGGCCATTTGTCGAGGTGTTCGGCACGGACTATGCAACTGCAGATGGAACCTGCATACGAGACTACATCCACGTCACCGACCTGGCAGACGCCCACATTCTGGCACTCCAGTCGTTGAATACCCAGCACCGGGGAGTGTACAACCTGGGCAGCAGTCAAGGATTCTCCGTCCGACAGATTGTCAGCACCGCCGAGACGGTTGTAGGCCACGCCATACCCGTGGTCGAATCGGGACGCAGGCCTGGGGACCCGGCAGTTCTCGTGGCGAGCAATGTGAGAGCCCGAACGGAGCTGGGCTGGAACCCAACGATGACGGACCTCGAAATGATCGTTCGTACTGCGTGGGACTGGGAGCAGAAGCGGCCCCGCGCGTAAGCCCCTCATCTCTGGCGGCGTATGCCCCTGGCTTTTGACGGCAAGGGATGCTGTCGTAGAATATTCGCGTTGTACCGTGTAGACGCACTCGAAAACTGAATCCCGGAGGCACACATGCTTGGTAGCCAGTACGTCTCGTTGGCTATGAATCTCGTTATAGGACTGTCCTTCTTCCTGTACGGCATGAAACTGCTGGGGGACGGTCTACAGAAAGCAGCCGGAGATTCATTGAGACGTATTCTCCAGGCACTCACCAACAAACCGATACGGGGCGTCCTGGTAGGAATGGTGGTTAGTGGCATCATCCAGAGCAGTAGTGCGACGACGGTCATGGTGGTCGGGTTTGCCAACGCAGGACTCATGACGCTGAAGCAGGCGATGGGAGTCATCTTCGGCGCAAACATCGGCACAACGATTACAGCTCAGATTATTGTGCTCAAGCTGGACAAGCTGATATGGCTGTTCATGCTTGTCGGTGTCATGATGGAGTTCTTCGTCAAACGCAAGACAAGCAAGGCAATCGGAGAGGCGATCCTTGGGTTCGGCATCCTCTTCTTCGGACTCTACTTCATGTCGGATACGCTCTCGCCCCTGAAGAACAACCAGGCGTTCATCGACTTTCTCATGCGGTTCGGCCGGGTTCCGTTCCTAGGCGTGGTCGCCGGCGCAGTGTTTACGGCGCTCATTCAAAGCTCGTCGGTCACCACAAGCCTTGTTGTAGCTCTTGCCATGAAGAACATGATAACTCTTCCTTCTTCCATTGCCCTGATTCTAGGAGCCAACATTGGAACGACCGTTACAGCTGGCCTGGCGAGCCTTGGGGGGAACATCACTAGCAAGAGGGCGGCGCTCACGCACTTCCTTTTCAACGTCCTTGGCACAGTGATCATGTTTCCTTTCCTCAGACCGTTCGCTCGGTTGGTGCAGCTGACTGCATCCACACTGCCGCACCAGGTCGCCAACGCGCACACGCTGTTCAACGTTCTGATGACCAGTATCGCGCTCATTCTGATCGACCCCTTTGAGAAGTTGGTCATGCATCTCCTGCCATCGGCAGAGAAAGAAGCGGAGACCAAGGTCGTGCAGTACATCGATGACCGCGTGCTGGTCACCCCGTCAGTCGCCTTGTCGCAGGCTACCCAGGAACTGTACCGCATGGGGCGGGTAACGTATGAGATGGTGAACGACTGCAGGAGGGCCCTCTTTGACAATCGCATGAGCCTGCTGGAAACCGTTCTTGCGAACGAGGACCTCGTCAACTCCATGCAGAAGGAGATAACGACATACCTCACGAGGATTACGGAACATGACCTCTCCGAGGCGCAGAGCACTCGCGTCATGGCCCTCATGCATGCTGTCAACGACATCGAACGCGTGGGCGATCATGCGACGAACCTCGTCGAGCTCATTCAGATCAAGGATGACAAGCGGCTCAAGTTCAACGCTGGCACCATCGAGGATCTCAAAGCTGAGTTTGAACACGTGCTGAACACTCTTGACGAGGCTATGACTGCACTTCGTGACTATGATGTGGACCGGGCGCATCGCGTCAAGGAAATGGAGGACCGATGCGACGTCATGACCAAGGAGTGCATGTCCCGCAATATCTCTCGGCTGAACGCACATGAGACCGACCCTCAGGTCGGTGTCGTCGTGGTCGACCTGTTCACGAACCTTGAGCGCGTGTCGGATCACGCAGACAACATTGCAGACGTGGTGCTGGGGGTCTACTAGAGCTAGGGTGCGATCAACTAGTGTGTATGCCCGCGGGCAAGAATGGCAAGCAGTTCGCCGCACACCTCATCGAGGTCGCGGTCGATAACCTGGGCACCGCTCGGGCCATCTGTCCCGTTGTGGCGGCTCAGCAGGATGACCGGCGCAGACGTCAGGGCCGGAAGCATGGCCGCTGGATAGACGGTCAGTGACGTTCCCATGACGAGAAAAAGGTCCGCAGCCCGGGCTTCCGCCTCGGCCTCATCCATCTCCAAGACCGGCTCTCCGTAGAACACGATGTCAGGCTTGATGACACCTCCGCAAGCGTCGCACAGAGGTAGTTGGGCAGCCTGCAGCTTGTCCTTGAGTTCCAGATACGTGTAGGCCGTCTGACAGTTCCTGCAGTGCGCGTGCTGGAAACTCCCATGCAACTCGAGAACGTGGGTACTTCCGGCCTTTTGATGAAGTCCGTCGATATTCTGTGTCATGACCGTGGCCACATGGCCCTGCCGCTCGAGCTCTGCAAGGAATCGGTGGGCGAACGTCGGCTGTGCACGTTCAGCAAGCGGGATGAAGTCACGTGCGAACGCAAAAAAGATGGAGGGGTCCCTGTCGAACCACTCAATGTCGAATGTCTTCTCGGGATCGTATGCACGGGTTGTGTAGATTCCGTGGGGCCCTCGGAAGTCCGGGATGCCAGCCGCGGTAGAAATCCCTGCGCCTGTCAGCACGACTGTGTGAGTGGAACGTCGAATGAGTTGGGCCAGTTCTCCCGTGTTCATTCCTGTGGCTTCATATCTGTTTTCATGGGGTGGTGCTGGGGGCCAGCGGTAGAGAGGAGCATGTCCTGAAGGTCTCGTGCATTCGCGACAGCCTGACCGCGGTGGCAGTTGTTCGTCATGATGAACATGCGTGCGGCCTGTGCAGCCATCGCTTTGATTGACGGCAGCAGCTGAACGAGTTCCTCATGCGAGTACAGGTAGTCATAGCGTTCTTCGCGACGCGCGCCGAACCAGTTGGGATTGCGCCCATGCAGCCGCAGATATGCAGTGTCGCTCGTGACTGCTGGTACCAGCGGCAGCAGGTTGCGTACCTGAGGCTCGTCGACAGCCACATAGCCAAGATGCTCATTCTTCAGGAATGCAACTGCTTCAGGGGTTTGCCAGCTGCGGTCACGGAACTCAATCGACAGGGGGTACCGAGGCAACAACCCTGGCACTGCTGTCAGGAATGCCCGGTTTTCTGCTGTATCGCGAAACCAGGGCGGAAACTGGAGAACCACCGAGCCCAGGCGTCCCGCATCAGCAAGGGGCACCAGAGCTTCCCAGAAGGCCACAAAAC